>NZ_JBFUHY010000004.1:0-340454 GCF_056402155.1 Pseudomonas sp. P4_C1
ACCCAATGAAACAAGGGACATCAGCTCAACGATGGTCGAAAACAACAGCTCACGCGGGTACTGGCGTTGACGGTGTTCTTCAAACACCTGATCAACCCATTCGGCAGGAACAGCCTGCTCCAGTATCAATTTCGTCATGACACTGGCCGGTGTCTTTTTTTCAAACCGCGCTAGAACTTCTGCCCACATCGTTTTCGTCACCCTGACTGGAGTTTTAGGGGATTCTAAACGAAGACCTTGAAAGGGCTGAGTCTTACAGCGACTAATCCACAGCCTTCGCCTCGGCCCGTTTCTGTGTCGTCACAACCGTCCGGTCCCGCGTCAGCACCTTCACCGCATCATCCACCAATGCCTTACTCAGCGAGGTCAGATAATGCGCAGCCCAGGCGTGGCGGTCAGTGTCTCTGGCATAGGCGGCATCTTCAGTGAGGGTTTTGGCCAGGAACAGGAAATCGGAGGCCATGGATAATGCATCGCCGAGAGGAACGCCGCGAGTGACATGGAACAGCGCTTGATCCGCGCAGTAGATGGCCGGTGTCAGGCCGATGGTTTTGAGTTCAGGTTGTTCGGTCATTGGCCACCTCCGAGGATGGAGAGGCAATGGGGGAGGGGGTTACGCGATTGGGACTTGTGTGAAAGGAAAAGCCAAATTTCGTACACATTGACTTGGTCATTTGGCTGCGGCAGCATTGATGTCAATCGCGCCCGATCCTCTGGTGCTGGCTCAGTCCGGCATTACGTTCGGGCCTTCTTGTTTCTGGAGCATGGAAGTTGACTGCCCCAGCTTCTCAATAAGCGTTGTCTAACCAATCCCAGAAACCAGGATAAAAACCCATCCGGTAATGAGTATTTTTCGCCTGTATGTAGGAATTCGCGTCTAGCAAATAACTCAAAATCCAAGTTTCTTTTTAGAATAGTCAGATAGCTTGTGCGGCTTCACGCCAATCAGACGCGCTGCATCTCGATAAAGCATTCTTCCACTTAATGCTTCACTTGCCACTGCTGTAGCAAGCGTTTTGCTGACTCGCCCTGTCTGCAGTCTGTTGTATGCCGGCGTGTCATTCTTGCTGCGAGCTTTGTGCTCAGCGATCTTTCTGGCAATAAATGCACCATATTCGGATGGTGTTATGAGATTGAAAGTCAGGGCGCGCCTGGCTATCACCCAGCCACTAACATGGAAGAATTTTGTTAAGGAGGGAATGTTTTCTTGCCATTCAATGTCAGCCTCCCAAGAGGCGAGGAATTCGCGCTCGGGCGTTAATAGCTCTGCCGCTACCGCATTACACAATATTTCTTCAGATCTATGATTGGCAGGGTCACCGTCAGACACGCCAGAACGACCTATCCAAATATGAGACAGCTCATGAGCTAAAGTGAACAGTCTTGCCTCAGGGCAATCGGCTGTATTGATAAAAATGACTGGCGCTAACTTGTCGCTGATTGCAAAGCCTCGGAACTCTTCTACAAACAATGGCCTGCTCGTATTGTTGTTGACAATACTATTGCGCATTACAAGGATGCCCACTATTTCAATTTTGCTTATCAGGTCCTTGAAGTAGTCATCAAAATCGCCGCGGTTTGGTTTGCTGGGGATGCCCAAGGTCGCTCGGATGTCTGCAACGATCACTGCCACGCTGTCGCTTACCGAAAACCTTCCGACAGTTCTATTTTCAGTGACGCCTTGGCTGATCAGGTAGTCGCGATACCATTCTTGTCTTTCCATGGCCCACCTGATGGTATCCATGAGGGCGAGACTGTATCCGTGGTCACGTTTTCCATTGATTGTTCTGAGATCCGGCAGCGGAAGGCTTTCCACTGGTGGCTGAGACAGGTAAAGGTACCCAAACGGGATGTACGTCTGCCAGGCGTAATTCATGGCTTGGTTGAAGGAGGGCTTTTTCTTGCCTTGCTCCCAGGCCAGCACATTGTCTTCCTGCGTACCAAGACTTTTGGCCAGGGCGCTCGTGCTCAGGGATGCTCGCTCACGCGCCCATCGCAGAACGTCCGGATTAATCAGCGCTTCCATGTGTGATTCCGTTTTGGTGCCATAACCATTCCAGCAATATGCCTCTACACAGCCAGTTCAAACGATAGCCGTATCTGACTACAAGGGAGGGGGGCCGTCACGTGTTTTTGGTCACCGAGCGCTGCATATTTGTAAGCCCCGAATAACTCGGGGCTCATCGGATCTCAGGCGCTATCCTTCGGATTTCACCGTCGGCTGCTTAGGTGTCGTTGCAGAAGTACGATCCCGCATCAGCACCTTCACCACATCATCCACCACCGCCTTCCCCATCGCCGTCAAATAATGCGCAGCCCAGGCGTGATAGTCCGTATCCCTGGCATAAGCCGCATCCTTGCTCAGCGCCTTGGCCAAAAACAGAAGATCAGAAGCCATCGCCAACGCATCCCCGAGGGGAACATCACGCGTGACATGGAACAGTGCTTGGTCCGCACAGTAGATGGCCGGCGTCAGGCCAATGGTTTTGAGTTCGGGTTGTTCAGTCATTGGCCACCTCCGAGGATGGAGAGGCAATGGGGGAGGGCGTTACGCGATTGGGAATTGCGTAGAGGGTAAAGCCAAATTTCAAACGGATTTATCTTGGTCATGGTCAACATCCTTGATTTGAGGAGCTGCCACGAGCCTTCTCACGGGCTTGGGTGACAGCCGTGCGCGGGGTGAGAAACCGGCAATCAAGGCAACCGGTAGACCCGAAGGTCTCCCACGCACAGCCGCCATAAAGCCATATCGCAGACGAAAAAAAACGCCGCGATAGGTTTTGGGGCGCTTTGCGCCTTGATTGTTTCGGGCTCTCACACCCGGTCGCTGAATTGGCAGCGACGGTGGGAGGGTATCGTGCGGGTCCGACTCATGCAACCTTCGGAAGCTTCAGCTCAAGCCAGCCCTCTCCCTTTTCGTCCCCTTGGAATATCCCCGCAAGGGCGAGGGGTCGAGTCTGTTGCCTAGGGCCTACCTAATTGGAGTTACCTGATTTTCTAGAGAACTATCAAATGATAGGTAAGTGACAGAGTGGCGGCGCTTGAAGGGCTATCCGGATCGATGGTGTCATGCCATTATCCAGTCAGCACAATTACAAAAGGACGTGTCTCATGGCCGCTGTCGAAACAGGGCTTCGTGTCGTCGGAGCAACCAATACTGGTAGTGGTTTTGATGATGTGCTTGCTATTGAAAGGACATTAACGCCACAAGTGGTCATTGCGCTATGTGGTCCGTTAGGGACGCCGCTGCACGAAGTCGCGCAAAGTTTTAAAGATTTATTACTGAGTACAGATTACGGCTATGAATATGTCGAAATAATCAGGCTTAGTGAGGAGATCAGAAATAAAACTGGATTAGCTCCTGATAGTTCAATCAAAGATCTGATTGAGGCTGGGAATGATCTGCGCAGAGATCATGGTAATGAAGTCTTAGCGAAGCTGGCGGTTAGGAAAATAAGTATCGCAAGAGCCGCTGAGCAAGTGAAAGCGGCGGCAGCTAAAAAAGCTGAGCATCCTGACTTGTTTAATGACGAAAGTGACGATGGTTTGGTGCCTAATGTTACTCTAAAATGGTGTCACATTATCGACTCAGTAAAGCATGTTGATGAACTGCGTCTCTTGCGGTCGATCTATGGGGAGATGTTATATGTTGTTGGTGTCTATTCACCCATAGAGATGCGGATAGCACGGCTTGAGGGCGCCTTAAAAAACGAGAAAATTCATGAGTTGATTGATCGTGACTCGGGCGAAGAAATAGATCATGGACAGCGAGTTGAAGATACATTTCCTCAGTCAGACTTTTTCCTTCGTGTTGAGAAAACAACCGATTCCCACCGACTTAGTAGAGTAAAGAGGTTTTTAGATTTGATGTTGGGAACTGTAATTGCGACGCCAACAGTAAACGAGCGTGCAATGTATGCAGCGTTCTCAGCGGCAAGAAATTCAGCATGCCTTTCTAGACAGGTTGGTGCGGCAATAACAAGTGAAGAAGGAGAGTTAATATCGACAGGCTGGAATGATGTTCCTAAAGCATTCGGAGGGCTATATCAGACTGAGGGTGATGGACTTAATTCGGATGAGGATCGTCGATGCTGGAATATGGGGGGTGGTGTTTGCTCAAATGATCAAGAGAAGAAAGCGATATCTAATTATATAGTAGATAAGTTGGTTGAGTCTGAAATAATATCGCCAGATAAAAAAGAGGCGGCTCTTTCAGTTATTAGAGGGAAAACTCAACTTAAAAGTTTAATTGAGTTCTCACGGGCGGTGCATGCTGAAATGCACGCATTGCTCAATGCAGGGGCGACAGACGGAGCGAAAATTAGACATGGGAAATTATTCGTCACCACATACCCATGCCATTCGTGCGCTCGGCATTTGGTAGCAGCTGGGATTAAAGAAGTGATTTTTCTTGAGCCTTATCGTAAGAGTCTTGCTACCAGGCTGCACCAAGATGCTATAACTGAAAATGAGAGTGATATCACGAAGGTACGCGTGCTTCCTTTTGATGGCGTCGCGCCATCGCGATTCCTTAAGTTTTTTTCCGCCAATCCCGCTGGTCGGAAAAAGGATGGACGCATGATCCTAAGGGACGCGGAACCAGTGGCACGTATCTCAATGGAGGCGGTCTCTACCCTTGAAGGATTGGTAGTGAAGGGGCTAGAATCCCGCCGCCTTTAAAGGCCAGAAGCGAAGGAGCTTGTGTATGGATCTGTTAGAAGAAAAACGCGAAGCTGAGAAAATGGCGCAGCTATCCTTCTGTTTCGAGGCCGCAAGCTCCGTAAAATTTAGTAGCAGCGAAACTGACACAATCTCTAGTAAAGCGGTAGTAGATAGCGTCCAATCGAAGAGTGTGGTCCTATCTTTCCCTCAAAATCGTTGCTCATCTGGCGCTCAAGCTCAGTTAATCCAGCGAATTCTCCAGCGCTATCGTTTTTTTTGATCTGCTCGAAACAATGGCATCCCTGCAAAAAATCTAAATGGGTGCTGGCAGCGCTCACTTTTTAGTTGATTGAGAGAGTTTTGCAGGTGCCCATTTTTTGTGCGGCTAGCGACAGGGAGGCAGCCCGTGCAGGATTTTTATCTCTCGGCGCCCACTGACTTAGAACACTCACAAAATGTCTTTCAAGTAATCCCTAAGCGAGATGAGTGGAGTATCAAGCTGCTCCATCGTCCGCGCACTGCGGAGTTCACCCGCCAACCTCCGCAACTCCCGCCCCAATGGCTTATCCACACCCCCAATGGCCTCCAGCGCCAACCCCACACACTCATCCACCTTCAACTGAATCGCCTCAAGATCCCCCCGCCGCACCAGCAACTCAAACACATCCCGCTGGTAATCCCCCATCACCAGGTCGTCACGCAAAATCGGGCTTGAATCTTCCGATTCATAAGCCAGCTTGAGGGAGAAGAGGGCGACGGTTTCCAGGTGCAATACCATGGGGGGAATCCTTGTGAAATGTTCAACCGGTGTGGGCGGCATGGAAGAGCAAGATCAAAAGATCGCAGCCTTCGGCAGCTCCTACACAGGTCGGTGGGGTAGGTCTCGGCGATATCGCGCAGTTCCTGGGGAAGGATTTCGCGACCATCAACGGTCGGGCCGCTGGTGGCGACTCGTTTCCAATACGAAACTAAGGAACGGGGCATGGGCGTTAACTGCGCTCAATCGGTGGTTTGAGCCGCCACGATATGGAGCTGCAGACGTCCAAACAAACGCTTTGATGCCGCGTTCATCGTCGATTGCCATTCTACGAAGTAGGACGATTTTAACTCCGCGTTTCCAGCGTTTTCGCCGCATAGACTGCGGCCCATGTACTACCCAACCGAAGTCAAAGAAGCCGCCAAACGCCTTTTCCTGCGCCGCTGCAAAGCGAAGGAAATTCAGGCGCAACTCAAGCTGCCCAACATTCGGATCGTCTACTACTGGATCCGGCAGGGCGGCTGGGAGGACATGCTTTCGGACGAGGAACCGCTGACGGCCGTCAGCCGGCGGATCACCCTGCTGTTAGAAAAACAGGCCACGCTGACCAAGGGCGAACTGGACGAGCTGGACCGCCTAACGTGCATCGCGCTCCGGGTGGCTCAAGCAGCGGCTCGGCAGTGGCCGTGGCCAGCGGGTTGGCGAGCGCTGCGTTGGGCACCGATACCGGCGGCTCGGTGCGGATTCCGGCGGGCATGCACGCAATTACGCGGCGGGGAAGTTGCCTGGCAGTGTTGTAGGCGTCCCGGTTGCGAGCGATGCGTTCCTGACCTGTAAAGGGATGACCAATTACATCCAGACCGGCATCCTGGAGACTGAAAGCCTGACCATGCTCGTGATCGCCAAAAGCGCGGGCATCGGTGGTACTCCAGACGAAACACCATTGGTTTGCGGCAGCTACGGCAGCGGTGCGCTGTCGGGTGTTTGTATGTACATTCCGCTCACTGATCGCCTGTCGGGCACCGGTGGCTTCGGCAATGACGATGCCAGCAACGTCAACGTGACTGCATCCGTTTCGCCAGCGCCTACAACCAAATGGGGCCTGTATTCTGTCCAGGTAAGTCCTGCCGGCGTCACCACCAAGGCGCACACCGCGAACCTGACCAATACCTTCGCACAAGCGGTGCCCCGTCGACTCGCCGGCCGCACAATGCGTATCGGCAGCGGTTACTCCAACAGCCAGAAGGGCACCGTAGACATTGCGCTGTTTCAGTATCACAGCGTTCTGTTGACGGCCGACGAATTGACGAAGACCGTGGCAGATTTACGCGCCTACGCTACGCGTCGAGGTATTGCGGTTTGATCAGCCTTCAGATGTGAAACAAAAAAATAGCCCGCTATGAGCGGGCTGTTTTTTTCACTTCTATTGAATTATCAGGGTGAAGGCTTTTTGTCAGTTAGCGTTTTTAGTATTAGCTCGATAGGGCTGGAGAATGGGATTTCCACTAAACTCCCGGGTTGGGACGATCTAAACAGACTCTCCAAAATCAAACGCCTATCTTCATCTGCTTTAAGCTTTCCTTCATTTAGCAATGCCAGATAAGTCTTTGTGAAAGTGATCCGTTCGGCAGCATCAAGGGCCATGTGCGAATGAGTGTTAAATTGACGTAGCGTTATTTTTATCAGGACGCCAAAAAGCGTAATAAGTAACGCGGCACCAGCGAGTTCGGCTATTGCTAGGGAAAGTTCGGAGCCGGTGTGGCCAAGAATGATTTTGGCTGTGGTCTTTTGATCTGTGTTTGTGTTTGATTCGGAATTCTGTTTTTCGGTTTGATTTGGGGCGGACTCGGCTTGTGTGTGCATGTATTTCGAAAGCCCGACAGCGCCACCATAACTGTAATAAGTAAGCAGCGATGTAAACGTCATGGCCATGCATATGATGATTGCAAAAAACCAGAGCACTTTGAATTTTGAATGAGTGTCTTTACGGTCAATCCAATATTGAACTGAAGCGTCTAGATCTATCTGGTCATCGTAGGCGGCTTTCGCGGATGCAAGACGTTGCTTTGCATCCTCAAGGGATTGCTGTGCCTCGTCTTTGAATTTACTTGCGTAACTTCTATAAACTTTATTTCTGCGCTTGAATGATCTTTGAATGTCAGTTGCGTCGCGATTGATACTTTCTTTCACGTCTTTAATGTGTTCTTCAATTTCAGTTTGTTGTTCGTTTATGTTGTTGATGGACAGGTCGGCATCTTCGGTGAATTTTTCAAGTGCCTTGTCTAGAGCTTGGGATTTTGAGCTTTTAATTAGTCCTGATGTATCCTCGTTTGAAACTGCGATTTGAATTGCTACGGCTTTTTCGTATGAGAGTCCTAATGTGTCGGTAAAGGGTCGGATGTTGTTGCTTGAGAGGATTGTTGTTCTGGTGTTTGCGGATATATATATAAGCAAGAACGCGGCTGTAATGCTGCCGTAGCTGTCGTAGGTCTTCTGGATCAACAAGCCTTCTTTGCTTGTGCTTTCTATATATGGAGCGCTTGCACTACCTATAGAGAAGTCGTTGTAGTTTGGGTGGCTCGCGTCAAATCGGTCGAGTAATGGTCTTAATTTTGAAAAGAAAAGCATATTGTAAATTTCTGTAGTGTAGCCTCGATTGTTACCTTGGACTTCTTGTAGCCACTTCCAATAGTTAAGCTCACCATCAATATATTCGCGAACGGTATCGCTGTTCTTGAACTTCCTTTCTTTGTCGTTTATTCGGGCGGAGATCCAGGCTGGTGGCATTTTTTGTTCTCGTTCCTTGATTATCAGTACGAGGATGATAGCCGAATGATTTCATTGATTGGCATCGTCTTTTTCAAGGTTGGTTCAGTACCTGGTCTAAGCCAACCGACACCACCAGGATTACGCATAAGCGCAACCGTCGATGTATTCAATGCCGCTCAACACAAACCCGGTGACTGCCATTCCCGCCGGTGTGGCGTCAAGCAATCGGGGGAGAGGGTCAGGGTCTTTGGGTAGTCCCACTTCGACGCGGGCAACATTGGCGCTAAGACCGAGCTCGCTGCTGTTCTCAGCGTTCACCATCACATTCCCCCTGATTGCAGGATAGCGTCTGCGTTCCTGTGGAGTAAGGGCTACGCCATGCCGCCGCATGGGGGTTACGAGACATGTGCATGTCTACCTGTCCTCTACTCGTCGCTTCGCACGCCGAGCAATGCTTCCACTGCATAGGCCAAGGCACCATCCGCCTGCTCCAGAAGATCACTGAGATCGTCACGATCGATGACCTGTGCTCGGTGCAACGCATGGGCCTGGCTCAAAAGTGTCTTGTGATGTGCACCAGGTGCAGCAAGCAGGGCGATGTCGTCTCGCAGCAGCACATGCCATTGAGCAAGCGCTGTCTCTCTTGCCGGTAGAGTTTCGAAGCCGCCCTGGATCATTGTCGTCACCTCACCGAACTAAAGTACTGTACGAATAAACAGTATATCGAGCATCGACGAGTTGGCTACTGCACCCCGACGAAAATCAGCGCGAGCAGATGCCGAAAATCGCCTGGCCAAGAAAAAAACATCGGAAAAAGCACTTATCCCCCTCCCGCCGACGGGCTTTGTGTCCTTTTTTTGTGCAAATTCGGATGTAGTGCAAACGAACCTGCAGCCCAGGCAGGCCGTGGGGCTCTGCAGGGGATCGGCCATTTCACAAAGTGCAAAGTTTTGAAGGGAAGTGAAGCGCGGTTACACAGTGGCGCAGAGTGCGGTCATGGAAGGGGGCGCGCTGGAGTGCCCGGTTTCATTGGGCGAAAACTTTGAAAACGTGGGTTTCGGTGCATTTTCATAAACGCACACGATCTTTTTGGGGCGGAGGTTGGCTGTGTGCGGGAATAGGCTGAATTCCCTGCAAGCCAAGTGCAACAAGGGGTACGGGCAGACTGCAGCGTTTCAGTGGCTTTCACTCTCGGGCGGAATTCGGTGGGAATCACAGGATGGCGCCAAGACTTCAGAAAACCCTTTTCTTGGTAACCCCCTCCAGACGTGTAAGTGGTGTCAGAAAGCGGCTGGAGGCCCCGTATTTGCTGGGGATCGTCACTTACAGTAGGAGTGTAGGAAACTGTAAGTGGAGTATTGGTCGAAAAAACCTTATAAATCAATTGCTTGAGATGATCCTCACTTACACTCTAAAACTGTATGCAAAAAACAGCTGTCCGACACTTCACTTACAGTTTTGAAAATCACCAATCCATTGATTTGTAAGGGTTTAAGGGAAAATAGAAATCTCACTTACACTTCTTACACGTTTTTGAGGGTAGGACCGGAAAACTTTTTCCCCTCGCATTGGGGGGGGGTGACTGATGCGCGGACACTCATTGCGGACTTGAGAAATCGGGACTCTTAAGCATGCCTCTCACCCGCTGGCCACCCTGGTTATCCGGCAGCCCGGCAGGAACCTGTCCGCGACGCAAAACAGGGGAGGGTGGTTAGGTGCTTGAAAAATCTCGGTTACGCTCTTTTTGAGCAACCAAAAAAAAAGACCCTGATTATCAGGGCCTTCTTGGAGAGCTAAAGGGGTGCTCACCTCATTACCAGCATGGGAATCTGACACGTGAGCAGTGGCAGGAGTCGATACTGACTGAGAGCTATGCTAAGCCGACCTGGTTATTAGGCCCGGCGTCTTTTTTTTGCGAGTTTAAGCTTCTGTTCCAATTCTCTGATTTGCTCTTCATCAAGCTCGCCAGAGTCTTCCTCTCCCTCGTCATCATCTTTGAAAGATCGAGCGGTGTCCGCTTTTCGGTCTTCGTGGATGGGCGCGGCTAATAGCTTTGGTTCGGGGCGCATCAATGCACGTGGCGACGATGGAGCTTCCAACTCCATCTCGGGGCTCACGGCTCCCACTTCGAGGAGTTTTGTTGCGCCACTTATCATCTGCCGTTTTAAAAGTTCTGCTTGCTCAGGGCTAAGCGCTCCATTTTCTTTCAGCTGATGGATCTGCGCGATGATTGGAAGCGATTCCGCGATGTTCTGAACACACATGGAGACGTGAACGTTGCGATGAAACACTCGGCGATCCCAAATAGCGATCAGTGTTTCCTTGAAAATTACCATGACCTTAGCGAGGCCTAGGAAATCAAAAGACTTATCACTTCCAGAGTCGATTGCCACTACCGAGAGATCGGTATGACTTTCGCCTTCGATAGTGGCGATGGCTTGGTAAATTTCGGAGACCCCTTGCAAGGCAAGGATGAGCCTATCGGGAGTGGATCGTTGGCCGTGGTCTTCTACCAATACGATACTCAAGGTGTCAAAGCCTTGCTCGATAAGCTCTTTGCTTGCAGCGGCTGTCTGATCGACGTAGTCACGCTCCAGCATGGCTGCAAGGTAAGGCAAAAACTCAACCGTGAAGCGAATAGCTCGAAGAACACTCATAGATAAGGAAGGTTCTCTCTGAGCTAGAGCTTGCCACCAGTCGGGGTCCTGAAGCTCTTTGAGTCCCATCACTTCGAGGATCCGCTGTTCGGCTGAGGAGTAACGCTGAGCGCGCAGGGAGTAGTCAAGGAATGTACGGAAGTGGAAGACACTGCTCGCAGAGTTACTGTCTTTGCGAAGCGCATCGAGGAACTTGCTGATCATGGGCGCGAGTTCCGTTTCTCTGAGATCAGCTACCACGTTTTCCACAGCTTTCAGGAATGCTTGACGTCTCATTTATCGCTCCATATGCGGCTTTATTTTTTGTTCCAGCGTCAGTCCTGAACGCGGGCTTTAGCCGACTGTTCAATCTACGTTATCAACATCTAACCATCAGGTGTTAGTAGAGAGCTGTTACGCCGCCTTTACGCCAAGCAAAAAAAAAGGCCTTGAAATTCAAGACCTTTCTTCATTGTGTTGGTGCCCCGAGGGAGACTCGAACTCCCACTCCTTTCGAAAACGGATTTTGAATCCGCCGCGTCTACCAATTCCGCCATCAGGGCTCAATGGCGGCGAAGTATAGAGATGAGATAACCGCTGGTCAATCAGGTACATGGAGAATTTTTGATATTTCCGCTAGACTTCCCGGCCCTGCTAGACGACACCCCATCATGCGCGTTGCTGACTTTACCTTCGAGCTCCCTGATTCGCTGATCGCCCGCCATCCGCTGGCCGAGCGGCGCAATAGTCGCCTGTTGACCCTGGATGGGGTCAGCGGCGCCCTGGCACACCGTCAATTCACTGATTTGCTGGAGCATTTGCGCCCCGGCGATTTGATGGTGTTCAACAATACCCGGGTGATTCCGGCGCGCCTGTTTGGCCAGAAGGCTTCCGGCGGCAAGCTGGAAATCCTGGTGGAGCGGGTGCTCGACAGTCATCGCGTGCTGGCCCATGTGCGTTCCAGCAAGTCGCCCAAGCCTGGGTCGAAGATCCTGATCGACGGCGGTGGCGAGGCCGAGATGCTGGCGCGGCACGATGCGTTGTTCGAGCTTAAGTTCGCCGAGGAGGTGTTGCCGCTGCTCGACCGCGTCGGGCACATGCCGTTGCCTCCTTATATAGACCGTCCGGATGAGGGCGCCGACCGCGAGCGTTACCAGACCGTCTACGCCGAGCGTTTGGGCGCGGTGGCGGCGCCGACGGCGGGGCTGCATTTCGATCAGGTGTTGATGGAGGCGATTGCCGCCAAGGGCGTCGAGACCGCGTTCGTGACCTTGCACGTCGGCGCTGGCACTTTCCAGCCGGTGCGCGTGGAGAAGATCGAAGACCACCACATGCACAGCGAGTGGCTGGAAGTCGGCCAGGATGTGGTCGATGCCGTTGCCGCCTGCCGCGCTCGCGGTGGTCGCGTGGTGGCGGTGGGGACCACCAGTGTGCGTTCCCTGGAAAGCGCCGCCCGCGATGGCGTGCTCAAGCCGTTCAGTGGCGACACCGACATTTTCATCTACCCGGGCCGGCCGTTCCATGTGGTCGATGCCCTGGTCACCAACTTCCATTTGCCCGAATCCACGCTGTTGATGCTGGTTTCGGCGTTCGCCGGTTATCCCGAGACCATGGCCGCCTATAAAGCCGCCGTCGACAACGAATACCGCTTTTTCAGCTACGGTGATGCGATGTTTATCACCCGTAATCCCGCACCTACTGCCCCTAAACAAACAGGCCCAGAGGAAACAGAATGAGTCGTACCAGTCGCATGTCCTTTGAGCTCCTTGCCACCGACGGCAAGGCTCGCCGCGGTCGTTTGACCTTCCCGCGCGGTACCGTCGAGACCCCGGCTTTCATGCCGGTGGGCACCTACGGCACGGTCAAGGGCATGCTGCCACGGGATATCGAGGCGACTGGCGCTGAAATCATTCTGGGCAACACTTTCCACCTGTGGCTGCGCCCAGGCACCGAAGTGATCAAGAAGCACGGCGACCTGCACGATTTCATGCAGTGGAAAGGCCCGATCCTGACCGACTCCGGCGGTTTCCAGGTATTCAGCCTGGGCGCCATGCGCAAGATCAAGGAGGAGGGCGTGACCTTCGCTTCCCCGGTCGACGGCGCCAAGGTGTTCATGGGCCCGGAAGAGTCGATGCAGGTCCAGCGTGACCTGGGTTCCGACATCGTGATGATTTTCGACGAATGCACGCCGTACCCGGCTGACGAAGACGTCGCCCGCGTATCCATGGAGTTGTCCCTGCGTTGGGCCAAGCGTTCGAAAGAAGCCCATGGCGACAACACGGCGGCGCTGTTCGGTATCGTTCAGGGCGGCATGCACCAGGACCTGCGCATGCGCTCCCTGGAAGGCCTGGACAACATCGGCTTCGACGGCCTGGCCATCGGCGGCCTGTCGGTGGGCGAGCCGAAGCATGAAATGATCAAGGTGCTGGATTACCTGCCGGGCATGATGCCGGCTGACAAACCTCGTTACCTTATGGGCGTTGGCAAACCGGAAGACTTGGTTGAGGGTGTGCGCCGCGGTGTGGACATGTTCGATTGCGTGATGCCAACCCGTAATGCCCGCAACGGGCATCTGTTCATTGATACCGGCGTGCTGAAGATCCGTAACGCGTTCCATCGCCATGATGATTCGCCGCTCGATCCGACCTGCGATTGCTATACCTGCCAGAACTTCTCCCGCGCTTATCTGCATCACCTGGACAAGTGCGGCGAAATGCTGGGAAGCATGCTCAATACCATCCATAACTTGCGCCATTATCAAGTGCTTATGGCTGGTTTGCGCGAGGCTATTCAACAGGGTACATTGGCCGCCTTTGTCGATGCCTTCTACGCCAAACGCGGGCTTCCCGTGCCGCCTTTGGACTGAGTTTTCTGACCCCAAGATTCAACATTTGCAACTGGAGTGCTAAATGAGCTTTTTTATCTCTAATGCCATGGCTGACGCCGCTGCACCTGCTGCGGGCCCAATGGGTGGCGGTTTCGAGTGGATTTTCCTGGTCGGTTTCCTGGTCATCTTCTACCTGATGATCTGGCGTCCACAGGCCAAGCGCGCCAAAGAGCAGAAGAACCTGCTGAGCAGCCTGCAGAAAGGCGACGAAGTTGTGACCACCGGCGGCATCGCCGGCAAGATCACTAAAGTGGCCGACGATTTCGTCGTTCTGGAAGTTTCCGACACTGTCGAAATGAAGTTCCAGAAAGGCGCCATTGCCGCCACGCTGCCAAAAGGCACGCTCAAAGCGATCTAAGTTTCAACTTCATCTTCAATCGACGGGGCGCGCAAGGCGCCCCGCGTCATAAACGGGCGGCGTGATGCTGAACAAATATCCTCTGTGGAAATACATTCTGATCCTGGCGGTGCTGGCGGTCGGTCTGATTTATTCCGCTCCCAATCTTTATCCTGATGACCCGGCCATTCAGGTCAGCGGTGCCAGCACGGCGCTGCAGGTCAATCAGGCTGATCTGGACCGTGTGAGCGCTGCGCTCAAGGAATCCGGGATCAACGTCAAGGCTGCCACCCTGGCTGCCGGCGGCAAGGGCGGGCTGATTCGCCTGACCAAGGCTGAAGACCAGCTGCCGGCCAAGGACGTCGTACGCAAGGCATTGGGTGATGACTACGTCGTCGCGCTGAACCTGGCACAAACCACCCCGCAATGGCTGCGCAACCTCGCTGCGCACCCGATGAAGCTGGGTCTGGACTTGTCCGGTGGTGTGCACTTCCTGCTGGAAGTGGACATGGAAAAAGCCCTCGACGCACGCCTGAAAGTCTACGAAGGCGACGTCAAGAGCCTGCTGCGTAAAGAGAAGCTGCGCTATCGCAGCCTGCCGCAACTGGGCGGTGCCATCCAGCTGGGCTTCGCTGATGAAGACAGCCGCGAACAGGCTCGTTCGATCATCCGCAAGAACTTCAACGATTTCGACATTGTTCCGGCCGACCTCAATGGTCAACCGGTGCTGCGTCTGGCGATGACCCCGGCCAAGCTGGCGGAAATCCGTGAATACTCCATCAAGCAGAACTTGACCACGGTACGTAACCGCGTCAACGAGCTGGGTGTTGCCGAACCGATCGTTCAGCGCCAGGGCGCCAACCGCATTGTGGTTGAGCTGCCAGGCGTGCAGGACACCGCCGAAGCCAAGCGTATCCTCGGCAAGACGGCCAACCTGGAGTTCCGTCTGGCTGCCGAGCCGGGTGCTTCGAAAGCCACTTCCGAGGAATTCGAGTTCCGTGAGGGCAAGCGTCCTCCTGCGCTGATCGAGCGTGGCCTGATCATCACCGGTGACCAGGTGACTGACGCCAAGGCTGGCTTCGGCGAGCACGGCACGCCGGAAGTGAACATTCGTCTGGACGGTCACGGCGGCGAGTTGATGAACCGTGCGACCCGTTCGAACGTGGGTCGCAGCATGGCGGTGATCTTCATCGAGCAGCGTCCGATCACCACTTACACCAAGCAGATGGTCAACGGCGTCGAGAAAGACGTGCCGGTTCAGACCTTCAAGGAAGAGAAGAAGATCATCAGCCTGGCGACCATCCAGTCGCCGCTGGGTGCGCAGTTCCGCATTACCGGCCTGAACGGCCAGGGCGAATCGTCCGAACTGGCGCTGCTGCTGCGTGCCGGTGGTCTGGCTGCACCGATGTACTTCGCTGAAGAACGCACCATCGGCCCAAGCCTGGGTGCCGACAACATCACCAAGGGTATCGATGCATCGCTGTGGGGCATGCTGTTCGTCTCGCTGTTCATCATGGCCATCTACCGCTTCTTCGGCCTGATCGCCACCGTCGCTCTGGCGGTGAACATGGTGATGCTGCTGGCCCTGATGTCGCTGCTGGGTGCAACGCTGACCCTGCCGGGTATCGCCGGTATCGTGTTGACCATGGGTATGGCGGTCGACGCCAACGTACTGATCTTCTCGCGGATCCGTGAAGAGATCGCCGCCGGCATGACCGTGCAGCGCGCAATCAACGAAGGCTTCGGCCGGGCATTCACCGCGATTCTCGACGCCAACCTGACCACCTTGCTGGTCGGCGGCATCCTCTTTGCGATGGGCACCGGCCCGGTCAAGGGCTTCGCAGTGACCATGTCCCTCGGGATCTTTACCTCGATGTTCACGGCCATCATGGTGACCCGCGCGATGGTCAACCTGATCTTCGGCGGTCGTGACTTCAAGAAGTTGTGGATTTAAGGGGCTGCCATGTTACGTACAATCAACTTCATGGGCGTTCGCAACTTTGCGTTCGGCGTCACATTGTTCCTTACCGCACTGGCAATATTCAGTGTCTTCCATAAGGGCATGAACTGGGGTCTGGACTTCACCGGCGGTACGCTCATCGAGCTGACCTACGAGCGTCCGGCCGATGTCACCAAGGTGCGTGAGCAACTGGTGACCGCGGGTTATCACGAAGCCATCGTGCAGAACTTCGGTGCGACCACCGATTTGCTGGTGCGCATGCCTGGCGAAGACCCGCAACTGGGTCACCAGGTAGCCGAAGCCTTGCAGAAGGTGGGTGGCGAGAATCCGGCGACGGTCAAGCGTGTCGAGTTCGTCGGCCCGCAGGTGGGTGAAGAGCTGCGCGACCAGGGCGGCCTCGGCATGCTGATGGCGCTGGGCGGTATCCTGATCTACCTGGCGTTCCGCTTTCAGTGGAAGTTTGCGGTCGGCGCGATCGTGTCCCTGATCCACGACGTTATCGTGACTGTCGGTATCCTGTCATTCTTCCAGATCACCTTCGACCTGACGGTGCTGGCAGCGGTACTGGCGATCATCGGTTACTCGCTCAACGACACCATCGTGGTATTCGACCGGGTTCGCGAGAACTTCCGTGTACTGCGCAAGGCCAGCCTGATCGAGAACATCAACATCTCGACCACGCAAACCCTGCTGCGGACCATGGCGACTTCGATCTCCACCTTGCTGGCGATCGCGGCCCTGCTGTTCTTCGGTGGCGACAACCTGTTCGGCTTCTCCATCGCCCTGTTCATTGGTGTTCTGGCGGGTACTTACTCGTCGATCTACATCGCGAACGTGGTGCTGATCTGGCTGAACCTGAGCACCGAGGATCTGATTCCTCCGGCCAATACCGAGAAGGAAGTCGACGACCGTCCTTGAGGGAGCAATCCTTAAGCGATGTAGTCCAAAAAAGGCGCGAGTTGAACTCGCGCCTTTTTTTGTGCTCCAAGGCAGGGAGAAGCGCGGACACGTTCCGCATGTGATGGTCCAGGAGGTTCATGTGAACAAGTCGATGCTGGTTGGTGCTGTACTGGGTGCTGTCGGTGTAACTGCCGGGGGTGCTGTGGCCACCTACAGCCTGGTTAAAAGCGGCCCAGAGTACGCACAAGTACTCGCCGTTGAGCCGGTCAAGACACAAATCAAGACTCCACGTGAAGTATGCAAGGATGTAACGGTCACCCGGCAGGCGCCGGTGAAAGATCAACATCAGATCGCCGGTACGGTGGTCGGTGCATTGGCAGGTGGTCTGCTGGGTAACCAGATTGGTGGCGGTACCGGCAAGAAGATCGCCACGGTCGCGGGCGCTGTCGGTGGTGGTTATGCCGGCAACAAGGTGCAGGAAGGCATGCAAGAGCGTGATACCTACACCACCACCCAGACCCGCTGTAACACGGTTAACGACATCAGTGACAAGGTTGTAGGTTACGACGTGCGGTATTCGCTGGACGGCAAGGAAGGCAAGGTGCGCATGGATCGTGATCCAGGCAACCAGATTCCGGTGGATAAGGAAGGCAAGCTGATCTTGTCGGAGAATCAGGCGGCCCAGTGATCTGCTGATGTTGGATAAAAAAGAAGCACCCTGCGGGGTGCTTTTTTTGTGTGCGCGATTTATGCATCACCGCTAACCCTCTGTGGGAGCGAGCTTGCTCGCGATGACGGTGTCACATTCAGCATATGAGGTGACTGATACATCGCTATCGCGAGCAAGCTCGCTCCCACAGGGGTTTGTGGTGTTTTGAAGGGCAAATTCCAGGCATAAAAAAAGCACCCCGAAGGGTGCTTTCTCTGTCGCTGGAAGCTTAGCGCTTCAGCGAGGCCGGCAGGTGCGGCTGGATCGCCGTCAGCACTGCCTTGAAGCATTTGGTGTTGCCGGCAACGACGTGGCCTTTCTCAAGGAAGTCGTGACCGCCGGTGAAGTCGCTCACCAAACCGCCGGCTTCCTGGATCAGCAGGGCGCCTGCAGCCATGTCCCACTCGGACAGGCCCGACTCCCAGAAGGCGTCGAAACGGCCGGCGGCCACGTAGGCCAGGTCCAGGCTCGCGGAACCTGCGCGGCGGATGCCGGCGGTCTGGCCAACCAGGGCGCGGAACATGCCCAGGTAGTTGTCGAGGTTGTCCATCTGGTCGTCACGGAACGGGAAGCCGGTACCCAGCAGGGCGCCGTCCAGGCTGGTGCGGCCGCTGACGCGCAGGCGACGACCGTTCAGTTGAGCACCGCGACCACGGCTGGCGGTGAATTCTTCCTGGCGAACCGGGTCGAGAACAACGGCGTGTTCCAGGCGGCCACGGTATTTGCAGGCGATGCTGACAGCGAAATGAGGAATGCCGCGCAGGAAGTTGGTGGTGCCGTCCAGCGGATCGATGATCCACAGGTACTCTTCGCCTTCGATGCCGGTGCCGGCGTGCATGCCGGTTTCTTCACCCATGATCGAGTGATTCGGGTAGGCCTTGCGCAGTGCATCGATGATTTTCTGTTCGGCAGCGCGATCCACCTCGGATACGTAATCCTTGGCGTCTTTTTCGTCGACCTTGATGGTATCCAGGCGCTCGATGGAGCGGAAGATCAATTCACTGGCGCTGCGGGCGGCGCGCAGCGCGATATTCAGCATGGGCTGCATGGATGTGTCACCTAAGGTTGTTAAAGAAAGCCGGGCATTCTATCAGAAAGTTTCTACAGGAGAAGGACGACGTTCGCTTTCATGGCTTAACGGTGTGTCCGGCCTCGGAAATACGTTCAAATTTGGCGAGTGGTCAATGTCGGCAGGCAAGGCGCCGCGCCGACTCATAGCTTGCTATGGGGAGAAGTGGCAACGCAGCATGCCGACATTGAACGCCGCCAAATTTGAACAGCTA
The DNA here is from genome assembly GCF_056402155.1 of Pseudomonas sp. P4_C1. Classification (NCBI taxonomy): domain Bacteria; kingdom Pseudomonadati; phylum Pseudomonadota; class Gammaproteobacteria; order Pseudomonadales; family Pseudomonadaceae; genus Pseudomonas; species Pseudomonas sp. P4_C1. The sequence continues at coordinate 18,901 of NZ_JBFUHY010000004.1, forward strand.
TTTTTGAGGCGGGACACTGTCTAGCGCTGTAAGATTCCGCTCCCGATTATCGTGTTCGAGAGCGCCTCCCTTGCTGCAAAACATTCGTGTCGTCCTGGTCAATACCAGCCATCCGGGCAATATCGGCGGGGCTGCGCGTGCCATGAAGAACATGGGGCTGTCGCGGCTGGTGCTGGTCGAGCCTCGTCTGTTCCCGCATCACGAGGCCGATGCCCGTGCCTCCGGTGCCGGTGACATCCTTGAAAACGCGCAAGTCGTCGCCACCTTGGAAGATGCCTTGGTCGGCTGCAATCTGGTGCTCGGTACCAGTGCCCGCGACCGGCGCATTCCCTGGCCGCTGCTCGATCCCCGCGAATGCGGTGCGAAAGTGGTTGAGGAGGCCGGGCAGGGCGCCCAAATCGCCCTGGTGTTCGGTCGTGAAGACTCCGGCCTGACCAATGAAGAGCTGCAGCGATGTCATTATCACGTGCACATTCCATCAGACCCTGAGTTCAGCTCGCTGAACCTTGGGGCGGCGGTGCAGGTGTTGAGCTATGAAGTGCGCATGTCCTGGCTGGCCGCCCAAGGTCAGCCGAGCAAGGTCGAGAAGGAAGAAGTGGCCTCGGTGAAAAGCGCTGAGCTTGCGACCATGGATGAGCTGGAGCGATTCTATGAGCACCTGGAGCAGACCCTGGTGGCCATCGAGTTCCTCGACCCGGAAAAGCCACGGCACTTGATGGCGCGCCTGCGCCGGTTGTACGGACGCAGCTCGGTCAGCCGGGCGGAAATGAATATTTTGCGTGGCATCCTCACGGAAACCCAGAAAGCGGCCCGTGGTGAGCTACTAAACCGGAAGGATTAATGATGTTCGAGCGTTTGCGTGAAGATATCCAGAGCGTATTCCACCGAGACCCGGCGGCGCGTAACGCTTTTGAAGTCCTGACCTGCTACCCCGGCATGCATGCCATCTGGATTCACCGTTTGTCGGCGATGCTGTGGCGCGCGGACCTGAAATGGCTGGCGCGGCTGGTGTCGAACTTCGGTCGCTGGTTGACCGGGATCGAGATTCATCCGGGCGCCAAGGTGGGGCGTCGCTTCTTCATTGACCATGGCATGGGCATCGTCATCGGTGAAACCGCCGAAATTGGCGATGACGTGACTATTTATCAGGGTGTGACCCTCGGTGGTACCAGCTGGAACAAGGGCAAGCGCCACCCGACGCTGGGTGATGGTGTCGTTGTCGGTGCCGGCGCCAAGGTGCTTGGCCCGTTCACTGTTGGTGCGGGTGCGAAGGTCGGCTCCAACGCCGTGGTGACCAAAGAGGTGCCACCGGGCGCCACTGTGGTGGGGATTCCGGGGCGGATCATCGTCAAACCCGACGAAGAGCAGGACGCCAAGCGCAAGGCCATGGCCGAGAAGATCGGTTTTGATGCCTACGGCGTGACTGAAGATATGCCTGACCCGGTGGCTCGCGCCATTAACCAGTTGCTCGATCACCTGCAGGCGGTTGATGGTCGTCTGGAGGGCATGTGCGGGGCGTTGAAAGATCTGGGCAGCAATTACTGTGCGAAAGATCTGCCTGAGCTGCGCGAAGAAGATTTCGCCTGTGTGAAGGACAAGGATCAGAGTCAGGCCAGTTAAACCGAGTTGACCTTGTCGCGAGCAGGCTCACTCCTACATTTGAAATGCGTTTCCCTGTAGGAGTGAGTCTGCTCGCGATGAACGATGACTCGGTACTGCTGGCTGTTCTCAGCCAGCCTTTGCTATGATGCTGCCGCTCTTTTGCGGGTAAACCTGACTAAAGTACTAGGTCTTATAGTTGACTTAAATACTCGGGAATTGCATACTCGCCTCATTCCGAACTCCGTGGTAATTGTCCATGCGACTGACTACAAAAGGCCGATACGCCGTGACCGCCATGCTTGACCTGGCGTTGCACGCGCAGCACGGGCCCGTGTCCCTGGCCGATATCTCCGAGCGCCAAGGCATCTCCCTGTCCTACCTCGAACAGCTTTTCGCCAAGCTGCGCCGCAGCAATCTGGTGTCCAGCGTGCGTGGTCCGGGCGGTGGCTACCAATTGTCCCGCGACATGCAGGGCATCCAGGTCGCCCAGGTGATCGATGCAGTGAACGAATCGGTCGATGCAACCAAATGCCAGGGGCAGGGTGATTGCCATTCCGGCGACACTTGCCTGACTCACCACTTGTGGTGCGATCTGAGCCTGCAGATTCACGAATTTCTGAGCGGTATCAGCTTGGCTGACCTTGTGACTCGCCGTGAGGTGCAAGAAGTAGCCCAGCGTCAGGACCAGCGCCGTTGCAACAGCAAGGTGCCACGCCTGGACAAGATTGAAGCGTCCGCCGTCGAATGACAGCCGAAGAGCTAGCGGCACGCCAGCCAGCCTGATTTAGGAGATAGTCCATGAAATTGCCGATTTACCTTGATTACTCTGCGACCACCCCGGTTGATCCGCGTGTCGCGCAAAAAATGAGTGAATGCCTGCTGGTCGACGGAAACTTCGGTAACCCGGCGTCCCGTTCCCACGTGTTCGGCTGGAAAGCCGAAGAGTCCGTCGAAAACGCCCGTCGTCAGGTCGCCGACCTGGTCAACGCCGATCCGCGTGAAATCGTCTGGACCTCCGGTGCCACCGAATCCGACAACCTGGCAATCAAGGGTGCGGCGCATTTCTATGCCACCAAGGGCAAACACCTGATCACCACCAAGATTGAGCACAAGGCTGTCCTGGACACCATGCGCCAACTGGAGCGTGAAGGTTTTGAAGTGACCTACATCGAGCCTCGCACTGACGGCCTGGTGACCCCGGAGATGATCGAAGCCGAACTGCGCGACGACACCATCCTGGTTTCGGTCATGCACGTGAACAACGAAATCGGCACCGTCAACGACATCGCAGCGATCGGCGAACTGACCCGTTCCAGGGGCATTCTGTTCCACGTCGACGCCGCTCAGTCCACTGGCAAGGTCGAGATTGACCTTTCGAAGCTGAAAGTCGACATGATGTCGTTCTCCGCCCACAAGACCTACGGTCCTAAAGGCATCGGCGCCCTGTACGTAAGCCGCAAGCCGCGCGTACGTATCGAAGCGACCATGCACGGTGGCGGCCACGAGCGCGGCATGCGTTCCGGCACCCTGGCGACCCACCAGATCGTTGGCATGGGCGAGGCTTTCCGCGTAGCCAAGGAAGACATGGCTGCCGAGAACGCGCGCATCAAGGCGTTGAGCGACCGTTTCTACAAGCAGGTCGAGCACCTGGAAGAGCTGTACGTCAACGGCAGCATGACCGCCCGCGTTCCGCACAACCTGAACCTGAGCTTCAACTACGTTGAAGGCGAGTCGCTGATCATGGCGCTCAAGGATCTGGCGGTATCGTCCGGTTCGGCCTGCACCTCGGCATCGCTTGAGCCTTCGTACGTACTGCGCGCCCTGGGCCGCAACGACGAACTGGCACACAGCTCGATCCGTTTCACCTTCGGCCGTTTCACTACCGAAGAAGAAATCGACTACGCCGCGCAGAAAGTCTGCGAGGCCGTTACCAAGCTGCGCGCTCTGTCGCCGCTGTGGGATATGTACAAAGACGGTGTCGACATTTCGAAAATCGAGTGGGCGGCACACTGATTTCAAGTCGCCGCGAACCAGCCCTGCTCACGATGGTGACGGGGCTCAAAGAGCGACTCTCTGATGAGTGAGGATTGAGAATCATGGCTTACAGCGAAAAGGTCATCGACCACTACGAAAACCCGCGCAACGTCGGCAAGATGGACGCGGAAGATCCTGATGTCGGCACCGGCATGGTCGGCGCTCCGGCGTGCGGCGACGTGATGCGCCTGCAGATCAAGGTCAACGACGCCGGCATCATCGAAGATGCCAAGTTCAAGACTTACGGCTGCGGTTCGGCTATCGCTTCCAGCTCCCTCGCCACCGAGTGGATGAAGGGCAAGACCCTGGACGAAGCAGAAACCATCAAGAACACTCAGCTGGCTGAAGAGCTGGCCCTGCCGCCAGTGAAAATTCACTGCTCGGTACTCGCTGAAGACGCCATCAAGGCGGCTGTTCGCGATTACAAGCAGAAGAAAGGCTTGATCTGATTTTCGAGTTTTGGCGACGAGTAAGGAGTCACCGATGGCTATCAGCATGACAGAAGCGGCTGCTCGACACGTGCGGCGCTCCCTCGACGGGCGCGGCAAAGGTGAAGGGATTCGTCTGGGTGTTCGCACCACAGGCTGTTCCGGCCTTGCCTACGTGCTGGAGTTTGTCGACGAGGTGGTTGCAGAGGACCAGGTGTTCGAAAGTCACGGCGAAAAAGTGATCATCGACCCGAAGAGCCTGGCTTACCTGGACGGCACCGAGCTCGATTTCGTCAAGGAAGGGTTGAACGAAGGCTTCAAGTTCAACAACCCCAACGTACGCGGTGAATGTGGCTGCGGCGAAAGCTTCAACATCTGAGGCTTGTCGTGGGTACTCCTTGTCATTTCGCTTTATTTGAGCTGCAACCGAGTTTCGATCTGGACCTCGATCAGCTGGCTACGCGCTACCGTGAGTTGGCGCGCAGCGTTCATCCGGACCGCTTTGCCGACGCTTCCGAACGTGAGCAACGGCTGGCCCTGGAGCAATCGGCGAGCCTCAACGAGGCCTACCAGACGCTCAAGAGTCCGCCCAAGCGCGCGCGCTACCTGCTCGCCCTGAATGGGGGCGAGTTGCCGCTGGAGGTCACGGTGCATGATCCGGAGTTCCTGTTGCAACAGATGGAGTTGCGCGAAGAGCTCGAAGACCTGCAGGACAGCGCCGACCTCAATGGCGTTGCCGTCTTCAAGCGTCGCCTGAAGGTTGCCCAGGATGAACTGAACCAAAGCTTCGCAGCTTGCTGGAACGATACCGCGCAACGTGAACGGGCCGAACGCCTGATGCGGCGCATGCAGTTCCTCGACAAGCTCACCTACGAAGTGCGCCAGTTAGAAGAGCGCCTCGACGATTAACCCAGTGCCGCTCCGGTCGCACGCCTGATATACAGATAAGTCCTGATAACGATGGCCCTACTGCAGATCGCCGAACCCGGCCAAAGTCCTCAACCGCACCAGCGTCGTCTGGCTGTGGGGATCGACTTGGGCACTACCAATTCGCTGGTCGCTGCATTGCGCAGTGGTCTTTCCGAGCCACTTGCCGACGCAGAAGGGCGGGTTATCCTGCCGTCTGCCGTGCGCTACCACGCCGATCGCGTCGAGGTTGGCGAATCCGCCAAGCTGGCCGCCGCCACCGATCCGTTGAACACCGTGCTGTCGGTCAAGCGCTTGATGGGTCGTGGTCTGTCCGACGTCAAGCAGCTGGGTGATCAGTTGCCGTACCGCTTTGTCGATGGCGAGTCGCACATGCCGTTCATCGACACGATCCAGGGCCCGAAAAGCCCGGTCGAGGTGTCCGCCGATATCCTCAAGGTTCTGCGTCAGCGCGCCGAAGCGACCTTGGGTGGTGAATTGGTGGGGGCGGTCATCACCGTTCCGGCCTATTTCGACGACGCTCAACGTCAAGCTACCAAGGATGCGGCCAAGCTGGCCGGTCTGAACGTGCTGCGTTTGCTCAACGAGCCGACCGCCGCCGCTGTGGCTTACGGTCTGGATCAGCACGCCGAAGGCCTGGTCGCGATTTACGACCTGGGCGGCGGCACCTTCGATATTTCGATTCTGCGCCTGACCGGCGGTGTCTTCGAAGTTTTGGCCACTGGCGGCGACAGCGCCTTGGGTGGCGATGACTTCGACCACGCGATCGCTGGCTGGATCATCGAGAGCGCTRGCCTGTCCGCCGATCTCGACCCGGGCGTGCAACGCAACCTGCTGCAGACTGCTTGTGCGGCAAAAGAAGCGCTGACCAACTCTGCGACCGTCGAAGTCGCTTATGGCGACTGGAAGGCTGAACTCACTCGTGAAGCCTTCAATGCGCTGATCGAGCCGATGGTTGCCCGCAGCCTGAAAGCCTGCCGCCGTGCGGTGCGTGATTCCGGGATCGAACTGGAAGACGTGCTTGCCGTGGTCATGGTCGGTGGTTCGACGCGCGTACCTCGCGTTCGCGAAGCCGTCGCCGAAGCCTTCGGCCGTGAGCCGTTGACTGAAATCGACCCGGATCAAGTGGTAGCGATTGGCGCTGCGATCCAGGCCGATACCCTGGCCGGTAACAAGCGCGATGGCAGCGAATTGCTGCTACTGGATGTGATTCCGTTGTCCCTGGGGCTGGAAACCATGGGCGGCCTGATGGAGAAGGTGATTCCGCGCAACACCACCATCCCCGTTGCCCGCGCCCAGGACTTCACCACTTACAAAGACGGCCAGTCGGCCATGGCGATTCACGTGTTGCAGGGTGAGCGCGAGCTGATCAGCGACTGTCGCTCCCTGGCTCGCTTCGAGCTGCGCGGGATTCCGGCGATGGTGGCTGGCGCAGCGAAGATTCGCGTGACCTTCCAGGTCGATGCCGACGGTCTGCTCAGCGTTTCCGCCCGCGAACTGGGTTCGGGCGTCGAGGCCAGCATCCAGGTCAAGCCGTCCTACGGCCTGACCGACGGCGAAATCGCCAAGATGCTCAAGGATTCGTTCCAGCACGCCAATGACGACAAGGTTGCCCGCGTATTGCGCGAGCAACAGGTCGACGCCCAGCGCCTGATCGAAGCGGTACAGGCTGCTCTGGAGGCTGATGGCGAGCGCTTGCTCGACGCCGACGAGCGCATGGTCATCGACCTGCAGGTGCAGGAACTGAGCGAGCTGATGAAAGGTACCGATGGTTACGCCATCGAGCAGCAGACCAAGCGTCTGTCGCAAGTGACCGACGCCTTTGCCGCCCGCCGCCTGGATTCGACGGTGAAAGCCGCGCTGGCGGGGCGCAACCTGAATGAGATTGAGGAATAACGATGCCGCAGGTCATTTTTCTGCCACACGAAAAGTTTTGCCCGGAAGGCATGGTCGTGGAGGCTGAGACGGGTATTTCCATCCTCGAGCTGGCCCATGAGCACCATATCGAGATGGAAAGTGCCTGTGGCGGCGTCTGCGCCTGCACCACCTGTCACTGCATCATCCGCGAGGGTTTCGACTCGCTGGAAGAGGCTGACGAGCTGGAAGAGGACTATCTTGACAAGGCTTGGGGGCTCGAAGCTCAATCGCGCCTGGGTTGCCAGGCCAAGGTCGGCACCGAAGACCTGACCGTCGAGATTCCGAAGTACTCGCTCAATCACGCAGCCGAAGCAGCGCACTGATTCAAGGAATTGTCATGAAACTCAAGTGGACTGATGTGCTGGAGATCGCGATCCAGCTGGCTGAAAGCAAGCCCGACGTGGACCCTATGTCGGTCAACTTCGTCGATCTGCGTAAATGGGTGATGGAATTGCCCGATTTCGACGATATGCCTGAGCATTGTGGCGAGAAGATCCTGGAGGCCATTCAGGCCCACTGGATCGAAGAACGCGACTGAGCCACGCTGCAGGTTAGGCAATACCCGAGAACCCGCGTATAATTCGCGGGTTTAATTTTTCGTAAATTACCGTTTCTGGAGTTACACCATGGCTGTTCAACGTACTTTCTCCATCATCAAGCCTGACGCAGTTGCAAAAAACGTTATCGGCGAGATCACCACTCGTTTCGAAAAAGCTGGCCTGCGCGTTGTAGCTTCGAAACTGAAGCAACTGTCCAAAGCCGAAGCTGAAGGCTTCTACGCTGAGCACAGCGCTCGTGGTTTCTTCAACGACCTGGTTGCTTTCATGATCTCCGGTCCGGTTGTCGTTCAGGTTCTGGAAGGCGAAAACGCTATCGCTCTGAACCGTGAGCTGATGGGTGCTACCAACCCTAAAGAAGCTGCTGCCGGCACCATCCGTGCTGACTTCGCTGACTCCATCGACGCCAACGCTGTTCACGGTTCGGACTCCGAAGCCGCTGCCGCTCGCGAAATCGCATACTTCTTCGCAGCTACTGAAGTAACCACTCGCTAAGCATTGGCTTAAGAGTGAAGGTGAATCCATGACTACATCGACTGTAAAAACTAACCTGCTGGGTCTGACTCAGCTGGAAATGGAAAAATTCTTCGACTCAATCGGGGAGAAGCGTTTCCGTGCCGGTCAGGTAATGAAATGGATTCACCACTTTGGTGTCGATGATTTCGATGCCATGACGAACGTCAGCAAGGCCTTGCGCGAAAAGCTCAAGACTGTTGCCGAGGTCCGTGGTCCGGAAGTGGTCAGCGAGGACATCTCCAGCGACGGCACCCGCAAGTGGGTGGTGCGCGTGGCGTCCGGCAGCTGCGTCGAGACCGTATACATTCCCCAGGGCAAACGCGGCACCTTGTGCGTTTCGTCCCAGGCAGGCTGTGCCCTGGATTGCAGTTTCTGCTCCACCGGCAAGCAAGGTTTCAATAGCAACCTCACCGCCGCCGAAGTCATCGGCCAGGTGTGGATTGCCAACAAATCCTTTGGCAGCGTCCCGGCAACCGTCGACCGTGCCATCACCAACGTGGTGATGATGGGCATGGGTGAGCCGCTGCTGAACTTCGACAACGTCGTCGCGGCCATGCATTTGATGATGGACGACCTGGGCTACGGCATTTCCAAGCGCCGTGTGACCCTGTCGACCTCTGGCGTGGTGCCGATGATCGATGAGCTCTCCAAGCACATCGACGTCTCCCTGGCGTTGTCCCTGCACGCACCCAATGACGCATTGCGTAACCAATTGGTGCCGATCAACAAGAAGTATCCGCTTAAGATGCTGCTCGAGTCGTGCCAGCGCTATATGTCGAATCTCGGCGAAAAGCGCGTGCTGACCATCGAATACACCTTGCTCAAAGACATCAATGACAAGGTCGAGCACGCGGTGGAAATGATCGAGCTGCTCAAGAACATCCCGTGCAAGATCAACCTGATCCCGTTCAACCCGTTCCCGCACTCCGGGTACGAGCGTCCGAGCAACAACGCCATTCGTCGTTTTCAGGATCAGCTTCACCATGCAGGTTTCAATGTCACCGTCCGCACCACCCGTGGTGAAGACATCGACGCCGCATGTGGTCAATTGGTAGGGCAGGTGCTGGATCGCACCCGTCGCAGCGAACGTTACATCGCCGTGCGTGAGTTGAACGCCGACAGCGATCTGGCGACGAACGCTGCGAACAATAACTAAGAGAGGATCTCTATGTCCCTGCGCTTTGCGCTGCTTTTGCTGTTGGCCAGCCTGTGTGCTGGCTGCGTGCTTTCGGGTGACTACAACCCGATGAAGACCAGCAAGGGCCGCGATGAAGCGCGTGAGGCGTACGTTCAGTTGGGTATCGGGTATTTGCAACAAGGCATGACCGAGCGCGCCAAGGTTCCGCTGAAGAAAGCGTTGGAGCTGGATGGCTCCGACCCGGATGCCAATGCGGCACTGGGGCTGGTGTTCCAGGCCGAGATGGAACCTGCACTTGCCGACGAGCATTTTCGCAAGGCACTGTCTTCCCGTCCCGCCGATGCACGAATCCTCAATAACTACGGCAGTTTTCTGTTCGAGCAGAAACGTTACAAGGAAGCCTACGAGCGCTTTGAACAAGCCGCCGCCGATACACTGTATCCTGAGCGTTCGCGGGTGTTCGAGAACCTGGGCATGACCGCTGCAATGCTCGGTCAGCGTGATCTGGCCCTGCAGCAACTGGAAAAAGCCCTGCGCCTGAACCGCCAACAACCTCGTGCATTGCTGGAAATGGCTGAGTTGTCTTACGAAGACAGGCATTATGTGCCCGCGCGTGATTATTACGACCGTTTTAGCCAGCTCTCCGAACAAAATGCACGTAGTCTGTTGCTCGGCGTTCGGCTGGCAAAAGTGTTCGAAGACCGCGACAAGGCCGCAAGCAAAGGCCTGCAACTGAAAAGACTCTATCCCGGTACGCCGGAATATCAGCAATACCTGTCGGAGCAATGATGAAAGCGGCGCATCCTGAAGTTGTAGCAGCGAATCGCGTTAACCCCGGTGAGATTTTACGCCAGGCCCGCGAAAGCAATGGCTGGTCGCTGGCCGAAGTGGCCCTCAAGCTCAACCTCACCACCACTTCCCTGAGCAATCTGGAAGCCGGCGCTTTCGACAAGCTGCCCGGACATACTTTTGCCCGTGGTTATATCCGTACCTATGCCAAATTGCTCGGCATGGACCAGGCCGTACTGGTCAAGCAATTCGATCAATCCACCGGTACCGACTCCCAGGGCAGCAGTGTTCACAGTCTGGGTCGTATCGAAGAGCCGGTCCGGGTTTCCCACACCATCTTGCGAATCGTCAGCCTGCTGTTGCTGATCGCGGTGATCGGTGGCGGTTTCGTCTGGTGGCAGGATCAGACCTCGATGCGTACCAAGGACCTGATCGGGCTGGTTCCGGAACACGTTGAAGTCGAAGGCGCCGACGGTACTACGCAGATTCATCCGCTGGACGAGCCGGAAGACCAGGCCGTCGTGGAAGGTCAGACCGAAGGCGGAACCGTCCTCGTGCTGCCACAGGCCGACACTCCGGCTGAAGTGCCGGCGGATGCTCAGGCGACTGCGCCGGCCGTCCCTGCTGCGCCGGCAACACCAGCCGCACCCGCTCACAATCCGGCGCCAGTTGTCGCGGCGCCAGTGACGCCGGCGGTGCCTGCCGTCCCGGCCCCGGTCGTGACTGCTCCGGCAGCCCCGAGCGCTCCTGCTCCAGCGGTAACCGCGCCAGTGGCCGGTCAAGGCCAGGTCAAGGTGCAGTTCACCGCCGATTGCTGGACACAAGTGACCGACGGTAGCGGCAAGGTGCTGTTCAGCGGTCTCAAACGCAAAGGCGACAGCCTGGCAGTCAATGGTAAACCACCGTTTACCGTGCGTCTGGGCTTTGCCCGCGGCGCTCAGGTCAGCTACAACGGCCAGCCGGTTGATGTCGCTCCGTTCACCAGTGGCGAGACTGCTCGCCTGAAGTTGGGTCAATAAGTCATGCACGGCGAATCTCCAATCAAACGTCGCGAATCCCGCAAGATCTGGGTCGGTAACGTGCCTGTTGGCGGCGATGCACCTATCGCTGTGCAGAGCATGACCAACAGCGACACCAACGATGTCGCGGCCACTGTCGCGCAAATCAATCGTCTGGAAGCGGCCGGCGTCGATATCGTGCGGGTCTCCGTACCGGACATGGACGCCGCCGAAGCCTTCGGCAAGATCAAGCAGCTTGTCAAAGTACCCTTGGTTGCCGACATTCACTTCGACTACCGGATCGCTCTACGCGTAGCTGAACTGGGTGTCGATTGCCTGCGGATCAACCCGGGCAACATCGGCCGCGAAGACCGCGTACGTGCGGTGGTGGATGCCGCCCGTGACCGCGGGATCCCGATCCGTATCGGCGTGAACGCCGGTTCCCTGGAAAAGGACCTGCAAAAGAAATACGGCGAGCCGACCCCGGCTGCACTGGTCGAGTCTGCCTTGCGTCACGTCGAGCACCTTGAGCGCCTGAACTTCCAGGATTTCAAGGTCAGTGTGAAAGCCTCCGACGTGTTCATGGCCGTCGAAGCGTACCGCCTGCTGGCCAAGGAAATCGTCCAGCCGCTGCACCTGGGCATCACTGAAGCCGGTGGTTTGCGTTCCGGCACGGTGAAATCTGCCGTGGGCCTCGGTATGCTGCTCGCCGAAGGGATTGGCGATACTATCCGCATCTCGCTGGCGGCCGACCCGGTCGAGGAAGTGAAAGTCGGCTACGACATTCTCAAGTCCCTGCACCTGCGTTCCCGTGGCATCAACTTCATCGCCTGCCCGAGCTGCTCGCGGCAGAATTTCGATGTGGTCAAGACCATGAACGAGCTGGAAGGGCGCCTCGAAGACTTGCTGGTACCGCTGGATGTCGCGGTCATCGGTTGCGTGGTCAACGGTCCGGGCGAAGCCAAGGAAGCCCATATTGGCTTGACCGGTGGCACGCCGAACCTGATTTACATCGACGGCAAGCCGTCGCAGAAACTGACGAATGACAATCTGGTGGATGAGCTTGAACGCTTGATCCGCCAGAAAGCGGCCGAAAAGGTCGAAGCTGACGCTGCCGTTATTGCGCGCGGCTAAGCCTGGCTAAAAAGAGCCGAACGAATTAAGGAATTTTTGTGAGCAAGTCTCTGCAAGCCATTCGTGGCATGAACGACATCCTGCCCGAACAGACCCCCCTGTGGCGTCATTTCGAAGGCACCGTTTCGCGGCTGCTGGATAACTACGGTTACAAGCAGATCCGCATGCCGATCGTCGAGTTCACCGAACTGTTCAAGCGTTCCATCGGTGAAGTGACCGACATCGTCGAAAAAGAGATGTACACCTTCGACGACCGCAACGGCGACTCCCTGACCCTGCGCCCTGAAGGCACGGCGGCCTGTGTGCGCGCAGTGCTGGAACACGGCATCACCGGCGGTGGCCAGGTTCAGAAGCTCTGGTACATCGGCCCGATGTTCCGCCACGAGCGTCCGCAGAAAGGCCGTTATCGCCAGTTCCACCAGATCGGCGTGGAGGTGTTCAACCTCGACGGTCCGGACATCGACGCCGAGCTGATCGTGCTGACCTGGCGCCTGTGGGGCGAACTGGGCATCCGCGATGCGGTAAAACTCGAGCTCAACAGCCTGGGTACCAGCGAATCCCGTGGTCGTTATCGCGAAGCACTGGTCGAGTTCCTCTCGGCGCACATGGACAAGCTCGACGAAGACAGCCAGCGTCGCCTGAAAACCAACCCGCTGCGGGTTCTTGATACCAAGAACGCCGATACCCAGGCGGTATTGGTCGATGCGCCGAAAATGGCCGACTACCTCGACGAAGAATCCCGCGTGCATTTCGAGGGCCTCAAGGCTCGCCTGGACGCTGCCGGCATTCCTTACGTGATCAACCCGAAGCTGGTTCGCGGGCTGGATTACTACAGCAAGACCGTTTTCGAGTGGGTCACCGACAAGCTCGGCGCCCAGGGCACCGTATGTGCCGGTGGCCGTTACGACGGTCTGGTGGAGCAGATGGGCGGCAAGCCGACCGCCGGCGTTGGTTTTGCCATGGGCATCGAACGCCTGGTGCTGTTGCTGGAAACCCTGGAGCAGATCCCGCAAGAGATCTCCCGTCAGGTCGACGTCTACCTCTGCGCCTTCGGTGAAGCCGCCGAGCTCGCCGGCCTGACCCTGGCAGAGCGCGTTCGTGATCAGTTGCCCAACCTGCGCCTGCAAGTGAATGCCGGCGCCGGCAGTTTCAAAAGCCAGTTCAAGAAAGCCGACAAGAGCGGCGCGCTGTATGCGCTGATCCTCGGTGACGACGAAATGGCCCGGCAAGTGGTAGGTTTCAAACCCCTGCGTGGCCAGGGCGAACAACAAAGCATTGCCTGGGATGCGCTTGCCGCTCACCTGGCCACCTGCGTCGTGCAGGGTTGAAGCTGTCTAAACAGCCGAATTAGCGATTAAGGAGTATTGGGGTGTCGAGTACCGAAGACGAACATGTGGCGGAATTGAAGGAATGGTGGTCACGCAACGGTAAGCCCCTGGTCACTGGCGGCCTGTTGGCGCTGGTCATCGTGTTCGGCTGGCAGGCGTTCCACAAGTATCAGAGCAATCAGTCGCAAGGCGCCTCGATGCTCTATCAGCAATTGCTCGAAACCACGCTGACGCCTGACGGCAAGCCTGATGCGGCCCGTGTTTCGGACCTGGCCCGCAAGCTCAACAGCGAGTTCGGCGGCAGCGCCTACGCGCAGTACGGCAGCCTGTTCGTGGCCAAGGTTGCGGTCGACAGCGGCAAGCTGGACGACGCTGCCAGCGAGCTCAAAGCCATTGTCGACAAACCGGCCAACCCGGCGCTGGGCGAAATCGCCCGTCAGCGTCTGGCCCAGGTACTCGGCGCGCAGAACAAGGCCGACGAAGCACTGAAGCTGCTCGAAGGCGATGCCGACAAGGCATTCCTGGCCACTCGCGAAGAGCTCAAGGGCGACCTGCTGGTGCAGTTGGGTCGTACCGATGAGGCGAGCGCGGCGTATCAAAAAGCCAAGGCGGCACTGTCGGATGAAGCGGCGGTCGGTGGCCTGCAAATCAAGCTGGACGACCTGGCCAAAGGGGATGCGTGACGTGATTCGTTGGAAACATGCAGCATTGCTGGCCCTGGCCTTGTTGGCCGCGGGTTGCAGCAGCAACAGCAAAAAAGAATTGCCTCCGGCCGAACTGGTCGACTTCAAGGAAGAAGTGGTTCTGCACAAGCAGTGGAGCCGTTCGATCGGTGACGGTCAGGGCGAAACCTACAACATGCTGGTTCCGGCCATCGATGGCGATACCATCTATGCTGCCGACGTCACTGGCGTGTTGATGGCGATGGACCGCAACACGGGCGACGTCAAGTGGAAGAAAGATCTCGAGCTGCCTGTCTCCGGCGCCGTTGGCGTAGGTTACGGTCTGGTCACCATCGGTACGCTCAAGGGTGAAATCGTTGCCCTGGACGCTATCAACGGTGAAGAGAAGTGGCGCGCTCGCGTGTCCAGCGAAGTGCTGGCTCCGCCAGCCAACAACGGTGACGTTGTGGTGGTTCAGACTCAGGACGATCGCCTGATCGGCCTGGATGCCTCCACCGGTAACCGTCGCTGGATCTATGACAGCACGCCTGCGGTACTGACCCTGCGTGGTACCAGTGCGCCGATCGTGACCAACCGCCTCGCGGTGGCTGGCCTGTCGACCGGTAAAGTGGTTGCCGTGGATATCTCCAACGGCGTACCGGTGTGGGAGCAGCGCGTAGCGATCCCGCAAGGTCGTTCGGAGCTGGAGCGTGTGGTCGATATCGACGGTGGCTTGCTGCTGTCGGGCGAGACGCTGTATGTCGCCAGCTATCAGGGGCGCGTTGCCGCTCTGGACCTGCAAAGCGGCCGTCAGCTCTGGCAGCGAGATGCTTCCAGCTACTCCGGTGTCGCCCAGGGTCTGGGCACCGTTTATGTGAGCCTGTCTTCGGGCACCGTTGAAGGCGTCGACGAGCGTTCCACCACAGCCTTGTGGAGCAACGATTCGCTGGCCCGTCGTCAACTGTCGGCCCCGGAAGTGTTCTCCAGCTACGTTGCAGTCGGTGACCTGGAAGGTTACCTGCACCTGCTGAGTCAGGTGGACGGTCGTTTCGTCGGCCGCGAGCGCATCGACAGCGACGGCCTGCGTGCCCGTCCGCTGGTGATGGGTGACACGATTTATGTATATGGCAACAGCGGCAAACTGGAAGCCCTGACCATCAAGTAACGACTATGCTTGGGGTTAACCCCCCAGGCGGCTCCGGTTTACCGGGGTTTGCAGCGCTTTCAGGCGCTGCCCCGAGCACCAGCCGCTGCCACGCAGCGGCTTTTGTATTTTCTGAAATAACGAAGTGGAGAGCCGCATGGTTCCCGTAATCGCCCTGGTGGGCCGACCAAACGTCGGCAAGTCCACCTTGTTCAACCGCCTGACCAGGACTCGTGATGCCATCGTCGGCGACTTGTCCGGTCTGACCCGTGATCGCCAGTACGGTGAGGCCAAGTGGCAAGGGCGTTCCTACATTCTGGTCGACACCGGTGGTATCTCCGGTGACGAGCACGGTATGGACGAAAAAATGGCCGAGCAATCGCTGCTGGCCATTGAAGAAGCGGATGTCGTGCTGTTCCTGGTAGATGCCAAGGCCGGTTTTACCGCCGCCGACCAGATGATCGCCGAGCATTTGCGCAAACGTAACAAGCGTTCCTATGTGGTTGCCAACAAGGTCGACAACATCGACCCTGAAATGGCCCGCGCCGAATTCGCTCCGTTGGGCATGGGACACGCGATCCCGATCGCTGGCGCTCATGGTCGTGGCATTACTCAGATGCTGGAAATCGCCCTGAGCGAATTCCCGAAAGACGAAGAAGAGCCGGAAGAAGGCGAGGAAGAAGACGTCGCCGAAGGCGAGGAAGCCAAGCGCATTCCTGGCCCAAGCGAAAAAGACGGGATCAAGATCGCGATCATCGGCCGTCCGAACGTCGGCAAGTCGACCCTGGTCAACCGCATGCTCGGCGAAGACCGGGTCATCGTCTATGACCAACCCGGTACCACCCGCGACAGTATCTACATCCCGTTCGAGCGTAATGACGAGAAGTACACGCTGATCGACACCGCCGGTGTGCGCAAGCGCGGCAAGATCCACGAAGAAGTCGAAAAGTTCTCCGTGGTCAAAACTCTGCAAGCGATCAAAGACGCCAACGTGGTGATCTTCGTGATGGACGCCCGCGAAGGCGTGGTGGACCACGACCTCAACCTGCTGGGCTTTGCCCTCGAGGCCGGTCGTGCATTGGTCATCGCGATCAACAAGTGGGACGGCATGACGCCAAGCGAGCGCGACTTCGTCAAGATCGAGTTGCAGCGTCGCCTGTTCTTCGTCGAGTTTGCCGATATTCACTTTATCTCGGCACTGCACGGCACCGGCGTGGGCAACCTCTACGCCTCGGTACAGAACTCGTTCAAATCCGCAGTAACCCGCTGGCCGACCAACCGCCTGACCCAGATCCTGGAAGATGCAGTCGGTGAGCACGCCCCTCCGATGGTCAACAACCGCCGGATCAAGCTGCGTTACGCCCACTTGGGTGGTGCGAACCCGCCGATCATCGTGATTCACGGTAACCAGATCGAGAAGGTGCCGAAGTCTTACGTTCGTTACCTGGAAAACACTTACCGTCGTGTCCTGAAGCTGGTCGGTACGCCGATCCGCATCGAGTTCAAGGGTGGCGAGAACCCGTACGAAGGCAACAAGAACACGCTCACCGACCGTCAGGTCAACAAGAAGCGTCGCTTGATGTCGCACCACAAGAAAGCCGACAAGAAGCGCCGCGACAAGAAGTGATTCATCACTTCATGTAGGAGCTCGGCGATAAGAAGGGTGCTCACCAGAGCGCCCTTTTTTTATGGGCGCCGTTTGGGCTATCCTCGGACTCCCCCGCGCCGCCGTAGAGCCGGGTGTAGAGCAGGGAACCACCGATGATCACCAGCAAGCTGCCGAATGTCGGCATCACTATCTTCACTCAGATGTCTCAGCTCGCGGCACAGACCGGCGCGCTCAATCTGTCCCAGGGCTTCCCCGATTTCGCTGCCCCGCAGGCCCTGTGCGATGCGGTCGGCCGGCATATCGCCAGCGGCCATAACCAATATTCGCCAATGACCGGGCTGCCGGTGTTGCGTCAGCAGATCGCGGCGAAGATCGCCCGCAGCTATGGTGTCAAGGTCGATGCCGATAACGAAGTGACGGTCACCCCCGGTGCGACCCAGGCGATCTTTTGCGCCATCCAGGCAGTTATCCACAGCGGTGACGAAGTCATTGTGTTTGACCCGGCCTACGACAGCTACGAGCCCTCGGTAGAACTGGCCGGCGGTCGTTGTGTACATGTGCAGCTGGGCCTGAACGATTTCAGCATCGACTTCCAGAAGCTCGCCGAGGCAATGAGTCCGCGCACGCGGATGATCATTCTCAACACTCCGCACAACCCTAGTGGTGCGTTGATCAGCCGTGCCGAACTCGACCAGTTGGCAGCGTTGATCCGTGATCGCGATATCTATGTGATCAGCGACGAAGTCTACGAGCACCTGGTGTATGACGGCGTACCCCACGTCAGCGTGCTGGCCCATGAAGAGCTGTATCAGCGTGCATTCGTGGTCAGTTCGTTCGGCAAGACCTACCACGTCACCGGCTGGAAAACCGGCTACGTGATCGCGCCCCCGGCCCTGACGGCGGAATTGCGCAAGGTGCACCAGTACGTCAGTTTCTGCGGCGTGACACCGCTGCAGTATGCCTTGGCCGATTTCATGGCCGAGCATCCTGAACACGTCGAAGAGCTGCCGGACTTCTATCAGGCCAAGCGCGATCTGTTCTGCGATCTGCTGACGCCGTCACGCTTCAGTTTTACTCGCGTGGCCGGTACTTACTTCCAGCTGGTCGATTACTCGCAGATCCGCCCGGACCTCAATGACGTCGAGATGGCCCTGTGGATGACGCGCGAGCATGGCGTGGCGAGTATCCCGATTTCCGTGTTCTACCAGACGCCGCCAGAAGGCCAGCGCCTGGTGCGGCTGTGTTTTGCCAAGCGTGAGGAGACCCTGCGGGAAGCAGCGGAAAAACTATGCGTGATCTGAGTGCATTGTCCAATCTGAACGTGGCGCTGATCCAGACGTCCCTGGCCTGGCACGACCGTCAGGCCAATCTGGAGCATTTCGAGCCACTGCTGGAGCAGGCTCGTGGCGCTGACCTGATCATCCTGCCGGAAATGTTCACTACCGGTTTTTCCATGGAGTCCGAGACCCTCGCTGAAGCGGAAAATGGTCCGACCAGCAAATGGCTGCGTGCTCAGGCGGCGCAACTTGATGCAGTGATTACCGGTAGCGTGATCGTTCAGGCGGCCGATGGCAGCCATCGCAATCGCCTGCTGTGGGCGCGACCGGACGGTGAGGTGCTGCATTACGACAAGCGTCACCTGTTCCGCATGGCCGGTGAGCACAACCACTACACCCCCGGCGAACGCCAGGTGCAGTTCGAGCTCAAGGGCTGGCGCGTGCGACCGCTGATTTGCTACGACCTGCGCTTCCCGGTGTGGAGCCGCGACGCCCAGGACACCGACCTGCTGCTGTACACCGCCAACTGGCCAGGTGCACGGCGCCAGCACTGGAACCGCTTGTTGCCGGCGCGGGCGATCGAGAACCTGTGCTATGTAGCAGCGGTGAACCGCATTGGCACGGATGGCAAAGGCTTTGCGTACACGGGTGACAGTCAGGTGCTGGATTTCCAGGGTGAGACGCTGCTCAGTGCCGGAGAGGCGGACGGGGTGTTCAAGGTGACTTTGGATGCGGTGGAACTGGCGGCGTATCGGCAGCGGTTTCCGGCGAATCTGGATGCCGATACCTTTCAGTTCACCTGAGATTTTTGTTGCCTGATAGACCGCCATCGCGAGCAAGCTCGCTCCCACAGTGGATCGGTGTGAACGCGGACACTGTGGGAGCGAGCTTGCTCGCGATGGGGCTGGGACAGGCAACACAAAACGGACAGGCAAACAAAAAGGCCCCGAGGTTCACACCCCAGGGCCTTTTGCTTTTCGGCTGATGGCTTACGCCGCTTTCGCTTCCGGCTGGCTCAGCGAACGGTTCAGCGCACTGAACAGGGCCTTGAAGCTCGCGGTGGTGATGTTTTCGTCGATGCCGACGCCATGCACCGCGCGCTCGCCGTTCACACGCAGTTCAATGTAGGCCGCGGCCTTGGCATTGGTGCCCGCGCCGATGGCGTGCTCGTTGTAGTCCATGATTTCCACCGGTACCGGCAGGCCGGCCACCAGCGCTTCCAGGGCGCCGTTGCCCTTGCCGCGCCAGTGCAGGTTAGTCTCGCCCTGGCCCTGGCTGGCCACTTCCACTTCAACGGCGCTATGACCGTTTTCCTCCTGCAGGCGATGGCTGACCAACGCGTACGGAGTGTTGGCCTGCAAGTACTCGCTGATCAACAGCGAGTGGATCTGCTTGGCGGTCATTTCCAGGCCGAGGCGGTCGGTTTCACGCTGCACCACCTGGCTGAACTCGATCTGCATGCGACGCGGCAGGCTGATGCCGTATTCCTGTTCCAGGAGGTAGGCGATGCCACCCTTGCCCGACTGGCTGTTGACGCGGATGACCGCCTCGTAGCTGCGGCCGATGTCGGCCGGGTCGATCGGCAGGTACGGTACTTCCCACAACTCGTCCGGTTTCTGCTGGGCGAAGCCCTTGCGGATCGCATCCTGGTGCGAGCCGGAGAACGCGGTATGCACCAGGTCGCCGACGTACGGGTGGCGCGGGTGCACCTGGATCTGGTTGCACTCTTCGACGACTTTGCGCACGCCGTCGATGTCGGAGAAGTCCAGCTCAGGGTTCACGCCCTGGGTGTAGAGGTTCAGGGCCACGGTCACGAGGTCGACGTTACCGGTACGCTCRCCGTTGCCGAACAGGCAGCCTTCGACACGGTCGGCGCCAGCCATCAGGCCCAGTTCGGTGGCAGCAACGCCAGTGCCACGGTCGTTGTGGGTGTGCAGGCTGATGATCACACTGTCACGACGGTTGATGTGACGGCCGAACCATTCGATCTGGTCGGCATAGATGTTCGGGGTCGCGCATTCCACCGTGGCCGGCAGGTTGAGGATCATCTTGTGCTCGGGCGTCGGGTTCCAGACTTCGATCACCGCATCGCAGACTTCCTTGGCGAATTCCAGTTCGGTGGCGCTGAAGGTTTCTGGCGAGTACTCGAAGGTCCACTCGGTGTCCGGCTGCTGGGCGGCGTATTTGACGAACAGCTTGGCGGCGTTCACGGCGATGGCCTTGACCCCGTCCTTGTCCTGGTTGAAGACAATGCGGCGGAAGGAAGGGGAGGTCGCGTTGTACAGGTGAACGATGGCTTTCTTCGCACCACGCAGGGATTCGAAGGTGCGCTCGATCAGGTCTTCACGGCCCTGGGTCAGCACCTGGATGGTGGTGTCGTCCGGGATGTGGTTGCCTTCGATCAGGGTGCGGACGAAGTCGAAGTCGGTTTGCGACGCGGCCGGGAACGACGCTTCGATTTCCTTCACGCCGACCTGCACCAGGGTTTTCCAGAAGCGCAGCTTCTTGACCGCGTCCATCGGCTCGATCAGCGACTGGTTGCCGTCACGAAGGTCCGAGCTGCACCAGATCGGCGCGGCGGTGATGGTCTTCGATGGCCAGGTGCGGTCCGGGATGTCGATGGTCGGGAACGCGCGGTATTTCGAAGACGGGTCTTTGAGCATGCTCATCGGGAAATCCTTATTGTCTGGGCCGAAAAAAGGCGGCCTGCCGGTGGATCAAAAGTTCTTGGGGTAACGCTTGGGGCGAGGCACCACGATTCAGCCCGACAGTCGTGCGCTGACAAGGCACAGGCTGCGGTGCTGGCGGAGCTGAATGAGGGTGTGAGAGGTTTTCATGCCTTCAACCCTAACCGCGGGGGTGAAGGTTGGCAAGCAGTCGAAAAAAATTGAGAGGAATACTCGTGAGCGGGTATTTATCGAGATTTTATTGCTGTGAATGGCAGTGTTTGTTTTGTTGTTTGCGCGAGGTTTGAGTGGTGCGCAATTGATGAGGTGACACTGCCGGACTGCTTTCGGTGTCTGTGATATTGCCATCGCGAGCAAGCTCGCTCCCACAGGTACAGCACAATCCTTGTGGGAGCGAGCTTGCTCGCGATGAGGCCAGAGGCCTTATTCACGGATCAGGGCTGAAACGCACCAATGAAAATAGCCGGGTCGACCCGCGCATCGTTCAGACTGACATTCCAGTGCATATGCGGCCCGGTCGCCCGGCCGGTCGCACCGACTTTGCCGACCACGCCACCCCGGGCCAGTTGTTGCCCCACCTTCACGTCGATTTTCGACATGTGGCAGAACATGCTGATAAAGCCCTGGCCGTGGTCGACAAACACCGTATTGCCGTTGAAGAAGTAGTTGCCGATCAGGATCACCTTGCCTGCGGCCGGGGTTTTGATCGGTGTGCCGGCGCCCACGGCGAAGTCCAGGCCAGAGTGGGGGTTGCGCTCTTCACCGTTGAAAAAGCGGCGCACGCCGAACTTGCTCGACAGCGGCCCGTTCACCGGTTTGTCCAGCAGCAGGTTGCTCGGGGTGTTGGGGCTGAATGTGCGGTAGGCCGCAATCTGTTCGGCCAGTTCACGCTCGATGCGCTTGAGATTCTCCGGGTCCGGATTGACCTGTTGGGTGTTCTTCAGGGTGATGCGCTGTTCCGGGTACTTCTTGTTGCCAACCGTAAAATTCAAATTATGACCGCCGCTGCTGACCGATTGAGCCCCTGGCTCGACCGTCAGTGGCACGCCGACGATGGCCAGCCAGTTGCTCTGTTCCTTGACCACCAGCACCGGTTTGCCTTGATAAGTGGCTTTTGGCGCCTGGGCGGACGTGCCCAGATCCACCACCGCAACGCCGCCCGGCACCGGTTTGTTCAACAGGCGGGTGATGTAGCTGTCGGCGTTGGCGTTGACGGTCAGGCACAGCAACAGCAGCGGAGCGAGGAAACGCGGCATGGATCAGTCCAGTAAAGAAAGGGTGACAGGCGTCAGGTGATTGTCTTCGACCCGCACTTGCAGTTCGCCTTCGCCCAACTTGGCCTTGAGACGCTGGCCGTTATGGGTTTGCGCGGCGCTGCGGATCGCGTTGCCGCGCTCGTCCAGCAAGATGCTGTAGCCACGGCCGAGGGTCGCCAGCGGGCTGACCACATGCAGCGTCTGCATCTGGCTTTGCAACTGCAAGCGACGGTTCTTCAGCCCTTCGCGGATCGCGCGCGGCAGGCGTTCGGCCAGGCTGTCGAGGCGCTGGCGAAGCATTGCCAGTTGCCGGCCCGGATGTTGTGCGGCCAAACGGGTTTCCAGGCGGATCAAGCGTTCGCGACGGGTGTTGAGGCTGCGCTCGAACGCGCGGCGCATGCGCATGTCCAGGTCATCCAGGCGTTGTGCTTGCTGGCGCAGGCGCTCGCCGGGATGACGCAGGCGCCGGGAAATGCCTTCCAGGCGTAGTCGATCGCGCATCAAGCGGTCACGCATGCGCATCACCAACCGTCGGTGCAGGCTTTCGACCCGACGCACCAGATCGCCGGAGTCCGGTGCCAGCAATTCGGCGGCAGCGGAAGGGGTGGGCGCGCGAACGTCGGCCACGAAGTCGCTGATCGATACGTCGGTTTCATGGCCGACGGCGCTGACAATTGGCGTCACGCAAGCGTCTACGGCGCGGGCCACGGCTTCTTCGTTGAAGCACCAGAGATCTTCCAGCGAACCGCCGCCTCGGGCCAGGATCAGTGCGTCGAAACCCCGGGCATCTGCCAGTTTCAGGGCACGGACAATCTGCGCGGTGGCTTCGCGGCCCTGTACGGCGGTGGGGATCAGGGTCAACTGCACCTGCGGTGCGCGACGGCGGAACACGCTGATGATGTCGCGGATCACCGCCCCGGTGGGCGAACTGATGATGCCGATGCGTTGCGGGTGCGCCGGTAGCGGGACCTTGCGCTCGGCACTGAACAGGCCTTCGGCGCTGAGTTTTTCCTTGAGTGCGTCGAAGGCCAGGCGCAAGGCGCCATCACCGGCCGGCTCCACGGTATCGAGGATCAGCTGATAATCACCGCGCCCTTCGAACAGCGAGACTTTGCCGCGCACCTTGACCGCCAGGCCGTCCTTCAAGGCCTGGCGAACCCGTGCCGCGTTTTGCCGAAACAGCGCGCAACGCACCTGGGCGCCGCTGTCCTTGAGGGTGAAGTACACATGGCCCGACGCCGGACGGGCGAGGTTGGAGATTTCGCCTTCGACCCAGATGTTACTGAACACGTCTTCGAGCAACACCCGCGCGCGGCCGTTGAGTTGGCTGACGGTCAGGACTTCGCGGTCCAGGCTGAGTCTTGCAAAGGGATCTTTAATCATGGGGCGCAGTTTAAAGGCATTCTGTGGTCAATCTCCATGATCCTGCACAATTCCCTTCTGGGAGGCTTTTTGTGGGAGCGAGCTTGCTCCGGGCGGCGATCCGACGATAGCGGTCCAGCAGGCGACATCGTCGGTGAATTTTAAGACGCCATCGCGAGCAAGCTCGCTCCCAGAAGGTTAAAGTCGTTGTCGGTAATCAAGGAAGACAGGGGAATGAGCGTGCTTGAGTTGTTAGGTCAATGGAATTTCGGTGCTGCGAACTGGCTGACCATCGGTACGGGCATCGCCCTGGCCTACATCGTGTTCGGCATCGCCGGCTTCGGTACGGCGCTGGTGGCGGGGCCGATCCTGATTCTGTTCATGCCGCTGTCGAAGATCGTGCCGTTGCTGGTGTTGCTCGATTTTGTCGCGGCATTTGGCAATCTGTTGCCTTCGCGGCGCGATGTGGCGAGGCCGGAGCTGTTGCGGTTACTGCCCTGCATGGCCGTGGGGTGCACGCTGGGGGTGATTTTTCTGCTGAACCTCAAGTCCGACCTGTTGCTGTTGTTGATGGGGGTGTTTATCAGCGCCTATGCGATTTACAGCCTGTGGATAAAGGCACGTCCGGCGCAGTTGTCCGCCGCTTGGGCGGTGCCGATGGGGACGGTGGGCGGAATGTTTGGCGCGTTGTTTGGCAGCGGCGGTTTTTTGTATGCGATCTATCTGAACAGCCGTTTGCCCAAGGAGGCGGCTCGGGCCACCCAAAGCGCGTTGATCAGCTGCAGTACGGTGGTGCGTTTGAGCCTGTTTGCAATCGCCGGTGTGTATGCCGATCTGCCCTTGCTGGCGCTGGCAGTTTGTCTGTTGCCGGCGATGGCGCTGGGGCTGTGGTTTGGTCGACGGCTGACCATGAGGTTGTCTCGCGAGGCGTTCGTGCGCCTGGTGACGTGGCTGGTGCTGGCCAGCGGGATTGCATTGATTGGGCGTTACTTGAGCACCTGAAGGTTGCCCGTAGCGAGGCTTTTATGTGGGAGCGAGCTTGCTCGCGATGAGGGCGTCACATTCAACATCGATGTGTCTGTTCGACCGCTATCGTCGGATCGCCGCCCGGAGCAAGCTCGCTCCCACAGAAGAGCCCCCGCCGTAAGTTGTTCAGTCGTTGTACTGGCTCAACAACCGCTCCAGTCGTGCACTGAGGCGGCGTTTGATTTCGGTCTCGATGTGCGGGGCGAAATCGTCGATCACGTCTTGCATGATCAACTGCGCGGCGGCGCGCAATTCGCTGTCCAGGTGCAGCAAGTCATCCGGGTTCTTGCTGGCGGCAGGCGTCGATGTCGTCGCGGTGACAGGTTCAACGATGGGGGGCGGGGCTGTCGAAACAACGGGTGGCGAAGGCTCGCTGACGGCGTCGAACAGCATAGGAATCTGTTCCTGGTCACCGTCCTCGACCGTGTCGGTCAGCAGGGGCGGTTGCAGGTTGTCATCGCCGAGCAGTTGGCGGATCGACTCGAGGTCGTCCAGCAGGTGCGCGGACTGTTGCAGCGGTTTTGGAGTGTCCATTGAAAGGCTCAGAGTCGCTGTAAACGGTGATCTTGCAGAGGATAGCCCTGTTCGCGGTAGAAACGGAAACTCTCCCGCGCGGCCGCTCTGATCGTCGGATCCTCCACCACCACTTCCGCCACTCTGGCGAACTTGTTGGCGAAGGCCGGGACTTTCAGGTCGAGATTGACCAGCAGGTCCTGATGTTGTCCGCAGTCATTGCCCAACCCCAAAACAATCAAACCGTCAGGTTCGCTGTCGGCAGGGCCGTGGGGCACGAAGCTTTCGCCCTTGAACGCCCACAACCGCGCATCGAGATCGTCACGCTGGGCAGCATCGCTGCAATGCAGGTAGATGCGGTGGCCCATGCGCCAGGCTTTCTCGGTGAGCTTGCAGGCAAAGTCCAGGCGTGCCGAAGGATCGGCGCTGGGCAGGATATAGAAGTCGACTTTGGTCATTGCGGTTCCAGAGCGGCAAACGGCGTCACTGGAAAGTGACGCCGCAGCCCATCATCGGTTTCAGGCTTTGGCGCGGTCCAGCAGGTACTGGGTCAGCAGGGGAACCGGACGGCCAGTGGCGCCCTTGTCCTTGCCGCCGCTGGTCCAGGCCGTGCCGGCGATGTCCAGGTGAGCCCAGTTCAGGTTCTTGGTGAAGCGCGACAGGAAGCAGGCCGCGGTGATGGTGCCGGCTTTCGGGCCGCCAATGTTGGCGATGTCGGCAAATGGACTGTCAAGCTGTTCCTGGTATTCATCGAACAGCGGCAGTTGCCAGGCGCGGTCGTCGGCAGCCTTGCCGGCGCTCAGCAGTTGGCCGATCAGTTCGTCGTTGTTGCCCAGCAGGCCCGACGTATGGGAACCCAGGGCGACCACGCAGGCACCGGTCAGGGTGGCGATGTCGATCACCGCTTGCGGCTTGAAGCGCTCGGAGTAGGTCAGGGCGTCGCACAGCACCAGACGGCCTTCGGCGTCGGTGTTGAGGATTTCCACGGTCTGGCCGCTCATGGTGGTGACGATGTCGCCCGGGCGCGAAGCGTTGCCGCTCGGCATGTTCTCGGCACAGGCCAGGATGCACACCAGGTTGATCGGCAGCTTCAGCTCCAGCACGGCACGCAGGGTACCGAACACGCTGGCGGCGCCGCCCATGTCGTACTTCATTTCATCCATGCCGGCGCCCGGCTTCAGGCTGATGCCGCCGGTGTCGAAGGTGATGCCTTTGCCGACCAGCGCGTACGGCTTCTCGGATTTCTTGCCGCCGTTGTATTGCATGACGATCAGGCGCGGTGGCTGGGCGCTGCCCTGGCCGACGGCGTAGAACGAGCCCATGCCCAGGGCCTTGATCTTCTTCTCGTCGAGGACTTCGACTTTCAGTTCCTTGAACTCTTTGCCCAGGTCTTTGGCCTGTTCACCGAGGAAGGTCGGGTGGCAGATGTTTGGCGGCAGGTTGCCCAGGTTGCGGGTGAAGGCCATGCCGTTGGCGATGGCAGTGGCGTGGGCCACGGCGCGCTGCACTTCAGCTTGAGCCGCCTTGATGGTCAGCAGGGTGATTTTCTTCAGGGCGCGGGGTTCGGCTTTCTGGCTCTTGAACTGGTCGAACTGGTATTCGCCATCGATCAGGGTTTCCGCCAGCAGGCGGGTCTTGCCGTAGCTGTCGCGCCCCTTGACCACGATTTCGTCCAGGGCCAGCACCGCATCACTGCCGCCCAGGCCTTTGAGGGTATTGAGGATGCCGGCGATGATTTTGCGGAACGGGCGGTCACCCAGTTCGTCGTCCTTGCCAACGCCTACCAGCAGCACACGCTCGGCCTTGAGGTTCGGCAGGCTGTGCAGCAACAGGCTCTGGCCAACCTTGCCGGCCAGATCGCCGCGCTTGAGCACTGCGCTGATCGCGCCGCCGCTCAGTTCGTCGAGTTGTTTGGCAACAGCGCCGAGCTTGCGGCCTTCGCCAACGGAAACCACCAGCGTGGCGGTCTTCAACGTTTCCGGGTTGACGCTTTTTACAACCAGTTCCATGTCCGGGTCCCTGAATTGATGGTTAGCACGCAAGCGCCCGACACCGTATGTGCGTCACTTGCCTGCATTTAAATAGAAAGCAAAAGAAAGGCGCCGGGATCGACCGGCCACAAAGGCCGCAGTTTGAACCTCGCTACCGGCGGCTGACAACCCTCGGTTGTACGATCTTCGGTGCTTTGACCGGCTGCTTGAGCTTGCGCAGTGACAGGTGCACCCAATCACAGGATAATGCGCCATCTTTTTTTCGGCGGCTCTGCCTTGCGGGCTGTCCGATACGTTTGCTTGTTTGGCCGCCTTAGCCTGACAACCCTGGAGTGTCTGGTTTGATCGTCTTCCGTTATCTATCCCGCGAAGTCCTGTTGACCTTGAGCGCCGTCAGCGCCGTGCTGCTGGTCATCATCATGAGCGGGCGCTTCATCAAATACCTCGCCCAGGCGGCCTCGGGCCTGCTGGATCCGGGTTCGCTGTTCCTGATCATGGGCTTTCGTCTGCCGGGGTTTCTCCAGCTGATTCTGCCGCTGGGCCTGTTTCTCGGGATCCTGTTGTCCTACGGACGCCTGTACCTCGATAGTGAAATGACCGTGCTCTCGGCTACCGGCATGAGCCAGCAGCGGCTGGTTTGGATGACAATGTTTCCGGCCACCCTGGTTGCACTCATCGTGGCGTGGCTGAGCCTGAGTCTGGCGCCACAAGGGGCCAACCAGTTTCAGTTGCTGCTGAACAAGCAGGACGCCCTGACTGAATTCGATACCCTGGAGCCAGGGCGTTTCCAGGCCCTGCGAGACGGTACCCGGGTCACCTACACCGAGCGCATGACGGATGACCGCGTCAATCTGGGCGGTGTGTTCATCTCGCAAAAGAACATCAGTTCCAACAACAAGGATCGCGGAATTTCTGTCCTGGTGGCGGAAAAGGGGCGTCAGGAAATTCGCCCGGACGGCAACCGCTACCTGATCCTTGATAACGGCTATCGCTATGACGGTAATCCAGGGCAGGCCGACTACCGGGCGATCAAGTACGACGAGTATGGTGTGTTGCTGCCAAAGCCGGACGTCAGCGACGAAGTCACCGACCGTGATGCGATGCCGACCCGTACGTTGATCGGCAGTGAAGACATTCGTTTGCGCGCCGAATTGCAATGGCGTATGTCACTGCCGTTGCTGGTGTTCATCGTGACCTTGATGGCGGTGCCGTTGTCGCGGGTCAACCCGCGTCAGGGCCGATTCCTCAAATTACTGCCGGCGATTCTTCTTTATATGGCTTACCTGACCATTCTGATTGCCGCCCGCGGTGCCCTCGACAAGGGCAAGATCCCCGCAGTGCTGGGCTTGTGGTGGGTGCACGGGATTTTCCTGGTCATTGGCCTGGGCTTGCTTTATTGGGAGCCCCTGCGTTTGAAGAGGGCGAGTCGCCGCAGCGCGCTGGAGGTGGCCCGTGGTTAAGCTGGATCGCTACATTGGTAGCAGCGTACTCATTGCGATTCTGGCAGTGCTCGGGATCATTCTCGGCCTGGCGACACTGTTTGCCTTCATTGACGAGATGAGTGAAGTCACCGATACCTACACCCTGCTCGATGTGCTGAGTTATGTGACGCTGACCGCGCCGCGCCGGATGTACGAAATGCTGCCGATGGCGGCGCTGATCGGTTGCCTGATCGGTCTGGGCAGCCTGGCCAGCAACAGTGAACTGACCATCATGCGTGCTGCCGGTGTGTCGATCGGCCGGATCGTCTGGGCGGTCATGAAACCGATGCTGGTATTGATGCTCGCCGGTGTGCTGGTCGGCGAGTACATCGCGCCGCCTGCCGAAACCACCGCGCAGGCCAATCGCTCGCTGGCTCAGGGGAGCGGTGATGCACAAAGCGCCAAGCACGGCTTGTGGCACCGCCAGGGCGATGAGTTCATTCACGTCAACTCGGTACAACCCAACGGCATCCTGTATGGCGTGACCCGTTATCGTTTCGACAACGAACGGCACATGCTGTCGGCCAGCTTCGCCAAGCGTGCCGAGTTCGACACGGATCATTGGCAGTTGACGGATGTCACGACCACGCTGTTCCACGAGCGCAGCACCGAAGTGGTTTCGACACCGGATGAGCGTTGGGAAGTCGCGTTGAGCCCGCAGTTGCTGAACACCGTGGTCATGGTGCCGGAGTCGCTGTCGATCAGCGGCCTTTGGGGTTACATCCACTATCTGGCGGACCAGGGGTTGAGCAATGGCCGCTATTGGCTGGCATTTTGGGTCAAGGTATTGCAGCCGTTGGTCACTGCCGCGTTGGTGCTGATGGCCATTTCCTTCATTTTCGGTCCATTGCGTTCGGTAACTCTCGGCCAGCGTGTGTTCACCGGTGTGCTGGTGGGCTTCACCTTCCGCATCGTTCAGGATCTGTTGGGGCCTTCCAGCCTGGTATTCGGCTTCCCACCGTTGCTTTCGGTGCTGCTGCCGGCGGGTATTTGTGCCGTGGCGGGGCTCTGGTTATTGCGTCGAGCCGGTTGATGGCGGGTATTTTCCGGCCTGACAGGTAATAAAAAACGCCCCGGTCGCAAGACCGGGGCGTTTTTGTAGGCACCGTCTGACCTGCAAACGTGACGCTTGCGCCGTGGATCAGGTACAATTCCCGGCTATTTTTCGGCGGGCCATGCCTGCAGCCTTTTTGAGTGTTGATCCGTGAGTGATTTGAGTCATATCCGCAATTTCTCCATCATCGCCCACATTGACCATGGCAAGTCGACGCTGGCCGATCGCTTCATCCAGATGTGTGGCGGCCTGGCCGAGCGCGAAATGGAAGCCCAGGTCCYGGACTCCATGGACCTCGAGCGTGAACGCGGGATCACCATCAAGGCGCACAGCGTCACCCTGTATTACAAGGCTCGCGACGGTATCAACTACCAGCTGAACTTCATTGATACCCCCGGCCACGTTGACTTCACCTATGAGGTGAGCCGTTCGCTGGCTGCCTGTGAAGGCGCGCTGCTGGTGGTCGATGCCGGTCAAGGCGTTGAAGCACAGTCGGTTGCCAACTGCTACACGGCGATCGAACAGGGCCTGGAAGTGATGCCGGTGCTGAACAAGATCGACCTGCCACAGGCTGATCCGGACCGCGTCAGAGAAGAAATCGAAAAAATCATCGGCATCGATGCCACCGACGCGGTCACTTGCTCTGCCAAGACCGGTCTGGGCGTCGATGAAGTGCTCGAGCGCCTGGTGACCACCATTCCAGCGCCGACCGGCAATATCGAAGATCCGCTGCAAGCGTTGATCATCGACTCCTGGTTCGACAACTACCTGGGCGTTGTCTCCCTGGTACGCGTGCGCCACGGCCGCGTGAAGAAGGGCGACAAGATCCTGGTCAAATCCACCGGCAAGATCCACCTGGTGGACAGCGTCGGTGTATTCAACCCGAAACACACCCCGACCGTTGACCTGAAGGCCGGTGAAGTGGGCTTCATCATCGCCAGCATCAAGGACATTCACGGTGCGCCAGTGGGCGATACCCTGACCTTGAGCACGACGCCGGACGTCGACGTGCTGCCGGGGTTCAAACGCATCCAGCCGCAGGTGTACGCCGGTCTGTTCCCGGTCAGCTCCGACGACTTCGAAGACTTCCGCGAGGCGCTGCAAAAGCTCACCCTGAACGACTCGTCGCTGCAGTACACGCCGGAAAGCTCGGACGCCCTGGGCTTCGGCTTCCGTTGCGGCTTCCTCGGCATGCTGCACATGGAAATCATCCAGGAGCGCCTGGAGCGCGAGTACAACCTGGACCTGATCACCACGGCGCCGACGGTAATCTTCGAGCTGTTGCTCAAGACCGGTGAGACGATCTACGTCGATAACCCGTCGAAGCTGCCGGACCTGTCTTCCATCGAAGACATGCGCGAGCCGATCGTGCGCGCCAATATTCTTGTGCCGCAAGAGCACCTGGGCAACGTCATTACCCTGTGCATCGAAAAACGCGGTGTACAGGTCGACATGCTGTTCCTAGGCTCTCAGGTACAAGTGACCTACGACCTGCCGATGAACGAAGTGGTACTGGACTTCTTTGATCGTCTGAAATCCACCAGTCGCGGCTATGCTTCTCTGGACTACCATTTCGATCGTTACCAATCGGCTAGCCTGGTGAAGCTGGACGTGCTGATCAACGGCGACAAGGTCGATGCCCTGGCGCTGATCGTGCACCGTGACAACTCGCACTACAAAGGTCGCCAGTTGACCGAGAAGATGAAGGAACTGATTCCGCGGCAGATGTTCGACGTGGCAATCCAGGCCGCCATTGGCGGGCAGATTGTGGCGCGGACAACCGTCAAGGCGCTCAGAAAGAACGTATTGGCCAAATGCTACGGTGGTGACGTCAGCCGTAAGAAAAAGCTGCTGGAAAAGCAAAAGGCCGGTAAGAAACGCATGAAGCAAGTCGGCAACGTGGAAATTCCACAGGAAGCCTTCCTTGCAGTGCTCAGGTTGGATAGTTAGGTCCTATGTCACTAAATTTCCCGCTGTTGCTGGTCATCGCCGTATTCGTCTGCGGTCTTTTGGCGTTGCTCGATCTGTTGTTCCTGGCGCCACGGCGCCGGTCTGCCATCAATGCCTATCAGGGCAGTGTGAGCCAGCTTGATGGGGCAGTGGTCGAGAAACTGAGCAAGGAACCGCTGCTGGTTGAATACGGCAAGTCGTTCTTCCCGGTGTTGTTCATCGTGCTGGTGCTGCGTTCGTTCCTGGTGGAACCGTTCCAGATTCCTTCCGGTTCGATGAAGCCAACCCTGGATGTCGGCGACTTCATTCTGGTGAGCAAGTTTTCCTACGGGATCCGCTTGCCGGTGATCGACAAGAAAATCATCGAAGTCGGTGATCCGCAGCGCGGTGATGTGATGGTGTTCCGCTACCCGAGCGACCCGAACGTCAACTACATCAAGCGTGTAGTAGGCCTGCCGGGTGACACGGTTCGTTATACCGCCGACAAGCGCCTGTTCGTCAACGGTCAATCGATTGCCGAACAACTGGTCGGCTCCGAGCCGGGCACGCTGGGCAGCGCTGAGCTCTACAAGGAAAAACTCGGTGCGGCCGAGCACATGATCCGCAAGGAAATGAGCCGCTACCGCGCAATGCCGGACCATTCGTGGACCGTGCCCGCCGGGCACTACTTCATGATGGGCGATAACCGCGACAACTCGAACGACAGTCGCTACTGGGATGATCCAAGCATTCCCAAGGATCTGCTGGGCATGGTTCCCGACAAGAATATCGTCGGCAAGGCCTTCGCGGTCTGGATGAGCTGGCCGGAACCCAAACTCAGTCACCTGCCGAATTTCTCGCGGGTTGGCCTGATCAAGTAATCAAACACGGCGCTGTTGAACACAGCGCCGAATGCATTTCTGGAACCGGCACAATGGGCGCCAGATGCATGAAAACAATGATATTCAGGACGTTATTTTTGAACACAGCGTTAATTGTCCCAAGCCTGCGCCACCTCACGGCGATGGCGGTGGAATCCAGCCACGAACTCAGCGTGGGTAAACCGTGAGCGTCTCCTTAAGCCGTCTAGAGCGTCAGCTCGGCTACACCTTCAAGGATCAGGAACTGATGGTCCTGGCCCTGACTCACCGCAGCTTTGCCGGGCGTAACAACGAACGCCTGGAATTCCTCGGTGACGCCATTCTCAATTTCGTCGCCGGCGAGGCGTTGTTCGAGCGCTTCCCGCTGGCCCGCGAAGGCCAGTTGTCGCGTTTGCGCGCGCGTCTGGTGAAAGGTGAGACTCTGGCCGTACTGGCCCGTGGTTTCGATCTTGGCGAATACCTGCGCCTGGGTTCGGGCGAGCTGAAAAGTGGAGGTTTCCGTCGCGAGTCGATTCTGGCCGATGCACTGGAAGCGCTGATCGGTGCGATCTACCTCGATGCCGGCATGGAAATGGCTCGCGAACGTGTGCTTGCCTGGCTGGCCGGAGAGTTCGAAGGCTTGACGCTGGTCGACACCAACAAAGATCCAAAGACCCGCCTGCAAGAATTCCTGCAGTCCCGTGGTTGTGAGCTGCCGCGTTACGAAGTGGTGGATATCCAGGGTGAGCCG
The DNA here is from genome assembly GCF_056402155.1 of Pseudomonas sp. P4_C1. Taxonomy (NCBI): domain Bacteria; kingdom Pseudomonadati; phylum Pseudomonadota; class Gammaproteobacteria; order Pseudomonadales; family Pseudomonadaceae; genus Pseudomonas; species Pseudomonas sp. P4_C1. Next base: position 51,871 of record NZ_JBFUHY010000004.1, read on the forward strand.
CATTGCCGGACGTTCTTCGTCGAATGCGAAATCATCTTACTGAATGAAAAAAGCCGAGGTCAGGGTGTGAGCCGTCGTATTGCCGAACAGGTAGCGGCCGCCGCAGCTCTGATTGCCCTGGGTGTGGAGAATGGCAATGACTGATACAAACGCAACTCGCTGTGGCTATGTTGCCATCGTCGGCCGTCCGAACGTGGGCAAGTCCACACTGCTGAATCACATCCTGGGTCAGAAGCTGGCGATCACCTCGCGCAAACCGCAAACCACCCGTCACAACATGCTCGGCATCAAGACCGAGGGCGACGTGCAGGCGATCTACGTCGACACCCCTGGCATGCACAAGGGCGGCGAAAAGGCTCTGAACCGCTACATGAACAAGACCGCTTCGGCGGCGTTGAAAGACGTCGACGTGGTGATCTTCGTGGTGGACCGCACCAAGTGGACCGAAGAGGACCAGATGGTTCTCGAGCGCGTCCAGTACGTGACCGGCCCGCTGATCGTGGCGCTGAACAAGACCGACCGTATCGAAGACAAGGCCGAGCTGATGCCGCACCTGAGCTGGTTGCAGGAGCAGCTGCCGAATGCGCAGATCATCCCGATTTCCGCGCAGCACGGGCATAACCTCGATGCGCTGGAACGAGTGATTGCCGAGCACCTGCCGGAAAACGATCACTTCTTCCCGGAAGACCAGATCACCGACCGCAGCAGCCGTTTCCTCGCCGCTGAACTGGTGCGTGAGAAAATCATGCGCCAGATGGGCGCCGAGCTGCCGTACCAGATCACCGTTGAAATCGAAGAGTTCAAGCAGCAGGGCAAGACCCTGCACATCCATGCCTTGATCCTCGTCGAGCGCGATGGCCAGAAGAAAATCATCATTGGCGACAAGGGCGAGCGTATCAAGCGCATCGGCACCGAAGCGCGCAAGGACATGGAGTTGCTGTTCGATTCCAAGATCATGCTCAACCTGTGGGTCAAGGTTAAGGGTGGCTGGTCCGATGACGAGCGTGCGTTGCGTTCGTTGGGTTATGGCGATCTGTAAAGCCGGACCCAAGTGATGTAACTGTAGGAGCGAGCCTGCTCGCGATAGCGGTCTGTCAGTCAACGAGTGTGTTGAATGTTAGCCCCTCATCGCGAGCAGGCTCGCTCCTACAGTGGTTTTGGGGTTGTCAGTAATATCTGCTTCTTCATCGAGATCTGCGATTTCCATGTCCCAACCCATCGCCCAACCCGCCTACGTCCTGCACTCCCGCGCCTACCGCGAAACCAGCGCGCTGGTGGACTTCCTCACGCCGCAAGGTCGGCTGCGGGCGGTGTTGCGCAGTGCGCGGGGCAAGGCCGGGACGCTGGCGCGGCCGTTCGTGCCACTGGAAGTCGAGTTCCGGGGCAGGGGCGAGTTGAAGAACGTCGGGCGCATGGAAAGTGCCGGGGTTTCCACCTGGCTCAATGGCGAGGCGCTGTTCAGCGGTCTTTATCTCAATGAGCTGCTGATTCGCTTGTTGCCCGCTGAAGATCCGCTCCCCTCGGTGTTCGATCATTACGCCGCCACCTTGCTGGCGTTGGCCGAAGGCCGCGCGCTGGAGCCGTTGCTGCGTTCCTTCGAGTGGCGCCTGCTCGATGACCTCGGATACGGTTTTTCCCTGACGACTGATATTCATGATCAACCCATCGCGCCTGACGGCCTCTACCGTTTGCAAGTGGATGCCGGGCTTGAACGTGTCTATCTGCTGCAACCGGGCCTGTTCAATGGCGCCGAACTGCTGGCCATGGCCGAAGCCGACTGGTCTGCCCCCGGCGCTCTGTCTGCCGCCAAGCGCCTGATGCGCCAGGCGTTGGCAGTTCACCTGGGCGGTCGTCCACTTGTCAGTCGCGAGCTGTTTCGCAAGCCCTGATCACACCGTATGCTGTGCACCGAACTTTCTCTTCTTCTGGAGCGCTTTCCGTGACCACCAGCACCCGCATTCTTCTTGGCGTGAACATCGACCACGTTGCCACCCTGCGTCAGGCCCGGGGCACCCGTTACCCGGACCCGGTCAAGGCGGCACTGGACGCGGAAGAGGCGGGCGCGGACGGCATCACCGTGCACCTGCGCGAAGACCGTCGGCACATTCAGGAGCGCGACGTTCTGCTGCTCAAGGATGTGCTGCAAACCCGCATGAACTTCGAAATGGGTGTCACCGAAGAAATGATGCAGTTCGCCGAACGCATCCGCCCGGCGCACATTTGCCTGGTACCTGAAACCCGCCAGGAACTGACCACCGAAGGTGGCCTGGACGTGGCAGGTCAGGAAGCGCGGATCAAGGCCGCGGTCGAGCGCCTGTCGAAGATCGGCTCCGAAGTGTCGCTGTTCATCGATGCAGATGAGCGGCAGATCGAAGCCTCCCGCCGTGTCGGCGCGCCGGCCATCGAACTGCACACCGGGCGTTACGCCGACGCAGAAACCCCGACCGAAGTCGCCGAAGAACTCAAGCGTGTGGCCGATGGCGTGGCCTTCGGTCTGGCCCAGGGCCTGATCGTCAATGCCGGCCATGGCCTGCACTACCACAACGTCGAAGCCGTGGCGGCGATCAAGGGCATCAACGAACTGAACATCGGCCATGCGCTGGTGGCCCATGCGTTGTTCGTTGGCTTCAAGTCGGCTGTTTCGGAAATGAAGGCGCTGATTCTGGCGGCTGCTGCCAAAGCTTAAAGAACGACACGAAACCCTGTGGGAGCGAGCTTGCTCGCGATAGCGGTCTGACAGACACAGTTGATGTGACTGAAAGGGCCTCATCGCGAGCAGGCTCGCTCCTACAGTGGTTTGGTGGTGGTTTTTAAAGCGGCGCAGGCTCTTGAGCCGGCTTGGTCTTGTCGATCCCCGGCACAAGCAGTTTGCCCTCGGCGACCTGATCGCCTTCAAGCTGCGGCTGCGTGACCCAGGTCAGGATGTCGTAGTAGCGACGGATGTTCGCCACGAAATGCACCGGTTCGCCGCCACGGGCGTAGCCGTAACGGGTTTTGCTGTACCACTTCTTTTCCGACAGGCGCGGCAGGATCTTCTTCACATCCAGCCATTTGTCCGGGTTCAACCCTTCCTTGGCCGCCAGTTTGCGGGCGTCATCGAGGTGGCCGCTGCCGATGTTATAGGCCGCCAGGGCAAACCAGGTACGGTCCGGTTCCTGAATCGAGTCGTCGAGCTGGTCTTTCATGTAGGCCAGGTACTTGGCGCCGCCCATGATGCTCTGCCTGGGGTCCAGGCGGTTGGACACGCCCATGGCCTGCGCGGTGTTCTGGGTCAGCATCATCAGGCCGCGCACGCCGGTCTTGGACGTGACGGCCGGTTGCCACAACGACTCCTGGTACCCGATGGCCGCCAGCAGGCGCCAGTCGACTTTCTCTTTCTTGGCGTACGACTTGAAGTGCTGTTCGTACTTGGGCAGGCGTTGCTGCAAGTGTTGGGCAAAGGTGGTGGCGCCCATGTAGCCGAGAACGTCGACATGCCCGTAGTAACGATCCTTGAGGCGTTGCAGGGTGCCGTTTTTCTTGACCTTGTCGAGGTACTCGTTGATTTCGTTGAGCAGGCTGTTGTCGTCGCCCGGCGCGACGGCCCAGCTCTGGTTGCTGGCGTCACCGAGGTCGAAGGCGACCCGGATGTTGGTGAAATACACCTGGTTCATCGCCACTTCGTTGGAGTCGACCAGTGTCAGGTCGATCTGACCTTCGTCCACCATGCGCAGGAGATCGACGACCTCGACCGCGTCAGACTCTTCGTATTCGATGCCGGGAAATTTCTGTTTCAGCTGCGCCAGTTGTTCGGTGTGGGTGCTGCCCTTGAGCACCATGATCTTCTTGCCCACCAGATCCTTCGCATCGGTTGGCCGAGACTGGCCGTTGCGGTAGATGATCTGCGGGGTGACTTCCAGATAGGAGTGCGAGAAGCGCACCTGCTTCTTGCGTTCTTCGCTGCTGACCAGCCCGGCAGCCGCCAGTACCGGGCCATTGGGCTTGCCGACCTGGTCGAACAGGTCGTCCAGGTTGTCGGCGGTCTCGATCTTGAGCTCGACCCCCAGATCGTCGGCGAAGCGCTTCACCAGCTCGTATTCGAAGCCGGTTTCACCGTTGCGATCCTGAAAGTAGGTGGCGGGGCTGTTTCGGGTAACCACCCGCAGCACACCATCCTCCTTTACGCGCTCGAGCGTGTTGGGTTTATCAACACAGCCACCGAGCATCAGGAAGAGTCCGGTTGCGATCAGCCATTTGGCGTACCGCGGACGCAAAGCCGTTGGGAAAAACATCTGCGCAGTATACGCAAAGGACCACGGGCGCCATATCTCGACAGCGAGGGGCTTGTCTGCTAGACATCACAAAAACGGCCGAAACCCCGCAGAAATGGGCCTTGTCTGCATTTTTTCACCGTAAAAATAAGCTGTTGTTACACATTCAGTTAACCTGACTTTCAAGGCAGAAACACAGATCGACGTCCGGGTGCAACCGTGCGTAGCGTTTCGGGTGCTGTCGCGGGCTGTTTAGGCTAGAATGCACGGCCTCAAAGCACACCCCTTCCCGAGGCTGTCCCGAAGATGTTGATCCTGCGCGGCGCTCCTGCCCTTTCTGCCTTTCGCCACAGCAAACTCCTTGAGCAACTGAGCCAGAAGGTTCCGGCTGTCAGTGGCCTGTATGCTGAATTCGCTCACTTCGCCGAAGTTACCGGCGTCCTGACCGGCGACGAACAGCAGGTGCTTGCGCGCCTTCTGAAGTACGGTCCAAGCGTTCCGGTACAGGAACCGACCGGTCGTCTGTTTCTGGTGCTGCCGCGTTTCGGCACCATCTCGCCGTGGTCGAGCAAGGCCAGCGACATTGCCCGTAACTGCGGCCTGGCGAAAATCCAGCGCCTGGAGCGCGGCATCGCGTTCTACGTGGCCGGCCAGTTCAGCGACGCTGAAGCCCGGTTGATCGCCGACGGTCTGCACGACCGCATGACCCAGATCGTCCTGGGCAACCTCGAACAGGCCGCCGGCCTGTTCAGCCACGCCGAACCGAAACCCCTGACCGCCATCGACGTGCTGGGTGGCGGCCGCGCCGCGCTGGAAAAAGCCAACACCGAGCTGGGCCTGGCCCTGGCCGAAGACGAGATCGATTACCTGGTCAACGCCTTCGTGGGCCTTTCGCGCAACCCGCACGACATCGAGCTGATGATGTTCGCCCAGGCGAACTCCGAGCACTGCCGTCACAAGATCTTCAACGCCAGTTGGGACATCGACGGCCAGAGCCAGGAAAAAAGCCTGTTCGGCATGATCAAGAACACCTATCAGATGCACAGCGAAGGCGTTCTGTCGGCTTATAAGGACAACGCTTCGGTGATCGTCGGCTCCGTGGCCGGTCGTTTCTTCCCGGACCCTGAAACCCGCCAGTACGGCGCGGTGCAGGAGCCGGTGCACATCCTGATGAAGGTTGAAACCCACAACCACCCGACCGCGATTGCCCCGTTCCCGGGCGCGTCCACCGGTTCCGGTGGCGAAATCCGCGACGAAGGCGCGACCGGTCGCGGTGCCAAGCCGAAAGCCGGCCTGACTGGTTTCACCGTGTCCAACCTGCAGATCCCGGGCTTCGAACAGCCGTGGGAAGTGCCGTACGGCAAGCCTGAGCGCATTGTCACCGCGCTGGACATCATGATCGAAGGCCCATTGGGCGGCGCGGCATTCAACAACGAATTCGGCCGTCCGGCGCTGACCGGTTACTTCCGTACCTTCGAACAGTCGATCACCACCCCGCACGGTGACGAAGTTCGTGGCTACCACAAGCCGATCATGCTGGCTGGCGGCATGGRCAACATCCGTGAAGAACACGTCAAGAAAGGCGAGATCCTCGTCGGCTCCAAGCTGATCGTGCTCGGCGGCCCGGCGATGCTGATCGGCCTGGGTGGCGGCGCGGCTTCCTCCATGGCCACCGGCACCAGCTCGGCAGACCTGGACTTCGCTTCGGTACAGCGCGAAAACCCGGAAATGGAACGTCGCTGCCAGGAAGTCATCGACCGTTGCTGGCAACTGGGCGACAAGAACCCGATCAGCTTCATCCACGACGTGGGTGCGGGCGGTCTGTCCAACGCCTTCCCGGAACTGGTCAACGACGGCGACCGCGGTGGCCGTTTCGAACTGCGCAACATTCCAAACGACGAGCCGGGCATGGCCCCGCACGAAATCTGGTCCAACGAATCCCAGGAACGTTACGTTCTGGCGGTCGGCCCGGCTGACTTCGAGCGCTTCAAGGCGATCTGCGAACGCGAGCGTTGCCCGTTTGCCGTGGTCGGCGAAGCCACTGCCGAACCACAGCTGACCGTCACCGACAGCCACTTCGGCAACAGCCCGGTGGACATGCCGCTCGAAGTGTTGCTGGGCAAAGCCCCACGCATGCACCGTTCGGTGGTTCGTGAAAACGAACTGGGCGACGATTTCGATCCGTCGACCCTCGACATCGCCAACTGCGTCGAGCGCGTTCTGCATCACCCGGCCGTGGCCAGCAAAAGCTTCCTGATCACCATCGGCGACCGCACCATCACCGGCCTCGTGGCCCGTGACCAGATGGTCGGCCCGTGGCAGGTTCCGGTGGCCGACGTTGCCGTCACCGCCACCAGCTTCGACGTGTACACCGGTGAAGCCATGGCGATGGGCGAGCGTACTCCGCTGGCACTGCTGGACGCTCCGGCGTCGGGCCGCATGGCCATCGGCGAAACCCTGACCAACATCGCGGCTTCGCGCATCGGCAAGATCTCCGACATCAAACTGTCGGCGAACTGGATGTCCGCTGCCGGTCACCCGGGTGAAGACGCGCGCCTGTACGACACCGTGAAAGCGGTCGGCATGGAACTGTGCCCTGAGCTGGGTATCACCATTCCGGTGGGCAAGGACTCGATGTCCATGGCCACCCGTTGGAACGACGAAGGCGTGGACAAGTCCGTCACTTCGCCGATGTCCCTGATCGTGACCGGTTTCGCGCCAGTGACTGACATCCGTCAGACCCTGACCCCGCAACTGCGTATGGACAAGGGCACCACCGACCTGATCCTGATCGACCTGGGCCATGGCCAGAACCGCATGGGCGCCTCGATCCTCGCGCAGGTTCACGGCAAGCTTGGCAAACAGGCGCCGGACGTCGATGACGCCGAAGACCTCAAAGCCTTCTTCGCGGTGATCCAGGGCCTCAACGCCGACGGTCACCTGCTGGCTTACCACGACCGTTCCGACGGTGGTCTGCTGACCAGCGTTGTCGAGATGGCGTTCGCCGGTCACTGTGGCCTGAGCCTGAACCTCGACGGTCTGGCAGAAACCTCCGCCGACATCGCCGCCATCCTGTTCAACGAAGAACTGGGTGCCGTGATCCAGGTTCGCCAGGACGCTACCCCGGACATCCTCGCGCAGTTCAGCGCTGCCGGTTTGGGCGACTGCGTATCGGTGGTCGGTCAGCCGATGAACAACGGCGAGATCAGCATCACCTTCAACGGCGAAACCGTATTCGAAGGTCAGCGTCGTCTGCTGCAACGTCAGTGGGCCGAGACCAGCTACCAGATCCAGCGTCTGCGTGACAACGCCGACTGCGCCGAGCAAGAGTTCGACGTGCTGTTGGAAGAAGACAACCCGGGCCTGAGCGTCAAGCTCAGCTACGACATCAACCAGGACGTCGCCGCGCCTTACATCAAGAAAGGCATTCGCCCACAGGTTGCCGTACTGCGCGAGCAGGGCGTCAACGGTCAGGTGGAAATGGCGGCTGCGTTCGACCGCGCCGGCTTCAACGCGATCGACGTGCACATGAGCGACATTCTGGCCGGCCGTGTCGACCTGAACGAGTTCAAGGGCATGGTCGCTTGCGGCGGTTTCTCTTACGGCGACGTACTGGGTGCCGGTGAAGGCTGGGCAAAATCGGCGCTGTTCAACAGCCGTGCCCGCGATGCGTTCCAGGGTTTCTTCGAACGCAACGACAGCTTCACCCTCGGCGTGTGCAACGGTTGCCAGATGATGTCCAACCTGCACGAGCTGATCCCGGGCAGCGAGTTCTGGCCGCACTTTGTGCGTAACCGTTCCGAGCAGTTCGAAGCCCGCGTTGCGATGGTGCAGATCCAGGAGTCGAACTCGATCTTCCTGCAAGGCATGGCCGGTTCGCGCATGCCGATCGCCATCGCCCACGGCGAAGGTCATGCCGAATTCGCCAGCGAAGAAGCACTGCTGGAAGCAGATCTGTCGGGTTGCGTGGCGATGCGTTTCGTCGACAACCACGGCAAGGTCACCGAAAGCTACCCGGCCAACCCGAACGGCTCGCCGCGCGGGATCACCGGTTTGACCAGCCGCGACGGTCGCGTGACCATCATGATGCCGCACCCGGAACGTGTGTTCCGTGCCGTGCAGAACTCGTGGCGCTCCGATGACTGGAACGAAGATGCACCGTTGATGCGCATGTTCCGTAATGCTCGCGTGTGGGTGAACTGATAGCCGTGTACAAGCTCAGCTTCTTCGTTCCCGACAGTCATGTCGAAGTGGTCAAAAGCGCCGTATTCGCCGCCGGTGGCGGTCGAATCGGTGCTTACGACCACTGTGCATGGCAGGTGTTGGGCCTGGGTCAGTTTCGTCCACTGGACGGCAGCCAGCCGTTCATTGGCGAGGCAGGGCAGGTCGAGCAGGTCGAGGAATGGAAGGTTGAGCTGGTGGTGGCCGATGAGTCGATTCGCGCGGTGGTGGCGGCTCTGAAACAGAGCCATCCCTATGAGACGCCGGCTTATGAAGTGTGGCGGTTGGAGGATTTCTGATCTTCCTGGCTGCTGAAATGAAAAACCCGCTGAAAGAGATTTCAGCGGGTTTTTTGTTGATCGGGTTTTTGTGGTGTTGCTAATGGCCTCATCGCGAGCAAGCTCGCTCCCACAGTGGTTCGGTGTATGCAGATCTAATGTGGGAGCGAGCTTGCTCGCGATGGCGGCCTATCAGGCACCGAGAATCTAAACCTTGGCACTCACCTCACTACGATTGACCAACGCTTCCAGCGCATCACTCAAACTCGGTGCCTTGTCGCCAATCAACAGATGCCAAATGCCACCGTCCAGCTTACTCACCCCCTGACAACCCAACGCTTTCAAATCACACTCCGACAACGCCTTGCCATCGGCCAGTTGCAGGCGGATGCGGGTCATGGCGATGCAGTGGAGTTGCAGCACATTGTCGCCACCACCCAGGGCATTGAGCCATTGCCGGGCCTCGGGTGTCGCCACGGCGGCAGGTGGCGGTGCGTCGATTTCTGCCGCCGGTGACGACACCATGGCGCGAGCCAGTGCCGGCATCGCCAGGCGAATTTCATCGGCAATGGCATCGGCCATCGGCCCGACCACCACCTGCAAGCTCCCGCCCTTGCCGGGACGCACCACGGCCATGGCGCCGAGTGCTTTCAGACCGGTATCCGAGGCCTTGTTGCGATCCACCATGTCCAGGCGCAGCCGCGTGGTGCAGGCGCCGACGGTGATCAGGTTTTCGGCACCGCCCAAGGCCTTGATGTAAGCCCCGGCGCGTTCGTTGTCGGCCACCGCAACCTGCGGGGCGGCAGCGCTGGTTTCGCGGCCCGGCGTCTTCAGGTCGAAACGCCGGATGCAGAAATCGAACACCACGTAGTAGATCACGGCATACGCCAGGCCCACCGGGAACACCAGCCAGCCGTTGGTGGACTTGCCCCAGCCAAGAATCATGTCGATGAAGCCGCCGGAGAAGGTGAACCCCAGGTGGATGTTCAGCAGATTGGTGATGGCCAACGACAGGCCGGTCAGCAACGCGTGCAATAAGAAGAGCAGTGGCGCAAGGAACATGAAGGCGAACTCGATGGGTTCGGTGACGCCGGTGAGGAACGAGGTCAGGGCCATCGACAGGAAGATACCGCCCATGACTTTGCGTCGTTCCGGCAAGGCGTTGCGGTACATTGCCAGGCACGCGGCGGGCAGGCCGAAGAGCATCATCGGGAACATGCCTGTGGTGAATTGGCCGCCCTTGGGGTCGCCGGCGAAGTAGCGTGAGATGTCGCCGGTCACGAGGGCGCCGGTAGCCGGGTCGGTGAAGTTGCCGAAGACGAACCATGCCATGTTGTTGATGATGTGGTGCAGGCCAGTGACGATCAACAGACGGTTGAACACGCCGAAGATGAAAGCGCCGATGCTGCCGCTGTCAAGCATCAACACGCCGAAACTGTTGATGCCATTCTGAATCGGTGGCCAGATCAGACCGAACACTACACCCAGACCCACAGCGGCAAACCCGGTGACAATCGGCACGAAGCGCCGGCCTCCGAAGAACGCCAGGTATTCCGGCAGCTTGATGTCCTTGAAGCGGTTGTACAGCGCGCCGGCCATCAGGCCACTGACGATCCCGGCGAGCATGCCCATGTTGATGCTCGGGTCGAGTACCTTGAGCGTGGCGATCATCACCAGGTAACCGATCACCCCGGCAAGACCCGCCGTACCGTTGTTGTCTTTGGCGAACCCGACCGCGATGCCGATGGCGAAGATCATCGCCAGGTTGGCAAAAATCACCTGGCCGGCGTCGTGGATGATCGCGATGTTCAGCAGGTCGGTGTCGCCCAGGCGCAGCAACAAACCGGCAATCGGCAGGATCGCGATCGGCAGCATCAGCGCGCGGCCGAGGCGCTGCAGGCCTTCGATGAAAAGTTGGTACATGGCGGATCTCCCTGGATTCTTGTTGTTCTTTAGCTCAGAGGCCAATGCTGGTGACAGGCGTGACGCACGGCGCTGGCGCTGCTCAGCTTGAGCAGGCCCTGGCTGATGCGCCGGCATTCGCTGGCGTCGAGATGACGCACGCGGTCCTTGATTTCACCGACCTGCACCGGGCTCACCGACAACTCACTGACCCCCAGGCCGACCAACACCGGCGTGGCCAATGGATCGGACGCCAGTGCACCGCACACACCCACCCAACGGTTGTGCTGTGCCGCACCGGCGCAGGTCTGGGCGATCAACCGCAGCAGCGCCGGGTGCAGCGCATCGACGCGCGCGGCGAGCCCGGCGTGGTCGCGGTCCATGGCCAGGGTGTATTGCGACAGGTCGTTGGTGCCGATGGACAGGAAGTCCGCGTGTTCGGCCAGTTGCTCGGCCAGCAGCGCGGCGGCCGGTACCTCGATCATCACCCCCAGCTCCGGGCGTTGCGCCAGGCCGAGTTCCGCGCACAAGGCGTCGAGGCGCTGGCGGATGTGCAGCAGTTCATCGACTTCCGTGACCATCGGCAGCAGGATCCGGCAGCGTGACAACGGGAGCAGGTGCAGCAGCGCGCGCAGCTGCTGGTCGAGCAGTTCAGGGCGAACCTGGGCCAGGCGAATGCCGCGCAGACCGAGCACCGGGTTGGCCTCGGCGGGCAGCGGCAGGTAGTCGAGTTGCTTGTCGCCACCGACGTCGATGGTGCGGATGATCACCGACTTGTCGCCCATGGCATCGAGCACCGCTTGATAGGCGTGGTGCTGTTCCTGTTCATCCGGGGCGGTGTGGCGGTCGACGAAGAGAAACTCGGTGCGCAGCAAGCCGACGCCGTCGGCACCATTGGCCAATGCGTCTGCCGCTTCCGCGCTGGACGCCACATTGGCGGCGACTTCGATGCGCAAGCCATCGATGGTCAGCGCGGGTGTGTGCGCCTGGGCCTGTTGTTCGGCCCGGCGTTGTTGCTGTTGCTGTTGCAGCTGGCGCACGTCGGCCAGGCGCTGTGTGCCGGGTGTCAGTTCGAGACGGCCGCCGTCGGCGTCCAGCACCACCGGTTGCCCCTGTTGCTGATCGAGCAGCGTCGAGCCCAGTGCGACCATGCACGGCAGGCCTTTGCCCCGGGCCAGAATCGCCACGTGAGAGGTCGCGCCGCCTTCTGCCATGCACAGACCGGCGGCGCCTTGCTGGCTCAGTTGCAGTAAATCGGATGGCGTCAGTTCATGGGCCGCGACGATGGCACCGGCCGGCACATCGTAATGCCAGGTATCGCCAAGCAATGCGCGCAGCACCCGTTGCTTGAGGTCGCGCAGGTCGTTGGCGCGTTCGGCCAGCAGCGTGCTGCCGGTTTGCTGGAGGACTTCGCATTGCGTGTCGATGGCCTGGCTCCAGGCGTGGGTCGCGGCCGTGCCCTGGGCGATGGTTTGACTGGCGGCGTCCAGCAGGGCCGGGTCTTCGAGCAGCGCCAGGTGCGCGGCGAAAATCGCCTCTTCGGCGGTGTCCTTGTGTTTTTTCGCCAGGGCCAGCGTGTGCTCGATTTCGCTGCGCACCTGGCTCCGTGCCGCGTCCAGTACTTGCAGTTGTTGTTGCGGATCATGGTGGCCGGCATCCACCGGCAGGCTGATCGCATTCAGGCGAAACAGCGGCCCGCCGACCAGGCCGGGCGCCGCGCAGACACCATGCAATACACCGGCTTCGGCGGGGCGACTGCGTTGAGCAATTGTGGGTGGCGCGGTGGCGTGACTGTCCTCGGCCAGGGCTGTGGATAACGCGGTCAGCAAGGCTTGCAACGCGGCTTCGGCATCCGGCCCCTGGCAACTGACCTGGACCTGCGCTTGCTCGCCGATGGCCAATCCCATCAGGCCGATCAGGCTGTCGCAGGTTGCCGATTTGCCAGCGAAATGCAGCTGCGATTTGCTCTTGAACCCTTGGGCTGTCTGGCGAATCAGTGCTGCCGGCCGCGCGTGCAAACCACCGCGGTGGGCGATGCGGATATGACCGACCTGTTCTTCGCCGGCAAGCTCTACTTCAACCTGCACTCCGGCGCTTTGGCGGCGGATGATGTGCAGTAACGGCTCGCCGACTTTCACCGATTTCAGAGTGATGGGGCGTGCCTGAAAGTCCTGGCTGTTGGTGAGGATCAGCAGGCTGACCAGGCTCTTGCACTGTTGCGCAACCTTGTCCAGGTCGTAGCGCAGCAGCGGCTGGCCGTTGGTGACCCGTGCGCCTTCCTTGACCAGCATCGAGAAACCCTGGCCCTGCAACTCGACCGTATCGAGGCCCAGGTGCAGGAGCAATTCGGCACCGTTGTCGGCACGCAGGGTCACTGCGTGGCCGGTGCGGGCGACATGCACCACCACGCCCGCGCAGGGGGCATGGAGCGTGTCGTTGAGCGGATCGATGGCGATGCCGTCACCCATGGCGCCGCTGGCAAACACCGGGTCCGGGACTTTGGCGAGCGTGAGCACCGGGCCGCTGAGCGGGGCGCTTAAAGTCAGCTCTTTATTGTTGTTATGCATGGCTCGGTCTCATCAAAAAAAACGGTTCGGATCAATGCGCTTCCCTGTAGGAGCGAGCCTGCTCGCGAAGAACTTGAGAGCAACGCGTACATTCAGGAAGAACGCGTCATCGTTCACGTCCATCGCGAGCAGGCTCGCTCCTACAGGTCAATCAATCGCCATTCGATTTAGTGTGTGCGCGTCACTTTGCTCAGGTGTCGCGGCTGGTCCGGGTCCATGCCTCGGGCCACGGCCAGGCCGGCAGCCATCACGTAGAAACTCTGGATCGCCAGAATCGGGTCGAGGGCCGGGTGTTCGGCGCGGGTCAGGGTCAGGTCGCGTTCAAGCACGTCATCCGGCGCGGCCAGCAGGACAAGGGCGCCGCGCTGGCGCATGTCGGCGGCCAGGCTCAACAAACCAGCCTGTTCGGGGCCCCGTGGGGCAAACACCAGCAGCGGGTAGTTGTCGCCAATCAAGGCCATCGGACCATGACGGACTTCGGCGCTGCTGAAGGCTTCGGCCTGGATCGCGGAGGTCTCCTTGAACTTGAGCGCCGCTTCCTGGGCGATGGCGAAACCGGCGCCACGGCCGATCACCATCAGCCGCTGACAACCGCGCAAGGCATCGATGGCCGGGCTCCAGTCCTGTTGCGCGGCGTCGCGCAGGCCTTCGGGCAAGGCAAGGCCGGCATTGAGCAATTCGGCATCTTCTTTCCAGTGGCTGATCAACCGCGCGCTGGCGCTGAGGGTGGCGATAAAACTCTTGGTCGCGGCGACGCTGCTTTCAGTGCCGGCCAACAATGGCAGGCTGAATTCGCAGGCGGCTTCCAATGGCGATTCTTCGGCGTTGACCAGCGAAATGCTCAGGGCGCCGCGCTTGCGCAACAGGCGCAGGCTGTTGACCAGGTCCGGGCTTTGCCCCGATTGCGAAAAGGCGAATGCCACCTGGCCGCTGACCTTCAATGGCGCCTGCTGCATGGTCACCACCGACATCGGCAGCGACGCCACCGGGATGCCCAGCAGTTGCATGGTCAGGTAGGCGAAGTAGCTGGCGGCGTGGTCGGAGCTGCCGCGTGCCACGGTCATGGCCACTTGCGGCGGCTGGCGGCGCAGGCGCCCGGCGATCTCGATCATCTGCGGGTCGAGTGTTTGCAACTGGGCCTGCACGGCCTCGAACGAGGACAGCGCCTCTTCAAGCATTTTTGAAGTCAATGTCTTCTCCTTCGACCATGACAGCGGTCAGTTTCAGTGAGCGATCCAGCCGCACGCAGTCGGCCCAGGCCCCCGGTTGCAGGCGCCCACGTTCGGTGAGGCCGAGGTAGTCGGCGGGGAATTGCGACAAGCGTTGCGAGGCTTCGGCAATGGGCAGGCCGATCTTCACCAGGTTGCGCAGGGCCTGATCCATGGTCAGGGTGCTGCCGGCCAGAGTGCCGTCGGGCAGGCGCACACCGCCCAGGCATTTGGTCACGGTGTGGCTGCCGAGCTTGTATTCGCCATCAGGCATGCCGGCGGCGGCGGTCGAGTCGGTGACGCAATACAGGCACGGGATCGAGCGCAGGGCCACGCGGATGGCGCCGGGGTGCACGTGCAGCAAGTCGGGTATCAGTTCCGCGTATTTGGCGTGGGCCAGCGCCGCGCCGACGATCCCCGGTTCGCGGTGATGCAGCGGGCTCATGGCGTTGTAGAGGTGGGTGAAACTGCTGGCGCCAGCCTCCAGCGCGGCCACGCCTTCCTCGTAACTGCCAAGGGTGTGGCCGATCTGCATGCGAACGCCGCGGCTGCTGAGGTCGCGAATCAAGGCGTCATGACCGGCGATTTCCGGGGCAATGGTGATCACCCGGATCGGCGCGAGCGCCAGATAGTCTTCAACTTCGGCCATCAGCGCGGTGTGGGCGAAGTTGGGTTGCGCGCCGAGTTTGCCAGGGTTGATGTAGGGGCCTTCCAGGTGCACGCCGAGGACGCGGGCACGGCCTTGCGGGCGCTGCTCACAGAACTCGCCGACGGCTTTGAGTACGCTGGAAATTTCCTCGCTCGGCGCGGTCATGGTGGTGGCCAGCAGCGACGTGGTGCCGAAGCGCACATGCGTTCGGGTAATGGTTTCGAAAGCGGGCGCACCTTCCATGATGTCTTTGCCGCCGCCGCCGTGAACGTGCAGGTCGATGAAACCCGGCAGCAGGTACGGCAGGCCGTTGTCCGCCGGATCGCAGGGCACGCCTTCGATGGACACGACCTTGCCGTGCTCGTGGACCAGTCGGCCGCGAACCCAGCCGTGGGCGGTGAGGATGTTGTCTTCGGACATGTTGGGTTCTCGGTGTTTAGCGACGCAGCTCTTTATCTACGAAGCTCTTTATCTTCGAAGCTCTTTATCTACGAAGCTCTGCAACAAAGTCGTAGTAGTCGTTGCGGCAATAGGTGTCGGTGACTTCGATGGGCGTGTTGTCTTCCAGGTAGCCGACCCGGGTCATCAGCAGCATGGCGGTGCCGGGGGCGATGCCGACCAGCGCGGCGAACTCGTCCGAGGCGTTGATCGCCTGAATGTGCTGCAGGGCGCGGACAACTGGCTTGCCGATACCGTCGAGGAATTCGTAGAGGGAGTCGCCGACCATTTGCGGTTTGGGAATGATCGAGGCGGGCAGGGTGCTCATTTCGATGGCCATCACCGTGTCGTCAGCCTTGCGCAGTCGTTTGAGGCGCGCGACCTTGTCGTTGGGCGACAGGCCGAGGCGGATCAGCTCTTCGTGGGTCGGCAGGGTGATTTCCCGCTCCAGCCATTGCGAGCCGGGCACGAAACCCTTGAGACGGAGCATTTCACTGAAGCCGGAAAGGCGCGACAACGGTTGTTCGAGGCGCGGCGTGATGAAGGTGCCGGAGCCCTGGTTGCGGCGGATCAGGCCTTGTTCGAACAACACTTCCAGCGCCTTGCGTGCAGTGACGCGGGAGATGCCCAGCGTCTCGCTCAGATTGCGTTCCGAGGGCATGGCCTGTTCGGCTTTCCACTGGCCGGCGTGGATCGCGGCCTCCAGATTGCGCGCCAGTTGCAGGTACAGCGGCGTGGGTTGGGTGTCGTCGGGGCGCAGGGCGTGTAGGTCGTTCATGTATGGATTGTCCGAAACGTATGTAGGAATTGTCGCTCGGTTGTGGCGCGAAATTAATACCACTTGAATACCATGTCAACGCGCGCGCCGAGCTTAAGGCGTAGTAAAGCCGGCCTGCTTCGGCAACAAAGAAAGGGGTTGGCTTGAAGTGGTATTAGCGCAGGGGAATTCAGAAGCAAAGATCGCAGCCTGCGGCAGCTCCTGCAGATCAGAGTGGTATCACCTCTGTAGGAGCTGCCGCAGGCTGCGATCTTTTGAATTTATTTTTTGATGTCGACCAATGGTCGTGGGGAATTACGGGCGGATTTCGATCATCGTGCCGTCCGGCACCAGGTTCCAGACTTCGCGCATGTCCATGTTGCGCATGGCGATGCAGCCGTCGGTCCAGTCCAGGGTGTGGAACAGGTCTTCCGGGGTGTCTTCGCTGTCCGGGGTGCCGTGGATCATGATCATGCCGCCGGGCTCGACGCCTTCACGACGGGCGCGGGCCGAGTCGCTGATGTTCGGGTAGGAAACGTGCATCGCCAGGTTGAAGCGATCGCTGGTCTTGCGCCAGTCGACCCAGTAGAAGCCTTCCGGGGTGCGCTTGTCGCCTTCCATCAGCTTTGGCCCCTTGGGACGCTTGCCCAGGGAAATGCGATAGGTCTTGAGCGGCTTGCCGTCATTGATCAATTGCAATTGATGGGAAGACTTGAGAACCAGGATTTTCTCGATGACCTTGCCGTTCAGGGTTTCCACGGCAGAAGCCTCGGACACCGCGACGAACGACAAACAGAACAGGGCAAGCAACCAGCGCATTGAAACGATTCCCCAAGAGGTGTCGCGACTATTTATGTATAGAAGTTTTTGCAGGAGCTGTCGCAGGCTCGTGCCGCGTTCGGGCGGTCTTTCGGCGCCTTTGAGTGATGCCGAGATGACATCAGATAATGGCAGGCTGAGCAAGTGGCGGGATCGATTCAGACCGAACGGGATAGACCTCGGTCCGCCGGTCAGCGAAGAAGCATTCTAAGGTACGACCCACCGTGCGGAAAGCCAGCTCATCCCATGGAATGTCCGCTTCGTCGAATAGTTGCACTTCCAGGCTCTCGGGGCCGGCAGAAAAATCCAGGTCCGCCAGCTCGGCACGGAAGAACACATGTACCTGGCTGATATGCGGCACGTCGATCAGGGTATAGATGCTCAGGTTGCGCACCCGGGCGCAGGCTTCCTCGGCGGTTTCGCGAATGGCCGCCTGTTCGATGGTCTCGCCGTTTTCCATGAAACCGGCGGGCAGGGTCCAGTAACCGCGACGTGGCTCGATGGCCCGTCGGCACAACAACACCTTGGTGCCCCAGGTCGCCACGCAACCGGCGACGATGTTGGGGTTCTGGTAGTGAATGGCCTGACAGCTGTCGCAGACAAAACGCAGGCGCGAATCGCCTTCGGGAATGCGCTGGGTCACCGGGTTACCGCACTGGCTGCAAAATTTCATGCTGGGGTTCCTGAATGCTGCGCCTATCTTGGCGTGCGGCAGTGTCTGTCGGCAAGTTGTCGTTTCGCGACATGGGGCTGTTGCGGGGGTTGGGCGACCGCAGCGATTGGTGCATGATGCCGGGTAGGGCACAGATCGAGAACACTCATGCTGGACGAGCTACTGCATCGGGTTAGCAACCACACACCAAGCACATTGGAGACCGACCGTCGTTTTCCCGAAGCCGCGGTACTGGTGCCCATCACCCGCAGTGACGAGCCTGAGCTGGTGTTGACCCTGCGTGCCAGCGGCCTGTCGACCCATGGCGGCGAAGTCGCCTTTCCCGGCGGGCGTCGTGACCCTGAAGACCCGGACCTGATTTTCACCGCCCTGCGGGAAGCCGAAGAAGAGATCGGCCTGCCGCCGGGGCTGGTCGAGGTGATCGGCCCGCTCAGCCCGCTGATCAGCCTGCATGGCATCCAGGTCACGCCCTATGTCGGGGTGATCCCGGATTTTGTCGAATACCGGGCCAACGATGCCGAGATCGCCGCGGTGTTCAGCGTGCCTCTGGAGTTCTTCCGCAAAGACCCCCGCGAACATACCCATCGCATCGATTATCAGGGCCGCAGCTGGTACGTGCCGAGCTATCGCTATGGCGAATACAAGATCTGGGGGCTGACGGCGATCATGATCGTCGAGTTGATCAACCTGCTGTATGACGCCAAAATCAGCCTGCACCAGCCTCCCAAAAGCTTTATCAATACCTGAAGCCATCGTTCGAATGGCCCTGCCTGAGCCCTGAGGAAAACAACAATGAAATACCGCCTGGGCGACGCCCGCGTCGAAACCCATCCACAGAGCTGGGTCGCACCCAATGCCGTGCTGGTGGGCAAGGTCAAGCTGGAAGAGGGCGCCAACGTCTGGTTCAACGCCGTGCTGCGCGGCGACAACGAGTTGATCCTGATCGGCAGGAACAGCAACGTCCAGGACGGCACCGTGATGCACACCGACATGGGCTACCCGCTAACCATCGGCACCGGCGTGACCATCGGCCACAACGCCATGCTTCACGGCTGCACCGTCGGCGACTACAGTCTGATCGGGATCAACGCGGTGATTCTCAATGGCGCGAAGATCGGCAAAAACTGCATCATCGGCGCCAACTCGCTGATTGGCGAAGGCAAGGAGATTCCGGACGGATCGCTGGTCATGGGGTCGCCCGGCAAAGTGGTGCGCGAATTGACCGAGCCGCAGATCAAGATGCTGGAAGCCAGCGCTGCTCACTATGTGCACAACTCGCAGCGTTATGCCCGCGATCTGGCCGAGCAGGAACAATGACCGCCACCGAACGCCCGGTCGCATCGCCCTGCGTGAGCATTTGTGCGCTGGACGACGATGATATCTGCACCGGTTGCCAACGCACGGTGGAGGAGATTACCCGCTGGAGCCGCATGACCAACGACGAGCGGCGCAAGGTGCTGGGGTTGTGTCATGAGCGGGCCAAGGCCAGTGGGTTGATCTGGATGCTGCCTTCCAAATCCGATAGCTGAATTGGCCCCAGAAAGTGCTTCGCACTTTATCGTCGGAGCGCCGCCCGGAGCAAGCTCGCTCCCACATTAGTTTGGTGTCGATCACAAAAGTGGGGTCGACATGAATCAATTGTGGGAGCGAGCTTGCTCGCGATGAGGCCATCCCAGGCACCCGACCTCTATTGGCTCGTCTCCCCCCTCTGAAGTACCCTGTGCACAAAATTGACAGGTACTTGTACACGCCATGCTCTTCCTGATCGCCTACATCGGCAGCGTCGTGCTGATCAACTTCGCCTTTTCCACCGCACCGCACCTGGACATCATCTGGTCCGCGTGGGGTGGTCTGGTGTTCATCCTGCGCGACATGGTGCAGACCCGCTTCGGCCATGGCGCCCTCGCGGCGATGCTGGTAGCGCTGGTTTTGTCCTATATCACCTCCGATCCGTCCATCGCCCTGGCCAGCGCCACGGCGTTCGCGGTTTCCGAGTGCATCGACTGGCTGGTGTTCAGCATCACCAAACGCCCCTTGCACGACCGTCTGTGGATAAGTTCGGCCCTGAGCATTCCCATCGATACCTTTATCTTTTTCGGCATGATCGACGCCCTGACGCCGGGGGTGATCCTCACCGCCCTGGGTTCGAAGTTCGCCGGGGTCACCGTCGTGTGGCTGATCATGGCCTGGCGCCTGCGCAAACAGGCTGTCGTCGGCTGAAGTTCATGTAAAATGCCGCGCTTTCTCCCCATGGGAAGCGTGCTTCCCTCGATGATCCGCTTCTTGAGGACCTTCAGATGACCCGTATCGGAACTCCATTGTCGCCGACCGCGACCCGCGTATTGATGTGTGGCTGTGGCGAGTTGGGCAAGGAAGTGGTGATCGAGCTGCAACGCCTGGGCGTTGAAGTGATTGCCGTGGACCGTTACGCCAACGCGCCGGCGATGCAGGTGGCGCACCGCAGCCACGTGATCAACATGCTCGATGGTGCTGCACTGCGCGCCGTGATCGAAGCCGAGAAGCCGCACTTCATCGTGCCGGAAATCGAAGCCATCGCCACCGCTACCCTGGTGGAACTGGAGGCCGAAGGTTTCAACGTGATCCCGACTGCCCGCGCTGCGCAATTGACCATGAACCGCGAAGGCATCCGTCGTCTGGCCGCTGAAGAACTGGACCTGCCAACCTCGCCGTATCACTTCGCCGACACCTTCGAGGACTACAGCAAAGCCGTCGAAGACCTCGGTTTTCCGTGCGTGGTCAAGCCGGTCATGAGTTCCTCGGGCAAGGGCCAGAGCCTGTTGCGCAGCGTCGATGACGTGCAGAAAGCCTGGGACTACGCCCAGGAAGGTGGCCGTGCCGGTAAAGGTCGGGTGATCATCGAAGGCTTCATCGATTTCGACTACGAAATCACCCTGCTGACCGTGCGCCACGTCGGCGGCACCACCTTCTGCGCGCCGGTCGGCCACCGTCAGGAGAAGGGCGACTACCAGGAATCCTGGCAGCCGCAAGCCATGAGCCCGATTGCCCTGGCTGAATCCGAGCGTGTTGCCAAAGCGGTGACTGAAGCCTTGGGTGGCCGTGGTCTGTTTGGCGTGGAGCTGTTCATCAAGGGCGACCAGGTGTGGTTCAGCGAAGTCTCGCCACGCCCGCATGACACCGGCCTGGTCACGCTGATCTCCCAGGACCTGTCGCAGTTCGCCTTGCATGCACGGGCCATTCTCGGTCTGCCGATCCCGTTGATCCGTCAGTTCGGGCCTTCGGCCTCTGCGGTGATCCTGGTGGAAGGGCAGTCGACCCAGACCGCTTTCGCCAATCTGGGGGCCGCACTCAGTGAGCCAGATACCGCGCTGCGCCTGTTCGGCAAGCCTGAAGTCAACGGCCAGCGCCGCATGGGCGTGGCCCTGGCGCGCGACGAGTCGATCGAAGCCGCCCGCGCCAAGGCAACCCGTGCTTCGCAGGCGGTTGTCGTCGAACTGTAAAAACAGCTATGGCGGGCCTATACCTTCTATAGGCATCGCGCCATTGCTTTACCTGTAGGAGCGAGCCTGCTCGCGATGGACTCAAGAACACCGCGGGGAACCCAGACTCCCCGCGTTATCGTTAACGACCATCGCGAGCAGGCTCGCTCCTACAGGTCATTTATCAATGCTTCAGGCCTGTACCCATGAACTCGCAAAGCATCATCGTCCCGAAAATCTCCACCCTGCCGGTGCACGAGCCCCGGGCCCGGGCGATCGTGCGCTGGCTGGTGCGCAAGAACATCATCCAGGAAGAACTGACCACCTGCGGCCGCACCGGCAACCGCATGGGCCACGCCATCGCTGAAGGCGCGCGCGCCGTGGTCCTGCACCCGGAGGCGCTGCCGTTCGGCGAAGCGGTCAATGGTCTGGAGATCGTCACCAAGCGCTGCATCTATACGCCGGCCAAAGGTTTTCTTGGAGAGGCGGGCTGTGCCGAGTGCCGCAAGGAAATCGGCGAAGCCCTCTTCGAAAGCCTGGAAGACTGGATGCCGGGGCGTACCGACAACTTCACCTGCCCCGAATGCGGGCATGAAGACGACATCAACGGGTTTCTGTTCCTGCAGGAGTGCGGCTTCTCCAACCTCGGTTTCATCTTCAATAACTGGGCCGAAGCCGGGTTCAAGCAGATCTTTCTCGACGAATTCGCCGATTGGCTGGATCAACCGGTCAGCTGGGTCAAGGTAGAACTGTAGGAGCGAGCTTGCTCGCGATGGACGTGCAGGCAACGCTCGTTTCCAGACAGCGCCGGTCATCGTTAACGACCATCGCGAACGAGCTCGCTCCTACAAGGGTTTTCGGTGCTAAAAGCCCCGTCGATCACCGCGTCAATAATAGACAGAGTTTTACATTGAACCCGAGAGGGTGTCTGACTATAATGGCGCGCTTCCATTTTCCCGCTCGGGAGCCCCCGCGATGCTGCGTATCAGCCAAGAAGCTCTGACATTCGACGACATTCTCCTAGTGCCCGGTTATTCCGAGGTGCTTCCTAACGAAGTCAGTCTCAAGACCCGCCTTACCCGTGGCATCGAGCTGAATATTCCACTGGTTTCCGCCGCCATGGACACCGTCACTGAAGCCCGTCTGGCAATCGCCATGGCTCAGGAAGGTGGTATCGGTATCATCCACAAGAACATGACCATCGAGCAGCAAGCTGCCGAAGTCCGCAAGGTCAAGCGTTACGAAGCCGGTGTGGTCAAGGATCCGATCACCATCGTCGCCGACGCCACCGTGCGCGAGTTGTTCGAACTGACCCGCATGCACAACATCTCCGGCGTTCCGGTGCTGCACAATGGCGACCTGGTCGGCATTGTCACCTCCCGTGACGTGCGTTTCGAGAACCGTCTGGAAGCCACTGTCCGTGAAGTGATGACGCCTAAAGAGCGTCTGGTCACGGTCAAGGAAGGCGCCGACAAGAACGATGTGCGTGAACTGCTGCACAAGCACCGCATCGAGCGCGTGCTGATCGTCGACGACAAATTTGCCCTCAAAGGCATGATGACCGTCAACGACATCGAAAAAGCCAAGGCTTATCCGCTGGCCAGCAAGGACGATCAAGGTCGTCTGCGCGTCGGCGCAGCTGTGGGTACCGGTAAAGATACTGGCGATCGCGTTGCTGCGCTGGTCGCTGCCGGCGTTGACGTGGTGGTGGTCGACACCGCTCACGGTCACTCCAAAGGCGTGATCGACCGCGTTCGCTGGGTCAAGCAGAATTTCCCTGAAGTGCAGGTGATCGGCGGCAACATCGCCACCGGCGCTGCCGCCAAGGCCCTGGCCGAAGCTGGCGCTGACGCCGTCAAGGTCGGTATCGGCCCTGGCTCGATCTGCACCACCCGTATCGTCGCCGGTGTCGGCGTGCCGCAAATCAGTGCCATCGCCAACGTTGCCGCTGCCCTCGAAGGCACCGGCGTGCCGTTGATCGCCGACGGCGGCATCCGTTTCTCCGGTGACCTGTCCAAGGCCATCGTTGCCGGTGCTTCCTGCGTGATGATGGGCTCGATGTTCGCCGGTACCGAAGAGGCTCCGGGCGAGATCGAACTGTTCCAGGGTCGTTCGTACAAGGCTTATCGCGGCATGGGTTCGCTGGGCGCCATGTCCCAGGCCCAGGGTTCCTCCGACCGTTACTTCCAGGACTCCTCGGCAGGCGCCGAGAAGCTGGTTCCGGAAGGCATCGAAGGGCGTGTTCCGTACAAGGGCACCCTGAGCGCGATCATCCACCAGTTGATGGGCGGCCTGCGCTCCTCGATGGGCTACACCGGTAGCGCCGACATCGAAGAGATGCGCACCAAGCCTGAGTTCGTGCGGATCACCGGCGCCGGCATGGCCGAATCCCACGTTCACGACGTGCAGATCACCAAAGAAGCGCCAAACTACCGCGTAGGTTGAGCCTTCAAGCAACAAGCTAAGCAACCGGGGCTGTTTTATTCAGCCCCGAGTTGTTTCTGAATCACGACTGTTTCCGAATTTTTTAGACGAGACTGAATCATGGCCCTCGACATTCACGCTCACCGCATCCTGATCCTCGACTTCGGTTCCCAGTACACCCAGCTGATCGCCCGCCGCGTGCGTGAAATCGGCGTGTACTGCGAACTGCACCCGTTCGACATGGACGAAGATGCGATCCGCGAATTCGCTCCTAAAGGCGTCATCCTCGCCGGCGGCCCGGAGTCGGTTCACGAAGCCAACAGCCCTCGCTGCCCGCAAGCCGTCTTCGACCTGGGCGTGCCGGTCTTCGGTATCTGCTACGGCATGCAGACCATGGCCGAGCAACTGGGCGGCAAGGTTGAAGGTTCCGAGCTGCGTGAGTTTGGTTATGCCCGCGTTGACGTGGTCGGCAAGAGCCGCCTGCTCGACGGCATCGAAGACCACATCGACGCCGACGGCCTGTTCGGCCTCGACGTGTGGATGAGCCACGGTGACAAGGTCACCCGCATGCCGGAAGACTTCCACATCCTGGCCAGCACCCCGAGCTGCCCGATCGCCGGCATGTTCAGCGACGAGCGTCGCTACTACGGCGTGCAGTTCCACCCTGAAGTGACCCACACCAAGCAGGGCGGTCGCATCCTGTCGCGCTTCATCCTCGACATCTGCGAGTGCGAAGCACTGTGGACGCCGTCGAAAATCGCTGAAGACGCCATCGCCCAGGTGCGCGCCCAGGTCGGTACCGACAACGTCCTGCTCGGCCTGTCCGGCGGTGTGGACTCGTCCGTGGTTGCCGCGCTGCTGCACAAGGCCATCGGCGACCAGCTGACCTGCGTGTTCGTCGACAACGGCCTGCTGCGCCTGCACGAAGGCGAGCAAGTGATGGCCATGTTCGCCGAGAACATGGGCGTCAAGGTGATCCGCGCCAACGCCGAAGAGCAGTTCCTGGGCAACCTGGCCGGCGAAGCCGACCCGGAGAAGAAGCGCAAGATCATCGGTCGTACCTTCATCGACGTGTTCGATGCCGAATCCTGCAAACTGGACAACATCAAGTACCTGGCCCAGGGCACCATCTACCCGGACGTGATCGAGTCGGCTGGCGCGAAAAGCGGCAAGGCCCACGTGATCAAGTCGCACCACAACGTGGGCGGCCTGCCGGAAGAAATGAACCTCAAGCTGGTTGAGCCGTTGCGCGAGCTGTTCAAGGACGAAGTCCGTCGTCTGGGCCTGGAACTGGGCCTGCCGTACGACATGGTCTACCGTCACCCGTTCCCGGGCCCGGGCCTGGGCGTGCGGATCCTCGGTGAAGTGAAGAAGGAGTACGCCGACCTGCTGCGTCGCGCCGACCACATCTTCATCGAAGAACTGCGCAAGGCCGATTGGTACCACAAGGTCAGCCAGGCATTCGTGGTATTCCAGCCGGTGAAATCGGTTGGCGTGGTCGGCGATGGCCGCCGTTACGCCTGGGTCGTGGCCCTGCGTGCCGTGGAAACCATCGACTTCATGACCGCGCGTTGGGCACACCTGCCTTACGAACTGCTGGAAACCGTCAGCGGCCGCATCATCAATGAAATCGAAGGCATCTCCCGCGTCACCTACGACGTATCGAGCAAGCCGCCAGCGACCATTGAGTGGGAATGATCCCGCGCCAGCCCTGAGGGCTTGAGCGCCGGATAAAAAGCCGTGTGAACGAGAGTTCACACGGCTTTTTGCATTGCTGCGGGATTCTTCCTGCGGCCCGTCGTCACGCCCGCTTTGCTGTTTCTTTCACAATTGCGGGTGTATCGTATTCGCCTTTTGCGGGCCCCGGGCCTGTCGCTGATTCGTGAGGTAGTTGAGTTCATGTCGTTTACCCGTCGCCAAATCCTCGGTGGCCTGGCCGGTCTTGTTGTCGTTGGTGTCGGTGCGGGGGGCGCGTCGCGCTACTGGCTGGGCAAGATGGCCGATGCTGACGCCGGTCATGACTACGAGTTGATCGCTGCGCCGCTGGACGTCGAACTGGTGGCCGGGCACAAGACTCAGGCCTGGGCGTTCGGCCCGTCCGCACCGGGCACTGAGTTGCGCGTGCGTCAGGGCGAATGGCTGCGGGTACGCTTCATCAACCACCTGCCGGTCGCCACCACCATTCACTGGCACGGCATTCGTCTGCCGCTGGAAATGGACGGCGTGCCATACGTCTCGCAACTGCCGGTGCTGCCGGGTGAATACTTTGACTACAAATTCCGCGTGCCGGACGCCGGCAGCTACTGGTATCACCCGCATGTGAACAGCAGCGAAGAACTCGGTCGCGGGCTGGTCGGGCCGCTGATCATTGAAGAGCGCGAGCCGACCGGTTTCAAGTACGAGAAGACTTTGAGCCTGAAGAGCTGGCACGTCGACGATGTGGGTAATTTCGTCGAGTTCAGTATTCCCCGGGAAGCGGCGCGTGGTGGTACGGCGGGGCGGCTGTCGACGATCAATGGTGTGCCGCAAGCGGTGATCGACCTGCCCGCCGGGCAAATCACCCGCGTGCGCCTGCTCAACCTCGACAACACCCTGACCTATCGTCTGAACATTCCTGGCGTCGAAGCGCAGATCTATGCGCTGGACGGCAACCCGATCGAGCCGCGTCCACTGGGCAAGGAATACTGGCTCGGCCCGGGTATGCGCATTTGCCTGGCAATCAAGGCCCCGCCGGCCGGTGAAGAGCTGTCGTTGCGCAACGGTCCGGTGCGCCTGGGCACGTTCCGTTCGGTGGCCAATACCGATGCGCCGACCGAGTGGCCACCGGCACTGCCTGCCAATCCGATCGCCGAGCCGGACCTGGCCAATGCCGAGAAACTCAACTTCAATTTCGAATGGGTAGGCTCGGTATCGGTCAACGTCGAAAACGGCAAGCCGCCCAGCCTGTGGCAGATCAACGGCAAGGCGTGGGACATCAGCGACAAGACCTGCGCCGACCGCCCGATTGCCAAGCTCGAAAAGGGCAAGAGCTACATTTTCGAATTGAAGAACATGACTCAGTACCAGCACCCGATTCACCTGCATGGCATGAGCTTCAAGGTCATCGCCTCGAACCGGCACAAGGTCATTCCGTATTTCACCGACACCTACCTGCTGGGCAAGAACGAGCGCGCGCAGGTAGCGCTGGTGGCGGATAACCCGGGTGTATGGATGTTCCACTGCCATGTGATCGACCACATGGAAACCGGCCTGATGGCCGCCATTGAGGTGGCGTGATGCGTCAGATTCGTCCCGCCGCCATCATCGACCGCAGCCGTGATCGCGAATTCATGCGCGAAGCCCTGGCGCTGGCAGCCCAGGGCGCGGCCCTCGGCGAGGTACCGGTGGGCGCGGTGCTGGTGCAGGACGGGGAAATCATCGGGCGCGGTTTCAATTGCCCGATCAGCGCCAGCGACCCGAGCGCTCACGCCGAGATGGTCGCCATCCGCGCTGCCGCCCAGGCCGTCAGCAACTACCGCCTGCCGGGCAGCACGCTGTACGTGACCCTGGAGCCTTGCAGCATGTGCGCAGGCTTGATCGTGCATTCGCGGATTGCGCGGGTGGTGTACGGCGCGCTGGAGCCGAAAGCCGGGATTGTGCAGAGCCAGGGGCAGTTCTTTACCCAGGGCTTTTTGAATCACCGGGTGTTGTATGAGGGTGGGGTGTTGGCGGAGGAATGTGGGGCGGTGCTCAGCGAATTCTTCAAAGCCCGCCGCGCCAAGCCTTCAGACTGAACACCGAACCCCTGTAGGAGCGAGCCTGCTCGCGATGGTGTATCAGCTACATTGATGCCGACTGACACACCATCGCGAGCAGGCTCGCTCCTACAGGGATCTTCATCGGGATAATTATTTGCGGGCGACGATGACCGCCCGCATCGGCGCCGGCAGCCCTTCAACGGTCTTGCTGTGATCCTCGGGATCGAGGAAGTCACTGAGCGACTGATACTTCATCCACTCCGTCCCGCGCTGTTCCTCGACCGTGGTGGTGCTCACATCCACGCACTTCACATCGGTGAACCCTGCGCGACGCAACCACAATTCCAGCGCCGGTACCGACGGCAGGAACCACACGTTGCGCATCTGCGCGTAGCGGTCTTCCGGCACCAGCACCTGGTGCTTGTCACCCTCGACCACCAGGGTTTCCAGCACCAGTTCACCGCCCTTGACCAGGCAATCCTTCAGCGCCAGCAAATGCTCGATCGGCGAACGACGGTGGTAGAACACGCCCATGGAAAATACCGTGTCGAAACCTTCGAGGCTTGGCGGCAGGTCTTCGAACGGGAAGGGCAGGTGCCAGGCATTCGGCTCGGAAAGGTAACGCTGCACCGCCTGGAACTGGCAGAAGAACAGCCAGTTGGGGTCGACACCGATCACGCTGTCCGCGCCGGCGCCGAGCATGCGCCACATGTAATAGCCATTGCCGCAGCCGACATCGAGGATGCGCTTGCCTTTCAGGTCCAGGTGCGGGGCGACCCGCGACCACTTCCAGTCCGAGCGCCATTCGGTGTCGACGTGCACGCCGAACAGGTCGAACGGCCCCTTGCGCCATGGCGACAGGCCCATCAGCGCGGAACGCATTTGCGCGCGGGTTTCAGCGTCGCAATCGGTGTCCAGCTTCAAGCCGTTGAGCAAATCGACTTCGCTCGGCTGGATCTTCGGCAGGGCGTCAAGCGCACTTTGCCAGCGCTCCAGATCGCCATGACCCTTTTCCATTTTCTTGTCGAGTTGTGCCTGCAGGGTGTTGGCCCAGTCGGCCAGCGGGGTGCCGGCCAGACGGCGGGCGAGGGGGGACAGATCAATCATGGCAAGGCAATCAACGAGGCAAAGTTAAGACACTGGAACCACGGCACGACTTTCGAGAACCCGGCGGCCAGCAGGCGTTCGCGGTGTTCTCCGAGGCTGTCGGGCTTCATGACGTTTTCGATGGCGCTGCGCTTCTGGGCGATTTCCAGCTCGCTGTAGCCGTTGGCGCGTTTGAAGGCGATGTGCAGATCGGTGAGCAGTGCGTGTTCCTGCTCGTCTTCGAAGCGCAGTTTTTCCGAGAGGATCAAGGCACCGCCGGGCAACAGGGATTGACGGATGCGTGTCAGCAACGCGGTGCGCTGGTCCGGGGCGATGAATTGCAGGGTGAAGTTCAGCGCGACCACCGAGGCCGGCTGGAACTCCAGCGCGAGAATGTCGCCCTCGATCACTTCAACCGGCAGCAACTCCTGGAACATCGAATCCTGACCGTTGAGGTACTCGCGGCAGCGTTCGACCATCGCCGCCGAGTTATCCACAGCGATCACCCGGCAACCGTCGGTGCGCACGTGCCGGCGCAGGGCCTGGGTCACGGCACCCAGCGAAGAGCCCAGGTCGTAAAGCACGCTGCCCCGCTGGGCGAACTGCGCGGCGAGCACACCGAGGTTTTCGACAATAGTCGGATAACCCGGCACCGAGCGCTTGATCATGTCCGGGAACACCCGCACCACGTCCTCGTTAAAGGCGAAGTCAGGCACCTGGGCCAAAGGCTGGGCGAAAAGGCGATCGGATTCTTTGCTCACGGCGGTTCCAGCGGTGTAGGTGGAAAAGGCCGGCATTTTAGCCAAGTTGGCGCGGGGATGCGCGGGTTGTCTGATAAAGCGGTGGGATAGGTCTGGATTCTTCGTTGCCAGTGATATCGCTATCGCGAGCAAGCTCGCTCCCATAGGTAAAGCGCTATCCCTGTGGGAGCGAGCTTGCTCGCGATGGGGTCAACTCGGTTTCTGATCAAATACCGAGGCAGTGATTCCCCATTGCCCCAGCCAATAACTGAGGATGATCACGTAAGGTGCGGCATCGAACGGCACCACAAACCGGCTGATGCCAATCACGCTGTCGGAGAACACGAACGCCACCGCGCCCGCTGCCGCCAACAGCGCTGAGCGCTTGGGAACATCGGTCCCGAGTCGGGCCAGGGCGCGCCAGAGCATGGCGCTGATCGCCGTGCCATAGACAATCACGGGCACCAGCAATGTCCCGAGGCCGTTGGAAATCAGAATCCCCAGCAGGGCGGCGCCGACACCGAGGGCCAGCACCAGCGGCAGCACGGCCAGGCGTCGGCAATCGCTCAGATAAGCCTTGAGATAAGCCAGATGCGCAACCAGAAACGCCCCAAGGCCAAACACAAACAGATCCCCCGGCCATGCCAGCAACACGTCGCCGGCCAGGGAGAAGATCAAACCCAGGCTGATCCAGCGCCGATATTCACCAGGCGGTGCGTCGTGCAGCCAGCCGAGCAGGGCCAGCACCGGCAGTGGCTTGACCAGCAGGCACAGCAGCGCGGCATGCACGCTCAGACCGTAGAAAAAGGTCACCGCACCCATCAGCGCCAGAATCAGCCAGCCCACGCTCAGTTGACCGAGATCGCGCAGTCGAACGAATCCACCGGCAGCACTTCCGGTGCCCACGGCTGTTGCGAGGTCAGGCGCAAGCGCCCGGTGCCGGTCGCGAAGGCTTGAAAACGCCAGGTCGAAACTCCGGCCGAGCCGACGATGCCGGCATCTTCCGGGTTTCGATAAACCTCTGGCCCCAAGGCGTGTAGTACGCCACCGGCCGAATCCTGGATCGCCCAGCGATAACCCGTGGTCGGGTTGCTTGGCAGGGACAGGATCAGGTTTTGCCCGTTGGTGAGCTTCACCGGGCATTCGCTTTGTTTTTCCACGGTCACGTTGTTTGCAGGTTGCGTGGCGCATCCGGCCAGCAAGGCGAGGGCGAGGGGGGCAAGCAGGCGAATGTGGGACATAAAGTCAGTGGCTCCGGCGTTCACGACGAACGGCGAGCATAACTGAAGATGAGGCAAAGTGTGACAGCCAGCCTTGGACTGTGCTGCCAGAGCTGACGCCATCGTCGGATCGCCGCCCGGAGCAAGCTCGCTCCCACAGGGTTTTGCAGTGAACACAAAATTTGTGAACACCACCGATCATTGTGGGGAGCAATGCCCACACAGGTTTTTTGCAGTGAACACAAAATGTGTGAACACCACTGACCACTGTGGGAGCGAGCTTGCTCGCGATAGCGGTAGTGCAGGCGCTACAGGAACATCAGAAAAGCACCTTCGCCACATCCGCAAACCGCTTGGCAAAGTGCACGGTAATCCCTTCCTTCAGATACTCCGGCAGTTCCTCGAAACTCCCCTGATTCGCTTCTGGCAGAATCAGCTCGAAAATCTTCTGTCGCCGCGCCGCAATCACTTTTTCCCGCACCCCGCCAATCGGCAGTACATGCCCGGTCAATGTCAGCTCACCGGTCATGGCCACGCCTTTCTTCGGCGGTTGATTGCGCGCCAGCGACAGCAGGGCACTGGCCATGGTCACACCGGCGCTCGGGCCGTCCTTCGGGGTGGCGCCTTCCGGCACGTGCAGGTGGACGAAGGCTTCGTCGAAGAACTTCGGATCGCCGCCATAGGACTTCAGGTGCGAGCTGACGTAGCTGTAGGCGATTTCCGCCGATTCTTTCATCACGTCACCCAGTTGCCCGGTGAGCTTGAAGCCACGGTTGAGGGTGTGGATGCGTGTGGCTTCGATTGGCAGGGTCGCGCCGCCCATGCTGGTCCAGGCAAGGCCAGTGATCACGCCGACACCCGACAGCACCTGCTCGTTGCGGAACACCGGTTTGCCGAGCGACGTTTCGAGGTCTTTCGGCCCGAGCTTGATCACCGCTTTCGGCTCGTCGAGCAGTTTCATCACAGCTTTGCGCACCAGTTTGCCGAGGTTTTTTTCCAGCTGACGCACGCCCGCTTCACGGGCATAACCGTCGACCAGTGCCTTGAGCGCGCTGTCGCTGATGCTCAGGCTGCCCTTGGACACGCCGGCTTTCTCAAGCTGCTTGGGCCACAGGTGACGCTTGGCGATGGCGACTTTTTCTTCGGTGATGTAACCCGACAGGCGAATCACTTCCATCCGGTCCAGCAACGGGCCGGGGATCGAATCGAGGGTGTTGGCGGTGCACACGAACAACACTTTCGACAGGTCCAGGCGCAGGTCCAGATAGTGGTCGAGGAATTCGACGTTCTGCTCAGGATCCAGGGTTTCCAGCAGCGCCGAGGCCGGGTCGCCCTGGTAGCTCTGGCCCATCTTGTCAATCTCGTCGAGCATGATCACCGGGTTCATCACTTCGACGTCCTTCAACGCCTGCACCAGTTTGCCCGGCTGTGCGCCGATGTAAGTGCGGCGGTGGCCCTTGATCTCGGCTTCGTCGCGCATGCCGCCAAGGCTGAAGCGATAGAACGGCCGGCCCAGGGATTCGGCGATGGATTTGCCGACGCTGGTCTTGCCCACGCCCGGCGGGCCCACCAGCAATACGATGGAGCCACTGATCTCGCCCTTATAGGCCCCGACCGCGAGAAATTCGAGGATGCGGTCCTTGATGTCGTCGAGGCCGGCGTGGTGTTTGTCCAGCACCTTGCGCGCGTGCTTGAGGTCGAGTTTGTCCTCGCCGTACACGCCCCACGGCACCGAGGTCGCCCAGTCGAGGTAGTTGCGGGTGACCGCATACTCCGGCGAGCCGGTTTCGAGGACCGACAGCTTGTTCATTTCCTCTTCGATGCGTTTCTGCGCTTGTGGCGACAGTACTTTACCGGTCAGTCGCTGTTCGAACTGCTCGAGGTCGGCGCTGCGGTCGTCCTTGGTCAGTCCCAGCTCCTGCTGGATGACCTTGAGTTGCTCCTTGAGGAAGAACTCACGCTGATGCTCGCCGATCTTGCGGTTAACTTCAGCGGAAATCTCTTTTTGCAGGCGCGCGACCTCGACTTCCTTGCGCAGCATCGGCAGGACTTTTTCCATGCGCTTGAGCATGGGTACGCAGTCGAGGACTTCCTGCAGCTCACTACCGGTGGCCGAAGTGAGGGCGGCGGCGAAGTCGGTCAGCGGCGACGGGTCGTTGGGGCTGAAGCGGTTGAGGTAGTTCTTCAGCTCTTCGCTGTACAGCGGGTTGAGCGGCAGCAGTTCCTTGATCGCATTGATCAGCGCCATGCCGTAGGCCTTGACCTCGTCGGTCGGCTCGGTGGGCTGGTGCGGGTATTCGACTTCCACCAGGTACGGCGGGCGGTGATGCTTGAGCCAGGTCTTGAGGCGTACGCGGGTCAGGCCCTGGGCGACGAACTGCAGTTTGCCGTTTTCGCGGCTGGCGTGGTGCACCTTGACCAGCGTGCCGTACAGCGGCAGGGCCGAGGTGTCGAAGTGGCGCGGGTCATCCTGGGGCCTGTCCATGTAGAACAGGGCCAGGGAGTGGTGTTCGGACTTGGCCACCAGGTCGAGCGTCTCGGCCCACGGCTCTTCGTTGACGATGACCGGCAGGACCTGAGCCGGGAAGAACGGTCGGTTGTGAATCGGGATGATGTAGACCTTGTCCGGCAGGTTCTGGCCGGGCAAGGCCAGGCCTTTGCCGGGTTTGTGCTGTGGGGCGTTTTGCGGATCGGCGTATTCGCTCGGGTCTTCGGGGAATTCCTGCTGGTCGCTCATAGGGGCACCTGCGCAATGGGTATGGGTCTTAGATGGGGCAGGTTGGCGGTGGTTTCAACGGTCATTTTCTGCAATGCGGTGTTTCGCTGGTGTGTTCAGCGCAGAGACAGGTTAGCTGGATTTCGGCGCGACACCGTTCAACTGTAGGAGCGAGCCTGCTCGCGATAGCGGTCTGACAGCCACTTCAAGGATGTCTGTCATGTCCTCATCGCGAGCAGGCTCGCTCCTACAATGGGACGATGGTGACCATAAAAAAGGCGACGCCTGTGAGGGCGTCGCCTTTCAATGAACCGCCGCTAAAACTTACTCGGACAGTTTGTACGCGATCACATAGTCACCCATTTTGGTGCCCAGTGAGCCGTGACCACCGACGACCAGCAGCACGTACTGCTTGCCGTCCTTGCCGGTGTAGGTCATCGGCGTAGCCTGACCGCCAGCCGGCAGGCGCGCTTTCCAAAGCTCGTTGCCGGTGTTGACGTCATAGGCGCGCAGGTATTGATCCAGCGTGCCGCTGAGGAAGCCGACGCCGCCGGCGGTGACCATCGAGCCGCCCATGCTTGGCACGCCGAGTGGCAGGCCGATAGGCAATGGCGAGCTGTCGCGGCTGGTGCCGTTCTTGCGTTTCCACACGATTTTGCTGGTGGTCAGGTCGATGCCGGCCACGTAGCCCCAGGCCGGAGCCTGGCACGGTACGCCGAACGGCGACATGAACGGGTGCATGATCACCGCGTAAGGTGCGCCCGTGTTCGGTTGCACGCCCGCTGTTTCGCTCTCGCGCTTGCTGCCGGCCGCGACTTCGGCGCGAGGCACCATTTTCGAGACGAAGGCCATGTAGTTCGGGCTGGTGAACAGCATCTGGCGAACCGGGTCGACCGAAACGCCGCCCCAGTTGAAGACGCCGACGTTACCCGGATAGATCAGGCTGCCCTGTTCCGACGGCGGGGTGTACTGACCTTCATAACGCAGCTCCTTGAACTGGATGCGGCACAGCATCTGGTCAAACGGGCTGGCGCCCCACATGGCTTTTTCGGTCAGTTCCGGGGCCAGCAGGTTCAGGTCCGAACGGGCCTGGGTCGGCGCGGTGTGGTCGCCTTTCACGGCGCCTTGCGGAGCCGGGATTTCCTTGATCGGGATGATCGGCGTGCCGTCGCGACGGTCGAGGACGTACAGGCTGCCTTGCTTGGTCGGTTGGATCACAGCCGGCTTGATGCCGTCGGCGGTTTTCATGTCCAGCAGGGTTGGCTGGCTGCCGACGTCCATATCCCACAAGTCGTGGTGAGTGAACTGGTAGTTCCAGCGCACCTTGCCGGTGGCCAGGTCCAGCGCGACCAGGCCGGCACTGAACTTCTCGGCGCCCGGGGTGCGGTCTGCGCCCCACTGGTCTGGGGTCTGGTTGCCCAGTGGCAGGTAGACCATGCCGAGTTTTTCGTCGACGCTGGCCAGCGACCACATGTTGGCCGAGTTGCGGCTGTAGTGCTCGCCCTCTGGCAGCGGTTCGGTTGCGTCGGGATTGTTGCTGTCCCAGTTCCACACCAGATGACCGTCGTGTACGTCAAAGGCCCGGATCACGCCGGATGGCTCGTTGGTCGACTCGTTGTCGGTGACGTGGCCGCCCATGATCACCAGGTCACGGGTGATCGCTGCCGGCGAGGTGGCGTAGTAGCCACCTGGGGTGAACGGTCCGATGCCTTGAGTCAGGTCAACCAAACCGTTTTTACCGAAATCTTCGCAGACCTTGCCGGTGTCGGCGTTGAGTGCGATCAGGCGCGCATCGGCGGTCGGCAGGTACAGACGACGCGGGCAAGCCTGGGCGACGGCTTTACCGGCCTCGGAAATCACTGCGGAGGCCGCGTTTTCAGACTTGGCGTAGGCCGCTTCGTCGTAGTACGACACGCCACGGCAGGTCATGTGGGCGAAGCCCTTGAAGCCCACCGGGCTCTTGATCTGCGGGTCGAAACGCCACAGTTCCTTGCCGGTGTCCGGGTCCAGCGCCAGCACCTTGCTATGGGCGGTGCAGGCATAGAGCATGCCGTTGGCCTTGAGGGGGGTGTTTTCGTTGGTCAGTTCCACCGGGTCATCGGCGGTTGGCAGGTCGCCGGTCTGGATACGCCAGGCTTCTTGCAGCTTGCCGGCGTTGGCCGGGGTGATCTGCTTGAGCGGCGAGTAGCGGTCACCGAATTCGCTGCGGCCATAGGCCTGCCAGTCGCCTTCGGGCATCTGCGGCGCAGTGCTGGTCATGTCAGCCGAGTCACGACCCAGTTCGCCCAAGGTCTCGCCCGGATGGGTGAACTGGCTGGCCACGGCGGTGGCGCCGGCCAGGACCACGGCCACGCTCAAGGCGCCAGTGCCCATGGGGGCAGGGCCGTTGATCAGCAATGGACGACGGAACCACGGCAGCAGCATCACCACACCGAGGGCGAACCACAGCGCCAGGCGCGGCACCAGTTGCCACCAGTCCAGGCCAACTTCCCACAGCGCCCAAACGGTACTGGCGAACAGCACCAGTGCGTACAGGCCTAGCGCCGCGCGGCGGACGGCGATCAGCAACACGCCGCTCAGCGCGATGCCGATACCGGCCAGCAGGTAATACAGCGAGCCGCCAAGCATGCTCAGCTTGATCCCCCCGGCCAGCATGGCCAGGCCCATCAGTAGAAGCAGAATGCCGAGCAGGGTCGGCAACAGACGGCTTCGACTCAAGGCACCATCAGTGCTCATAGTGTGATTCTCCGTGACGTTTCAAGTAGTCCCGCGCAAGTTCACTGTAGATGACGATCCGGCGCGGGCGTGGTTCAGATAAATCGATTCAGTTGACGCATACCCTTGTAGGAGCGAGCCTGCTCGCGAAAAACCCGAGAACGACGCGGGGTATCAGGTTCGCAGCGTTATCGTTGACGTCCATCGCGAGCAAGCTCGCTCCCACAGGTTTTTTCGGTGTTTTTTAGAAAGAAGACTGGACCTTGATCCCGCCGATCAGCGCGTCATCGACCTCGTTCACGCCACCGGGATGGCGGATGTATTGCAGGTTCGGGCGTACGGTCAGCCAGTTGGTCACATGCACGCCGTAGTAGAGTTCGGCGCTGTACTCGGTGTCTTGGGGCGGCAGGAAGGTCGGATTGTCGAAATCGAAGACCGCGTTGGCCTGGTTGGTCGCCTCGGCATTTTTGCGAAAGGCCGGGTTGACGTGAACGCGGGCCATGGCGAAACCGATGTCGTCCCGGGCGCGCGCGTCGAACGGGCCTTTGTAGACAAGTCCGGCCTGGACGTAGTTGTCGATCGCGTTGGTCTTCTTGTCGTGCATCGTGCCGTTGGCGAACAGGCTCAGGCCACGGGAGTGGTCGCTGGCCAGGCTGGTGACTTGCTGCTGAAGGCCCAGCCACAGGCCGTGCTTGCTCGAGGCGCTGCGGTAGGCTTCGCCACTCAGGGCGGCAGGCTGGCCATTGCTGTCCTTGTAGACATCGGTGGCGCTGGCGCTGCTGTAGTAGTAACCGGCGCGGTATTCACCCGGCAGGCCATTGAGCTTCGGCGTCCACACCAGTTCCACCGGCAGGACCGCGCCCTGGGTGCCGCTGCCGCTCAGCTTGAAGCCGTTGTTGCGATCCAGGTTCGACGAGTTCTGCTCAAACGCACCGATCTGCGCGTACAACTGCGGCGTCAGGTGATATTTGACCCGCATCGCCCACTGGCTGACCGGCCAGTTGTACCAGATGTCACCCGCCCAGTTGCCGACCTGGGATCCGCAGAACGCTAGGTTCTGGAAGTCGCAGGGGAAGCTGTTGAAGTCTTCGCCTTCACCGAAACGGCCGACCTTGATGTCGAGTTTTTCATCGAAGAATTTCTGCTGATACCACATCTGCGTCAGGCGCCAGGTCTGGCCGCGGCCCCAGACTTCCTGGGCCGAAGTGAAGCCGCCGACACGCGGGTCGTTGATGCGGTCGTTGCTGATGTTGTTGCCGTTGCGTTCGGTGATGGTCAACTGGAACTCGGCGTCATCCCAGCCGAGGATCTTCTGCAAGTCCAGGTGGGTGCCCAGGCCGAACTGGTCGCTGTAGCGCGCGGTGCGGTCATGGTCGTAGCCGCCGTGCAGATTGCTGCCCATTTCACCGGTGTAATCGACTTTGAAGTCGTAGCCTTTTTCCGCGAGTTCGGTGCGAGTGCCATTCCAGTCACCGAGCATCCACGGTGAATCGCTATCGAAGGCAGGTGCCGCCTGAACGCAGGAGGCAAGGCCCAGCGCGGTGAGGCCACCAATCAGGGGCAGGAAGTTTCGATGGGCAGCAGTTGCAAAGACAGCGCTGTCTCGCAAAGATTTAAAGTCAGGCATAGAGACGGAGTTCTTGATCTTTTTCTGGGGGATAAACGGAAAGCGGCAGGCGTGAAATTAGCAGAAGAAGCGTTTCAGCAGGCGGCGGGCGCAAGGATAATGATCTGTTACAAATAGAGAAAGGGCTTTTGCTGACATGCATCGTTTCGGATTTGGTAACAGTGACAAAAGATCGCAGCCTGCGGCAGCCCCTACAGGATACGGATTCCAATGCAGGAGCTGCCGCAGACTGCGATCTTTTCCGTTTCACCTACATTTAACGTAAGGTGCGCGGCTTCCAATTCCCACTCTGCTCGAAGGCCCGGCATGACCGAACACAACTCTGACCCGCTGCACGGCGTGACGCTGGAACAGATCCTCAACGCGCTGGTTGAACACTACGAGTGGTCGGGGCTGGCCGAACGCATCGATATCCGCTGCTTCAAGAGCGACCCGAGCATCAAGTCAAGCCTGACGTTCCTGCGTAAAACCCCATGGGCGCGAGAAAAGGTCGAACGCCTGTATGTGAAGTTGATGCGCACCAAACGACCGCTTTGAACATGGTCAATCCGTCCGGGTTTCGCCGCCGTTTTGTGGCTGTGGCTGCCACGCTCGGCTGGGCGGGATTGAGCATCCAGATGTACCTGATTCTCCATTCACGCTGGACGCTGGGCGCCAGCCTGATCGGCGGGCTGATGAGTTTTTTCAGCTATTTCACCGTGCTGAGCAACACCCTGGTGGCGACCGTGCTGACCTGTGAATGGACAACCCGCGAGTCAGCCGCGCGCCGTTGGTTCCTGCAGCCTTGGGTCAGCAGTGCGATTGCCGTGAGCATCGCCGTGGTGAGCCTGGCCTACAACCTGCTGCTGCGTCACTTGTGGCACCCCGAGGGTTGGCAATGGCTGGCCGATGAGCTGTTGCATGACATCATGCCAGCGCTGTTTCTGGGGTATTGGTGGCGTTATGTGCCCAAAGGCACATTGCGCGTGTGGCACATCGCGCTGTGGGTGATTTATCCGCTGCTGTATTTCGCCTATTCACTGTTGCGCGGGCATCTGCTGGCGGTTTACCCGTATCCGTTCATTGATGTCGACAAGCTGGGTTATCCACAGGTGTTCATCAATGCCGGCGGGTTGTTGGCGGGGTTTGTGGTGATTGCGCTGCTGGTGATCGGGCTGGATCGGTGGCTTGGATCTCGCACCAAGAGTCAGCGTTTGTAGTGTCTGAGGCGCCGCCATCGCGAGCAGGCTCGCTCCTACAAAGGGCGGGTGTACACAGTTCCAGTGTGGGAGCGAGCCTGCTCGCGATGGGGCCTGACGCCAGTTACTCCTCCTCGCTGTCCCCCAGTTTCCAGTAGCCAATCGCCTTGACGAATTGCTCGTCCAGCCCGTGCTCATCGAGCAACACCCGACGAATCTGTCGCGACACTTTGCTCTCGGTCGCCACCCACGCGTACAGGCTGCCGACAGGCACCTGGATCTGGCGCACGGTGCTCAACAAATGATCTTTGCCACCTTCGCGCAGCACCCAGATCACATTGACCTCGGCCGCACTGTGCAGCACTTGCTGCTCCTTGCCGTTTTCCACTTCCACGATCACCAACGCACGGCGGTTGGCCGCCAGGCCTTCCAGGCGCCGGGCGATGGCGGGCAGGGCGGTTTCGTCGCCGATCAGCAAGTAGCTGTCGAAGATGTCCGGCACGATCATCGAGCCACGGGGCCCGCCGATGTGCAGGAACTGCCCGGGTTTGGCCTGCTCGGCCCAGGTCGAAGCCGGGCCGTCGCCGTGCAGCACGAAGTCGATGTCCAGCTCCAGGGTATTGAGGTCGTAGCGGCGCGGGGTGTAGTCGCGCATTTCAGGCAGCGGGCCGTTGTCCTTGCCTGCGCCCAGCACCAGGGTTTCCAGCGCCACCGCTTGCTCGGCGTTCTGCGGGAACAGCAGTTTGACGTGATCGTCTGTGCCGAGGCTGACGAAGCCTGCCAGTTCGGGGCCGCCCAAGGTAATCCGGCGCATGCGCGGGGTCAGGTCGACCACCCGCAGCACCTCCAGGCGGCGGCGTTTGATTTCGTGCATGACACGGTGAATGGTGGTGATCACTTCAGTCATTCGGCGTTCTCCTGAACGGGTTGAACGGCGGGGCCGTCGACGATGGCTTTGGCGGTGTTGTTGAGCAGATCGCGTACCCGCAGGATTTCCTCCGGGCTCCAGCGGCCATGGTGCATTTGCAGGGCGTGGCGCAGGTTATGCACCGCTTCGTGGATTTCCGCCGGACGATCATGGCCGCGCAATGAGCGCTTGCTGACTTCGATCCGCATGCGCACGCCGTCTAGGGCAATCGCTTGTTCACTTAAAGACAGACGTCCGGCGTCGGTCACGCTGTAACGTTTTTTTCCACCTTCGGCATCGCCCTGAATCATTTCGCTCTCTTCCAGAAAGGTCAGGGTTGGGTAAATCACCCCAGGGCTTGGGCTGTAGGCGCCGTCGAACATGCTTTCAATCTGGCGGATCAGGTCATAGCCGTGGCAGGGCTGTTCGGCGATCAGCGCCAGCAGCAGCAATTTCAAATCGCCAGGTGCGAAGACCCTGGGGCCGCGACCACCGCGTTCGCGGCCGGGGCGTTTCTCGAAGCCGTCGCGGCTGTCACCGTGTTCGCGATGGGGGGAATGATGGTCTCTCATTTCGTCTGCTCTCGTCGTGTTTAGATATAACTTAAGATATATCTTCAGTCTGAATCAAGGCGTTTTCCGTGCGGGGCGACCTCATGCCGACGAGCGGTGGCGCA
Source organism: Pseudomonas sp. P4_C1 (assembly GCF_056402155.1). Classification (NCBI taxonomy): domain Bacteria; kingdom Pseudomonadati; phylum Pseudomonadota; class Gammaproteobacteria; order Pseudomonadales; family Pseudomonadaceae; genus Pseudomonas; species Pseudomonas sp. P4_C1. The sequence goes on from NZ_JBFUHY010000004.1 coordinate 92,117, forward strand.
GCAGAATGTATGGAATCCATCGAAAAACCCCTGCCGCCTGCCTCTCTTTCTACGAACACCCGTTTATTCAAGAATCTTAAAGTTATTACTCTAAAATTTTTGAGTTTATATTTTAAAAGGTGTAAAACCCCCATGTTAAATGGCTGGAATCGCTGTCTGGTTTTTTCAATAAAACTGTATGTAGGGCATAACTTACAGTCACTGTTTGATATTTTGATTTTTTGCGGTTTTGTCTTTCTGGTCATGAGGTTGTTGAACTACGAACTCATAGGAAGTTGCCTGCTTACTTTCCAGAGCGATAAGTCGATCATGCCCCGGCGTTGAAAGCGTACAGCCACCGGATTTTACGGCTATGAGCTGTCCGAACTTTCAATGGGCCGAACCTTTAAAAGAAAACAGGTACTGAATGATGTTCAAGAAATTTGCAATCGCTGCCCCACTGGCTGTTCTGGCTCTCCAATCCTCCATGGCTTTCGCCGCGGGCGAGGCTGCTCACTCGATCAATCTCATCGCTCACGTGCCAACCAATGGCTTCTATGTAGTGCCAACCGACCCTGATCTGGTCAACAAGGATCAGGACATGAGCTTCCAGCCAGCCACTGGCAAGATGGGAGAGGTCAATGGTTTCTTCGACGTGCGCAACAATAACGGCTCGGTTCACGCCAGTCTGGAAAGTGCACCTAAATTGATCTCTGGTGCTCAGTCGATTGATTTGAAAGTCGAGTTCAATAACAAGGAACTGACGCTCACTCCACAAATGGTCGTGGGTGAATCCGAGTCTGACGCGAACTACCGCGCGCCGCTGAAAATCACGGCCAAGGGCACAACTTTCCAGCCGGGTGACTACACCGGTGTGGTCGCAATGACCTTCGACGCCGTTGCTCCGGTCGGCACGCCTTGATCGAGCTTCATGGCAACAAACGCTAACTGCTCAAGTGGCGTTAACCGGCGGACAACCTGACCGGCCTGTCCGCCGGATTCCAACCCGTTCGTAACCAGAGTAAGAGTTCATGTTCCCGATGACACCCATCGCGGCTGCGCTTGCGCTGTTGTTTTGTGCCAGTGCAGCGGCGGCTCCCGTTTCTTCCGCCGGTACGACACCACGAAGTCTGTTGGCCCAGGCCAAAGGTCTGCCGGCAGATTTCGAGGAGCATTTTTTTGATGTGCCTCTGGCTGTTCGGGTGGAACTCGATCAGCAACCGCTGGGAGAGGCGATGGTGGTGTTGTCCCGTGATGATCGCATCACGTTACTTGAATTTACCGACACCAGCGAAAACCGCTTCGGCCCCGCCGAGCGGGAAAAATGGGCCAGTTATCTCAAGCCAGGCGTGCCGCTGGGCACATGCACCGGTTCGTGTCCGGATCAGGTGCTTGCCGTGCATTACAACCTGGAAAACTCCCTCGTCTCGATCCTCACCGAAAATGCTGAGCGCGACGTCGAGGCCAAGCGTTATTACGAACAGCCCGATGGCGGCAGCAGCGGTCTGATGGTGCGCAACCAGCTCAATCTCAATGGTGGCCAGGATCAGGATCTGGGCGGGCGCTATGGCCTTGAAGCCAGCGCGAGCCTGGGCAACTGGAGCCAGACGTTCAATATGCAACTGGCCCGCCTCGGCGGTCCGGATGACAAGCTTTACCACGCAGTGCACGAGCTTTACACCCAGCGCGAATTGCAAGGCAGTTTCTTTCGCCTGGGCTATTTCACCCCCAATTCCGAAGGACTGACCCGCCAGCCGCGCACGTTCGGCACCAGTCCCGATACCGCTGTCGGCGTCATGTACGGCAGCTCCGACAGCCTCGCCATCAACAGTCCGATGCCCAGCGTCTATCCGATCTACGTCACGGCCAACCGCCAGGGCTCGGTGGAAATCTATCGCGACGGTCTGTTGATCAATACCCAGTCGGTGCCCGCCGGTTTGCAGACCCTCGACACCCGTCCGTTGCCGGGCGGAATCTATGAGGTGGAAGTGCGCCTGATCGAAGACGGTCAGATCACCTCCACCACCCAGGAACTTGTCTACAAACCCAACAACTGGCGCAACCTCGATGAGCGCTGGCGCTACAACCTGTTCGCCGGGGAAGAAAGCAAGCTGCTGAGCAACTGGGACCAACAATCCAGTGGCAGTCCCACGGCAGGAGCCTCGGTCAATTACCTGATGCACCCTCGAGTCATCCTCGGGCTGTCGGCGCGGCAAATCCGCGAAAAACTGCAATACGGCAGTTCCATCGACTGGACCCTGGCCAATCACATCAGCCTGTTCGCCAACGTGTACCAGACGCAGGATCATGGCACCGGCCTCGATCTGCAAAGCCTCTATAACTATGGCGCCGGCAGCGTGGTGATCAGCCACAACCGCAGCTGGCTGGACACCACCAATCTTTTCGAAACCCTGCCGGATGGCACCCGGGTGCGCCAACGTAATGTGTTCGTCGGCCAGACCAGCAACTCCTCGCTGGCACTCAATCATCGACTCAGCAGCAAAAGCACGATCAATGCGCGGGTGTCCCACAGCGAGGGCAACGTCGAAGGCGTCGGCCTCGATCTGGGCTGGAACCAGCGCACCAACCTGTTTGGCAGCGATGGCAACTGGCGGCTGTCGTTGTTCGATCGGCCGGGCAGTTTCAGCAGCGGTAATGACCGCAATCGCGGCGTCGACTTGAGCGTCAACCTGGCACTCGGCGCACCTGGACAGCAGATCAGCGGCAGTATCGGTTCGCGCACGGCCCGGGATGGCGGTCGCGACAACAACGCCTCCATTGGCTGGCGCAAAGACCTGAAAGACCATGTGCTGCAAAACGTCTCGGTGACGGCGCTCACCGACACCTACGGCGTCGGCGTTTCCAGCCTCGCCAACTTTCGTACCGACGCGATCAATGGTGATGGTTTCGTTCAGCGTTCGTCCTTCAACGGCAATTTTACCGGCGGCCTGAACCTGGACAGCACCCTGGCCATTGGCGCCGAGAAAATGATGCTGACCAGTCAGCATGAGATGCGCGGCGCGGCGCTGATTGTCGATGTGGAATCGGACATCGATGACATTACCCTGCGCGCCGACGATTACAGCGGCGGCGGTGCGATGTTGAAGCCCGGCCGCAACTTCATCCCGATTACCGCGTATCAGAACAGCTCGGTGAGTTTCGACTTCGAGGGCAACCATGTCCCGGCGGCGACCATCGAGCCCGCCCGCACCCGCTATCACCTGAACAAGGGCGGGGTGGAGTACCGCAAGGTCCGCGTGATGAAAACCCTGACCGTGCTCGGCCGGCTGGTCGATGCCAAAGGCCAGCCGCTCAAGGGCCATCACGTGATCAACCACGCCAGTCGCGGGGTGACGGAAGTCGATGGTTTCTTCTCGATGGAAATGAATGCCGGTTCACCGACGCTGGAAGTGCGTCAAGGCAACCAGTTGCTGTGCCAGTTCCGTCTCGATGCCAGCCGACATCGCAGTGAAAACAACGTGTTGATGATCGGGGATCTGCGCTGCACGCCGGACACCCTGGCGGATGTCACATTCACCGAACGGACGGCGGGTTGAATCTATGAAAAAGTCTTTGTGTTGCCTGGGGTTGTTACTGGCGCTGAGCGTGCCTGAGGCGCAGGCGGTGAATCGGGAGATCCGGGCGCTGTTTCAGCCCGATCCGTCACAGCCGAGCAGAAACGTGTTTATCAACAAAACGTCGAACAGTGGTTATTGCGCGAGCTATCCGGGCGAATGCGAGCAAAACAATATGTTCAGCATTCAATTGCCGATCCGCTTCACTGCCAGCCGCTTCATCGGATCTGGAGAAGGGATCCCGTTGAAGGTGCCGGCAAACTGGCGACGACTGACGGTGACTAACGCCGCGACACAGGAGAGGGAGACCGTTGAAGTGCGCATTACCGGCGTCGGCTCGAATTTTTTCCTGAGTGAATCGGCCGCCAAGCTGGTGGGAGTGAGCGACCCCCTTGAAGGCCATCAGAAACTCTGGACCAGCAGCAGTTGGGTTTATGCGCCTGCGCCCTGCCGGTACAGCGGTGTCGGGTCGTACAGCCCTGAGAGCTATCGGTTTTTCTGGAAAACACCCGTAGAGGCCTCCTGCGTCAAGGTAGCGGCTTACTTCATTCCGTCCATTTACTTCGACACCCTCGATTTTGCCTATGAGCTGCGCACCCCCAATCCGTTGGGCATGTCATCCGGTCTCTATACCGGTGCAATGTCGTACAGCATTGGACCTGGCGGCGATTTCGATATGGGGCAGGTGTTGCTTCCGAACGACGGCAACCTGACCCTGGACTTTGTCCTTGACGTACAGCACACCCTGAAGGTGGAGATTCCACCCGGCGGCAACAAAATCGTGCTGGAACCCCAAGGCGGATGGCGCGGCTGGCTGGAACAGGGGCGCAAGCCTGTGCGCCTGTATCGCGATCAGACCTTCAATATTTCCGCCTCGTCGCGATTCACGATGAGGCTGGACTGCGAGCACCACGATGCGGGCGCCGGCTCGGGCTGCGCCATTGTTGATCGTGGAGGGCGTTACGGGGGAGCTGTAGAAATCAGCGTCACCTTGCCTAACGGGTTGACCGACAGCGCCGGGCAACCGGTCAGGCGAATGCCGTTGAGTCGCCGTGCTCCTACAAGCCCGTTTCTGCCGGGTATCTATGTCGATCGCAAGCCCGGAACGCTGCATTTCGAAGTGGACGAGCGGTACACCCACTGGCTGATAGACAAATCCGAAGGTAGGCCTTTCACAGGCAATGTCACAGTGATCTGGGATTCTGAAGTCTGATCGTTCGGGGCTGGCCCATTTTTTACTTTTTGTTTTTTATTTTTTATGAGGTTGAGGACGATGAAGCGTCTGTTATGGCTGTGTGTGTTTTGCGTGTATCCCCTGGTGGTTCAGGCCGGGCCCCAGATCAATGTCGGCACCGTATACGACTATCTGGATGCCGATAAAAGCACCTATTTGAAACGGGTGTTCAACAGCGGCGACAGCACCGCTTTCGTCAAGGTCAACGTGCTGGAAATCGTCTACGACACCGACGGCACGCCGAAGGAAATACCGGTCACCACGTCCGCCGATGGTGCCTCGCGCAATGGCCTGATGGCCAGTCCCGCGCGGCTGATCGTTCCGGCGCAGGGGATGCAGGGCACCCGTCTGTTGTACATGGGCGAGCGTGACCGTGAGCGCTACTTTCGCGTGCGCTTCGTGCCCGTTGTGCCGGAAAAGGAAGATGAGTTTGCGGTGTCCGGCGAAGAGCGCGACGACTACAAAAAGAACCTGTCAGCGGGGGTCAACGTGATGACCGGGTTCGGCACCGTCTTCTTCGTTCGGCCCAAGGATGCTCGATTCGATAGCGCCGTCAACGAAACCGACAAGCGCTACGAGCTGCGCAACAACGGCAACACGGTGGTCATCATCGATGAATTCAAAAGCTGCTCCTTGAGTAATGAGAGTGAGTGCGGCGCGACCACCAAACATCACGTCATGGCGGGCAAGACCTATGCCTTCGACAAGGAAAAGGGCCGTGAATACCGGTTCACCCTGATCGAGGGCAACAGCAAGAAAAACCTGAAGATCGTCAGCCGCTAGGCCGGCTTTCCATTGACGCAACGGGTATCGAACATGATCAAGCAATGCGCCGCCGTCGTGCTGACGGCAATGACCGTACTGATGGGCTCCTCGACATGGGCTGCCCGGGAGGAACACACCTTCGAGGTGTCCGTGATTATCCCGACGCCCGCGTTTTACGTGATCCCCGCTGAAGCGGACTGGATCCACCGGCCACAGCGACTGAACTGGAACCTGTCGAATTCGACCTTGAGCAGCGTGCGCAAGCATTTTGATGTGCGCCACGACAGCAGCGCGATTGAAGCGCGCCTGGAGGCGGCTCCGTACCTGTCCAACGGCAGGCCCAGTGACGATATCGCGTTGCGGGTCAGTTTCAACGGGGTGGAATTGAGCGCCGACATTGCGCCGCGGCAAGTGGTGTCGGCGGCCGACGCGATGACAGGCTCACGGGTGTTGCTGCAGATCGATCCGGTGAAGCCGGTGGGGGGTTACAAGCCGGGGGACTACAGCGGCAGCGTGCTGATGTTGTTCAGTGCCAAGGCGCCGGGTGAGTGAGTTCTCCCTACAGCGGGGGTGATGATCGATGTTCAACGGTGCACGCCGCAAATCCTTGTCGATCGTAAAGCCCACCGATTGGAAACAGGTAGAGAAATGAAAAAATACAAGGGTTGGCTTGGGTTGTTAGTGGCATTGAGCATGCCTTCGGCAGAAGCGATAAACCGGGAGATCAGGGCGTCGTTCCAGCCGGATCCGTCTCAACCCAATAAAAATGAGTTCCTTAACAAAACGCCAAACAGTGGTTATTGCGCGAATTATCCGGGTCAGTGCATCGAAAACAACATCTTCAGTATTGAATTGCCGGTTCGTTTCAGTTCAGATCGCGCCATCGTGCCCGGCGAAGGTATTGCGTTGAAGGTACCGGCCAATTGGCGGCAGGTAACAGTGACGAATAGGGAGACCCAGGAAACGGAGACCGTTGATGTGCGCATCACGGGCATTGGTTCGAACTTAGTCCTGAGTGATTCAGCGGCCAATCTGACTGGAGCACCCAACGCGCGTGAAGGTCATGACAAGCTCTGGGTCGGCAATGGTTGGGTTTATGCAGCGCAGCCCTGTCGTTACAGTGGTGTAGGGGCATATGGTACCCATTCCTACCGATTTTTCTGGAAATCGCCAGTGGAGGCACCCTGTGTCAAAGTAGCCGCTTTCCGAATCCCGTCCATCTCTTTTGAAACTATCGATTTTGCCTATGAACTACGCACCCCCAATCCCTTGGGTATGTCGAGCGGGCTTTACACCGGTGCCATTTCCTACACCATGGGCCCCGGCGCCGATTTTGACCTGGGCCCCTCGATGAGTCCTGATGAACGCAGCCTGGTCCTGGATTTCGTCCTCGATGTTCTGCACACCCTGAAAGTGGAAATTCCACCCGGCGGCAACAAAGTCTTGCTGGAACCCCAGGGCGGGTGGCGCAGCTGGCTGGAACAGGGGCGCAAGCCTGTGCGCCTGTATCGCGATCAGACCTTCAATATTTCCGCCTCGTCGCGATTCACGATGAAGCTGGAATGTGAGCATGACCTGGGCTTCGGTTCGGGCTGCGCCATCATTGATCGCGAGTCGGGTTACGGGGAGGCAGTCGATGTCAGCGTCAGCTTGCCTGGCGGGTTGACCGACAGCGCCGGGCAACCGGTCAGGCGAATGCCGTTGAGTCCCCATGCTGCCACAAGCCCGTTTCAGCCCGGTATCTATGTCGATCGCAAGCCTGGAACGCTGCATTTCGAAATGGGCGAACGTGCCACCCACTGGTTGATAAACAACGCCAGGGACAGGCCTTACACAGGCAATATCACCGTGATCTGGGATTCGCAAGTATGAGCGCTACAGGCAGTGCAGCGTCGGTCAGCCAGCCCTGACAGGGCTGACTGACCTCTGGATGAGCCAGCCGAGCGTTAAAGGCCGGCGTTGACCATCGCTTCGCGGGTCAACCGTCGAAATAGCTCTTTGCGCGCCTCCGCCAGATCATCGTAATGGCGGTCGCTCAATGGGCCGTCGCTGAAAACCTCAGCCTGAGGGATTTCCAGCTTGTCCGCCAGGTCTTCCATTTTTCGGATGAGCTGATTCATTTGCGCCTGAGGGTGGTCTTTGGCCCATTCGACTTTTGCGGCGCGCAGTTCATCGAGCAAACCCAGTTTGTCGTCGAAATATTGACGATTGGTTTCGCACTTTGTTGGGTGAGTCGCTTTTAAATGGCGCTCCCAGAAAACGTTTCCATCTTCGGGTTCAATCATCCCGTCGACCAGGCCGTTGCCGCTTTCACGCGCCATGATTGATGTGTAGGCTGCATCGATCTTCCCCTGGTCCACACCTGCGCGCGCCCGAAATGCCATGTTTTCCGCCTGCCAGGGCAGGTCGAGACGTTCGGCCAGTCCGGTCTGAAATGCCATATGTATTTCCAGATCATCCGGCGGCAGGTTGTTCTGCGGATCGATCAGGTTCATTTGGGTTTGACGGCCGATCTCTTCCCGGGCGAGGTCACCGACCCGGTCCAGACGTGCAAAGCTGCGGGCCAATTTAACGAGTTTGTTGTCAAGTTCGCTGGGCAGGATCGATTCATTATAAGCCTTTGATAGCAACACTTTTATGCCCATGGAATTGAACAGATAGGCCCCGCCCTCCCGACAATTCGTGGGTTCCCTTGCTTGCAGGAACAATTCCTCGCGAAGGGCGGAGTTCAGCGCGGCAGCATCGATCAGTTCCCAGACTCGGCGAGTCAGCAGGCGGCGTGATTTATCGTTCTGGTAGTCCGCGCTTTCTCGCTGTTTGCGGATGACGGCAAACAACTGTTCGGCACCGGGTTCGGCCAGCACGTCATGCCAGGATTCTTCGCGGTACTTCTTGAGCGAGGACGAGGCGCCCCATTCGGTGGGTTCGTCGGGAAATAATTGCCAATGGGTGATTTCGTCCGCGGCCGCAGGGGAATAGGCCTGCACAAAGTCCAAGCCTGCGGATTCGCGGTACGTGCCGAGGCGGACCCGGTCGGCATTGGATAGCCTCCCTGTGTCGAAGCGTGCGCGACTCAGGATCAACGCGTGATCGGAGCCAGACGTGACCTCGGGCAAGGTATTGATCGGATTCGAACGCATATCCAGCATGAAACCACGGGGACGAGGCTGGTCCACCGCCCCGAGCCTGAACAGCCCCTCGGGCCAGGTCTGGATCCCGGTATTGGCCAGGTTCAGGTCCTTTAAATTGGTCAGTCGTCCGACATCGGGTGGCTGGCTCAACGGATTACCGTTCAGATTGAGGGTGCGCAGGCGAGTCAGGTCACTGAGCTGCTGCGTGGTGTTCGCCGTCATCTTGATGTAGTTGTCGGTCAGATCCAGGTTTTCCAGTTGATCCATCCGGCCAACGCTGGCAGGTATTTCATTCAGCCCGCACTGGCGGGCGCTCAATTGGCGAAGATTGGGGAAGCTGCGCAGCAGGTCATCGGGTGCAGCGGTGCGCAGCTCGTCGAGCTTCAGCGCCGTGATCTGGTCCAGGTGTTGCTGAATGCCGGGTCGCTGGCGCAGATCCGACCACCATCGATCGAACTCCTTAAGCTTGAAAACCGACAGATCCAGGGTATAGCCTTGGTCAGGGTGGCTGTTGCGCTCGCCGAACACGTTGCTTCGGCGCTCGAAGCACTTGATCAGTTGCTCTTCGACATTTAGACCGCCGTTCAGCAGGTAAGCAGGCTGATAGCCGAAGACCAGTTCTCCGGTAACGTCTGTTTCAGGAGGATAGGTGTTGCGCCAGCCCTGCAATGTGTCCCGCAAGTGTTGCCGCTCGCTCTTCAGCCGCTCGATGGCCTCAGTGGGATCACCGTTGTCGTTGCGTAACTTCTCGATGAAGGTCCGCACCTCTCTTTCAGTCATTTCCGGGTACAGATCCTTGATTTTCTCCTCTGGTGTCGATGCACGAAGAAACCGTGGCAAACCGCGCAGCAGTGTTTCGGTTTCAATCGTCACCGCGGGGCGAACGGGCGGTTGCGCCAGTGCAGTGCGGCGCTCGGCAGGTGCTGCGGTTTTCTCCATGATCCACAGCTTGAGCGCGTGGCCTTGACCGCGTAAGTAGCCCAATGCCTTGCGTTTGTCTTCAGGCAGGGCGCGCAGGATCGATTCGTAGAAATCGCCGGCTTTGTTCAGTTGCTTATTGTCCCCGTCGAGCACTTCATACTGGCCACTTTCATCCCTGACCAGCCGGCGCACCGTTGCCGCGTCATCCGGGCCGACGCTGCAGCGCAGCGTGCCGTCATAGGTGCCGTCACGCACTTCGATGCGCAAGCCTTCAAAACTGTCGGTATTGAATTTGAGCGTGTTCAGCGCGAGACGCTCGGTATTGGGTTCCACCCGCTCGTCTTGATAAAAGCCATCGTAGGCTCGAGCGGTGCCGGCTTCGAAATTGAATTCGCGCGCCTGGGTTTTAACGCGCAACGGCAGGCGTTTTTCATCGTCCATTATCTTCAGTTCAGCGGCCTTGGCCTCAGCCAGCACGGTTTCGGCGAGGGTGAGCGGCAGGTCCGGGAAGGGTTGCCTCAACAGGCGGACCTTGGCCTTGCTCGATCGTTCTTCTGCCTGGTATATGCGTTTTGCGATCTCACCTTTACGTGAGTCGACGGCATCGGCCAGTTGATCACGCAATGCCTGGGTGCGTTCGGCGCCCGGAATGTCGCGCCCCAGCAGAGCCTTGATCTCGCTTTCATTCAAAAAGCCCGCCACATGTTCAGGCAGTTTGCCGGACGTCAGCTCGGAGAAACTGATGCTCAACGTATTGGCGGCGGTCGCGTCGGCGTTGCCGTACTTGCGTGAACTGCCGGTCAGTTCGGCGTCTTCGAATACCTCCAGTGCCCGTTCTGAAGGCCAGCCTGGCAACGCCGTCAGTATCGTTTCATACCAATTGGAGGAGGCATCGATTGGCTGCCCTTTGCGAATATTGGCACTCGCGATCCCGACGTCGTCATAGGCGCTGAAGCGCTTGATGGTGTCGGCCAGCATCGGTGGAGGCGCAGCGTTCTCGACATGCATACGGCGCAGCGCATTGTCTTCGGTGCCGCTGCTGATGCGGATCTGCTCCCGTTGCGTGGGCGAGAAGCGATCGACACGGTGCCCGAGGCGGCGCATCAATGTGTCGCCTTCCCAGTTACCCGGATTTTCCGCCTCGTGCACCCAGGCGCCGTGACCGTTATGTTCGACCGTGGGCGAATAGGCATTGGGGCGCGTGGGATGTTTGACACGGTGAGTCGTGATGCTCGGCTCTTGCGAAGCCTTTTCGACGACGTAGAGGTTGTCGTCCAGTGGCAGGATGTGCTGATTGGCGTGTTGATGCAGTCCGTGTTCGTTGGGTTTCGAATCGGGCGTCAGGGTGAGGCTTTTTTGTTCGTAAGGGGCGAGGTCCGGGTGCCACAGCGTTTGTTTGCCGTCAGGCAGCGTGACCGGTTTCATGCCGTCGACCAGTGGTGACAGTTTCAACTTGAAAGCGCTGCCGATTTCAGCACCCGCACCAAACGCCGCCAGTTGAATCACATCCGTGACCACGCCGATCACATGTTCGGCCGCTTCAAGACCAAGGCCTTCGGCCAGATCGACGATCCCTTCGATGACGTCAGTGGTCATTTGATAAACGGTGTAGGCCATCATCAGCTCGCCCAGCCCCGGCACGAAAGGGGTGGCAATCAATAACGCGACATTGAAAATATCCGAGACGATTTTCTTGAAGTTGTCCCACCAGGCCCAGCGCGCCTTGCTGTCCGTGTCGGCGGTGGACACGGCGATTTCCTGCGCGTCGTTGAGGATCTTGTTGAGCTTTTGCTGGTAGGCATGTGTCCAGTAATCCCGGGACACCGGCAGGTGCTGAAACTGCAGGTGCGGACTGGATGCAGGGTCTTCGCGCCAGGTGGGGCGTTGATCCGTCTTGTCGTCTTTCTCATGCCACCTGACCGTTACCAAGCATTGATCGAGATCGGCGAAAAAATGCCCGCGTTGCTGCTGATCGATGAATTGACTGAAAAATTGTCGATACCGCTGCTTCGATGAGGCGCCGACCTTGTCTTCGCGCAACTGACGGGTCAATTCATCCATGAATGCTTTGAAGGAGTCGTATTCCTTGAGCGGGTGATCCGGATCATGGGGCACATAGGCAATCAGTCGTTGAACCCCCCGGCTGTCCTTCACGGCAGGAATCAGCAGGAGAATGCCGGTCAAACGAGTCTCCAGCAACGACAGGTCGCCGCAGAGCATTTTTCGGCCATTGAGCAGCAACTGAGGTTCTTTATCCTGGGCAAGGCTCAGCATCAGCTTGTAGGCGTCGTACTGGATATCGCCGAGGATCAACGCCAGTTGCGCGGCGGCGGCGAGGGCGTCTTTCTGGCTTTCGGTCACCTTGAGCTTCGTGACGGCTTCGGCCACGGGTTCGCCGGGAAGCAGATACTTTTCGAGGTGCTCCTTGTACAACGCGCCGATGTCCAGTTCCCGGCACAGCGCCTGGAACTGGCTGATGGTCATTTTGTCCTTGATCGCAATGACGTCGAAGTGCCCGAGATCGTCAGGTTTGGTGATGTATTGCGAGTCGGCAAGGACTGTTTCGGACTTGGCGAAGTTGTGCAGTGCCGCCTCCAGCAGGGAGACGGTTCGGCTGGTGACGCCGCCCTTCACATCAATCGCATACCAGGGCGAATCCTTGGGCAGGTACAGGCGCAGGTAGGTCGTGCTGACGTCATGCTCGATGCCGTAGCGTTCCTTGAGTTTCGCCTGGAGCAGGGGCGCCGCGAACGAACGGACGTCCTGCAGATTCTTGAGCAGTTTGTCGACCTTGTTTTGCGAGGCCCATGCCTTGAGGTTGGCGGCTTTGAGCTTGTCATGAAGGGAGGCAGGCGTTGTGGTGTACCACGGTTGCATCTTCAAGGGAGTGGCCGCCAGGGCCAGGCCCCTGTCGAGGGTAGCGGTTTTGAAAGGGTCGCTGGTGGTGTTCTTGATGAGTTCGTAGTGCCGGCCTTTATCGATGTTTTGGGCGGGCGTGGTGGTGTCGGTCATGGCAATCATCCTTGATTGGTTTTAAGGATGATCAGCCTATCGGACGAGGCTCAAAAAAAAAGTCTGAATAACTGCGCTCAATCGGCGTCTTTTGCGGGTAAACCGTTGAATATTTGAATCTGAAAAATAATTAATTACCACCTGTGCAACGCAATGGTTCTGTCAACGCCGCGTGACTTCAGTCGGCAAGCAACCTGTTTTGCTGCCGGGTTGCAGGTACGGCATGAGAATCGGTGCCATGCCTTTGAGCACTTGCACCGGCAACGCCGAGGTGAACTTGAAGGTTTCGGCAGATTGGCCGGGAACGAACGCGGTCAACGTCCCGAAGTGATGATCGCCGATGTAGAACACAAAGGTCGCCGTGCGGTTGATGGATTTAGAGCTGAGGATCCGCCCGCCCGAACCGAAGGCTTCAATGCGGTTATCGCCTGTTCCGGTCTTGCCACCCATGGCCAATGGTTTGCCACCGGGTGTTGTGAAACTGCCGGACACCCGTTTCGCCGTACCGGCATCCACCACTTGCGACAAGGCTTCGCGCATGGCCGTGGCGACTTCGGATGGCATGACCCGTTTGCCGACATCCGGGTCATTGATCAATTTGGTTTCATACGGTGTGTTGGCCGCGAAGTGCAGGCTATCGATACGCAGGGTCGGCATGCGCACACCGTCGTTGAGAATGGTGCCGATCAACTCGGCCAATGCCGCCGGGCGGTCGCCGGAGCTACCGATGGCGGTGGCCAGCGACGGCACCAGGTGGTCGAACGGATAGCCGACCTTCTGCCAGCGCTGGTGGATGTCGAGAAACGCTTCGATCTCCAGCATGGTGCGGATGCGACTGTCGCGGGCACCCTTGTGCCGGCTTTTGAACAGCCAGCTGTAGACTTCCTGGCGCTCGAACTGGCTGGCTTTGACAATGTCGCCCCACTTGGCGTCGGGGTGATTGAGCAGGTAGCCCATCAGCCACAGGTCCAGGGGGTGAACCTTGGCGATGAAGCCCTGGTCCGGCAAATCGTAGGAGCCGGGACCGTAGGCCTCGTAGAGCCGCACGAGACGCTCGTCAGTGAGTTTTTCCGTGAGCTTGGCGCCGGTGAGGTGCGAGCGCACGAAGGCATTGAAGCTTGCCTGACTGGCGTGTGGCAGCAGGTAGCGGTGTACGGCGGCCATGCGGATCGGGGTCGGCCGCATGCTGTCGAGGAAGGTCTCGAGCCGCTCCTGGGTGTCCTTGTTCTTGTACTTCTTCCAGAACTTGAGCAGAAACGAAGTGCCTTCACGGTCGGCAAATTCGGCCAGGTATTCCTGGCGCCGCGGGTCGTGGTCGTCCTTGAGCAGTTCGGCACTGCTGTTCGGGCCGGAGTATGTGGTGTAGCGCACCAGGTCACGCATCAGGCGGATGAACGGCAGGTTGATCGACTCGCGCAGGGCGTCGCGCAGGGTCGGGATGCGGTCGTTGTCTTCCTTGCGGAAGTTGTGGAACACATGCAGGCCGCCACCGGTGAAGAACGCCTCGCCGGGGCTGGCGGAGTACTTGCGGTCCAGGGCTGCGCCGAGCATTTTTTGCAGGTCGCGGTCCTTGGTCTCGATCAGGTAATCGACCGCCCAGCGGCTCAGGCGGTCCTGATCCGGCACGTCGACTTTCTTCAGTTCCGGTACGGTCATGCCGGCGTATTTGTCGTGCAGCTCGGAGATGATTTGCAGGTAGGTGGTCAGCACGCGCATTTTCGCGGTGGAGCCCAGTTCCAGTTTGCTGCCTTCGTTGATGTCGAATGGCTGGTCGGTGCTGTCGGTCTGCACCCGCACCCGCGAGCCGTCCGGGGTCAGTTCGAACAGGGTGAAGCTGTAGCGCACCTGGGTGGTGCTGGTAGGGGTCAGCAAGCGTTCGCCCATCAAGCCGATTTCGGCTGCGTAGGCGGGGTCGGCGAGTTTTTTCAGGTACGCCGTGGCCTCGGTTTGCAGTTCACCTTGCAGGGTGCTGGTGGCAGACAGGTCGAGGCGGTCGAGATCGTAAAGCGGACGATTGAGCATGCCGGCCAAACGGCTGCGCGCGACACTGATGCCCTTGTTGGTTTCAATCGGTTGAATGGTCGGCTGGGTGGCCCAGTCGCGATAGATCACTTTGCTGGCCAGGGCGGCGGCGGCGAACTGAGCGTCGATCACATTGTTTTGCGCCAGCAGACGAATGTGGCTGTCGGTGAGGTCGGCCAGTTCATCGTGACCCTTGGTCAGGTAATGCGACGGGCGGCGCTGGGCAATCATAAGCGACAGCATTTCACGCAGGGCCAGGCCTTTTTCCGCCATGGTTTTTGGGTCCGTTGCTGTGCTGGTCAGGACTTCGTTGGCCTTGTTGAAGTCGGAGCCATACCACACGCGCAAGCCCTCAGCCATGCCATGCACTTCGCCGTGGCCCGGTACGGCCGACAGCGGCACGCTGTTGAGGTAATCGCGAACCACATTCTGCCGGGCTTCGAGTGTTTGTGGCCCGGCCTGATAGGCGCGTACGGTGGCGGAAATCATCTGGCGAATTTTTTCCGCGCCATTGACCGTCAAGCCATCGGGGGAGTGCCGGTACTTTTCCAGTTGCGTGGCCAAGGTACTGCCGCCGGCGGATTGGCCGGGTACGTGAAACATCTTGGCCACCTGTGACCACGCCGCCATGCCGAACCGCGGCCAGTCCACCGCCGGGTTGGCCAGAGGTTGCCTGGGGTCCAGCAGGAAACGGTTCTCGATGAACAGCAGGCTGTTGACCACTACCGGCGGAATCGAGGCAAAGGTTGAATAAAGCTGCTGCGGATAGTTGTACTGGTACAGCGGCGCTGCGCGGCAATCGGTGATCGACAGCCCGGCCTGGATTTTCTCGGCATAAGGCACGAACAGCCCCTTGTCAGTGTACTTCAACAGCGCCGGGGAAAAGCGGGTTTGCGCCTCAATGACGAAATCGCGCTTGATCAGGCGCGGCAGGAATTCATCCAGCGAGCTGTAGCCCAGCCGCCGATCGAACGGACCGTCGCCCGGATAGCGAATCGCATCGCTGGGGCCGGGTTTGAGCTCATAGCTCAGGGACGCGGCGTATTTGCTGACTTCCCGGGCCTGGAATTTCGAGGTACGCATTTCCCTCGCCGCCGCCAGCCCCACGACTATCGCGATTATCAACAGCAATAGCCAGAACGCTCCCCATCCGTGCCTGGAACGCCGGGGTTTTTCAGGTGCAGGCGCTTCATCCTCTCGTTCAGTCGGAACCACGGTTTTACTCGAATCGGTTTGCCACAAAGCGCCCATAGTCGACTGATCCATTCATGCAGATTGATCGGACTTGACTCAAGCTTAGACGGTGGTTGGCGAGGGTGAAAAAAATGTGAAGGGCAAAACGTCGGGTAATGGCCATCTTTTGTGGCGAGGGAGCTTGTCGGATTGCCGCACCGTCCCGTTGGGCTGCGTAGCGGCCCCAATGCCGGTAATTGCGCTTCGTCTGATATTGGGATCAGCTGAATTGCGCCTGCTACGCAGGCGAGCGGGAGCAAGCTCCCTCG
Source organism: Pseudomonas sp. P4_C1 (assembly GCF_056402155.1). Classification (NCBI taxonomy): domain Bacteria; kingdom Pseudomonadati; phylum Pseudomonadota; class Gammaproteobacteria; order Pseudomonadales; family Pseudomonadaceae; genus Pseudomonas; species Pseudomonas sp. P4_C1. Next base: position 108,258 of record NZ_JBFUHY010000004.1, read on the forward strand.
CCACAAAACAGTCGGCTGGAATGCTTGTTTTAGACATGTCGAAGGGGTAAATACGGCTTTGGCAGGGGCATGACGATGCACCATTGTTGTGCAATACTCGGCGTCGTTTTTCCCACTGATTTTGCGGGTTTTTCCTACAAGACGGCGTTGCCCATGAGGCGGGGCCGGTCCGGGAAGCGATGGCTTATCGGCCCGCGCTTCGCCGCTCGGTGGTCATATCCAATAACAAGACGAGGTTGTCCCCCATGCCCGTAGGCAATCACCAGCCCAACGGCGAGACCGCTCAGGGCGGTCCGCTTAAACGTGAACTCGGCGAGCGGCATATCCGCCTGATGGCACTCGGTGCCTGTATCGGCGTCGGCCTGTTCCTGGGCTCGGCCAAGGCCATTGAAATGGCCGGCCCGGCCATCATGTTGTCCTACATCATCGGCGGTCTGGCGATCCTGGTGATCATGCGCGCCCTCGGCGAGATGGCCGTGCACAACCCGGTCGCCGGCTCGTTCAGCCGTTATGCTCAAGACTACCTCGGCCCGTTGGCGGGCTTCCTGACCGGCTGGAACTACTGGTTCTTGTGGCTGGTGACCTGCGTCGCGGAAATCACTGCCGTGGCGGTCTACATGGGTATCTGGTTCCCCGACGTGCCGCGCTGGATCTGGGCGCTCGGTGCGTTGATCAGCATGGGCTCGATCAACCTGATCGCGGTCAAGGCCTTCGGTGAGTTCGAGTTCTGGTTTGCCCTGATCAAGATCGTCACCATCGTTGCGATGGTGTTCGGCGGCATCGGCATCATCGCCTTTGGTTTCGGCAACGACGGCGTGGCCCTGGGGATTTCCAATCTGTGGACCTACGGCGGCTTCATGCCCAACGGCGTGCAAGGCGTGTTGATGTCGCTGCAAATGGTGATGTTCGCCTACCTCGGCGTGGAAATGATCGGCCTGACCGCCGGTGAAGCGAAGAACCCGCAGAAAACCATTCCCGACGCCATCGGCTCGGTGTTCTGGCGGATCCTGCTGTTCTACGTCGGCGCGTTGTTCGTGATCCTGTCGATCTACCCGTGGAACGAAATCGGTACCCAGGGCAGTCCGTTCGTGATGACTTTCGAGCGGCTGGGCATCAAGACCGCGGCGGGCATCATCAACTTCGTGGTGATCACCGCTGCGCTGTCGTCCTGCAACGGCGGCATCTTCAGCACCGGGCGCATGCTCTACAGCCTGGCGCAGAACGGCCAGGCCCCGGCCGGGTTTGCCAAGACGTCGAGTAATGGTGTGCCGCGGCGTGCGTTGCTGCTGTCGATTGGTGCGTTGCTGCTGGGCGTATTGCTCAACTATCTGGTGCCGGAAAAGGTGTTTGTCTGGGTGACAGCGATTGCCACCTTTGGCGCGATCTGGACCTGGGCGATGATCCTGCTGGCCCAGCTGAAATTCCGCAAAGGCTTGAGTGCCAGCGAAGCCGCCGGCCTGAAATACCGTATGTGGCTGTACCCGGTCAGTTCGTACCTGGCGCTGGCGTTCCTGGTGCTGGTGGTCGGCCTGATGGCGTACTTCCCGGACACCCGCGTGGCGCTGTATGTGGGACCTGCGTTCCTGGTGCTGCTGACGGTGCTGTTCTACGTGTTCAAGCTGCAACCGACGAATGTTTCGCAAGGTGCGGCGCGTTCGGCTTCGTAAGGCGTAACCGTTGTAGGAGCGAGCTTGCTCCTACAATATTGCGGTTGATCCTTGGGCTGCCTGAGCAGTTCGGCTCAACCGCTTGTTGAATTCCAGCCACGCTCCCAGCAACGTCATCAATCCGGCCCCCACCAGCGCCGTGAAAATCTGCATGGCAAATGCATCGTCGGTCAACGCATTGACCATGTCCGCCAAGGGCGCCAGCAGCACGCCCAGGCAGAAAATCTCCAGCGAAAAACGGCCCATGCGGCAACTTTGCCGCGCCAGCCAGTTTTGCGTCCATCCGCTGTCGGGAATCAGCTTCGCCGTGACGTAGGCCAGTGCGAGGAAGTGCAGCAAGCGCACGGGGGACAGGTCGGTCTTGCTGATGGGGTACAGGAGGTTCTTCAGGCTCGCCGGCACCACGGCATCGTGTAGATCTGGCCAACGCCACAGGACAGTCAACACACCCGCGACCACTACATACAGCGCCGCACTGACAAACAACGGCTGGCGTAGCAGCGGGCGAGTGTCGGGCAGGCGCGGGCGCTGGCTGTGAATCGCAGCGGCACCGCCGAGTACGAACAGCAACTGCCAGGCAACCGGGTTGAAATACCACACGCCGTCCTTGATGGCCGCCAGGTTCCAGCCCGCCAGTGGCACCATCAGGTACAGCGCCAACGACATCGCGACCACCACCCAGGCCTTGCGCACCAGTACGGGCAGCACCAGTGGCAAACCCGCCAATAGCACGATGTACAGGGGCAACGGGTCCATCAGGTTCGGCTTGAAGCGCAACAGCAGTTCATCGATCAAGGCCTGCTGCGGGTTGCTGATGAAGTGATGCATGCCCATTTCCTCCACCAGATCCCGTGTTTCCACATGGCTGTTGGCGAAAAACACAATGCCCATCAGCATCGCCAGCAGGAAGATATGCACCACGTAGAGCACCCACGCCCGGCGCAGGATTTTCACGCAGGCGATCAGAACGCCTTCGCGCGCCAGGACCTTGCCGTACGCCAGCACGGCCGCGAAACCTGCCAGGAACACGAAAACCTCGGCTGCATCGCTGAAACCGAAGTTGCGCAGGGTGATTTGCCCCAACGGGTTGTGGGGCACGTGATCCCAAAAGATGAAGATCAGTGCCAGACCACGAAAAAAGTCGATCCGGTGATCGCGCGCTAACGTCATGACAGCAGGCTCGTAACAGCAGGTAAAAATGGGATTGGCCGTGGGCACAAAAGGCCGCGCGCCCAAGCGGCGGCGCGCAGGGTGGACTGATTTGCGGGCAATTGCAAAACCGGGATATTACCGGATGTCTCGGGCGTTGCCCCAAGGCCCAACCGCTGGTCCGAAAGGTCCAAAAACCTGCGATTTGTGACAGTGGACAGGCTGAAATATTAATGAGTGCAACGTTCTTAAAACGGGAGTCTCACATGAGACTGTTGTGGAAGGGGCTGTCCAGTTACACAGTGATCGGGGTCGCCAACACCCTGATTCACTGGCAGGTCTTTTTCCTGCTGAGCGTGGCGGCCGGCCTTAGCCAGGCACTCAGCAACCTGGCGGCCTTCTGCGTGGCTGCTTCGTTTTCCTTCTACATGAATGCGCAATTTACCTTCGCCGCCAGGTCCTCGGTCGGCGGCTATCTACTGTTTGTTTCGGGCATGGGGGCGTTGAGCCTGGGTGTCGGCTATCTGGGCGACATCTGGCGATTGCACGGTTTGTTCACCGTGGCCCTGTTTTCCGCGTTGAGCCTGGTGTTCGGCTTCCTGTATTCCAAATACGTGGTGTTTCGCGAGCGTGGCGCATGAAAGTCTCGTTGATTGTTCCGGTGTTCAATGAGGAACAGGCGATTGACCTGTTCTACCAAGCCGTGCGCCAGGAATCCTCGCTAAGCCCATATCAGGTTGAAATCCTGTTCATCAATGACGGCAGCACCGATCACACTTTATTGCTGGCGAGTTCGATCGCTCAGCAGGACAGCGATGTGCTGCTGATTAATTTTTCGCGCAACTTCGGCAAAGAGCCTGCGCTGTTTGCCGGGCTGGAATATGCCACCGGCGATGCGGTCATTCCGATGGATGTGGACTTGCAAGACCCGGTCAGTGTCATTTCCCGTCTAATCAAGGAGTGGACCGATGGCGCTGACGTGGTGCTTGCCAAGCGCCGCAATCGTTCGGCCGACGGTTATTTCAAACGCCATTTCGCGGCCCTGTTCTACCACCTGCTCAATCGGATTGCCTCAACCCGCATCGAAGAAAATGTCGGTGATTTTCGCTTGATGGACAGGAAAGTCGTTGACGTCATCAAGAGCCTGCCGGAACAGCAGCTGTTCATGAAGGGGGTGCTGTCATGGGCCGGATTCAATACGCGAGTCATTGAATACGATCGCGCGCCACGTGCCGCCGGCAAAAGCAAATTCAATATCTGGAAGCTATGGAACCTGGCACTTGAAGGCATCACCTCGTTCAGCACGGTGCCATTGCGTGTTTGGTCCTACGTGGGCGGCATCATCTCGCTGGCGGCACTTGTGTATGCGGCCTGCATGATTCTGGACAAGATTCTCTTCGGTAACGATGTCCCGGGGTATCCGTCCCTGATGACTGCCATTTTGTTCTTGGGCGGCGTTCAATTGATTGGCATCGGCATCCTCGGTGAATACATCGGGCGCATCTATATGGAGTCCAAGCATCGGCCCCGCTATGTCATCAAGGACATCATCAAAAGCAGTGACGAGTCGGCCGACAAACCCTCACTGAAGAGAATTGTATGAACGCGACGGAACGTCTGGCCGAGGATGTCCAGGAGCGTCAGTGGCGTTGGGCCGTCTACCCATCGATTGTGCTGGCGTTGTTCACCCTGGCCCTGATCGTTCGATTTCACGGGATTTCAGTCCCGATCATCTGGTACGACGAAGGCTATAGCCTGATGCTGAGCGAGCGTTCGCCGGCATTGATCTGGTCCACCACGGCGGGAGACGTTCATCCACCGTTGTATTACGTGATTCTTCATTACTGGACGATGCTGTTTGGCGCCAGTGTGGTGGCTGTGCGCGGACTGAGCACCGTGGCGGATGTGGGCACGGTGCTGCTGTGTATCAAACTGATGAGTCTGCTCGCCACGCGAAGAGCGACCTGTATCGCCGGAGTTTTGCTGGTGCTGCTGCCGATCTCGGTTCGTTACAGCCAGGAAGTGCGCATGTACACGCTCGTCGGTTTCTGGCTGATGGCCGCCACGGTCGCGCTGGTCTGCTGGAGTCGGCAACCGCAACTCAAACGCTATCCCGTGATGTACGTGCTGCTGATGACGGCGGCTTTCTACACGCACTACTTTGCAGCGCTCTGTGTGCTGGTGCATTGGCTGTACTGGTCGGGGCTGGGCAGTGGCGAGTCGGCATCGTTGCCTGTGCGCAAGTGGCTGATGGCCAATGTCGCGATCGTCGTGCTGTATTCGCCTTGGTTATCGCATTTCATTGACCAGACGTGGAAAATGAAAGGACTCGAATGGATCACGCCCACCACATGGGAAATGTTGCCGAGCTTTATCGCGCAATGTGTGGCGATGATATCAGCCACGGATGGCGGGTTATGGGGGGGGCTGATTGTCTCGGCAGTGATAATCGCCTGTTGTGTGATGGCGTTGCGATATGGGCGCTCCGGTCGCCGCTCGACCGTGCTGGTCATCGCCTATTTCTTCGTGCCGGTCATCACGGTATTTTTCTTGTCATTGGCCGTTCCGATCTTCGTTCCCAGGTACCTGGTGTTTGCCGCAGCCGGTTTGCCTTTGTTCGTTGCCGTTGTGCTGGATCGGTTGGCTGAACGACGCCCTGTGATTGCATTCCTCTGCTTGAGCATGTTTGTTGCGGGGGAAGTACATGGACTGCAGAAAGTGTATTCGCAACAAGACGGGCTGAACGGAACCTTCATTCGTAAAATGGCCAGGCTGGACACCTTGGCCGATGGCATCAAAAGGGAGGCTGAGGCGGGCGACGAGTTGGTCGTTGACGGCTTGTACTGGTATTTGCCGTTCCATTACTACAACACCACGGGTATCCAGCCGAGGCTTTACATCGCCCGATTGCCGACAGGCGCTTCGGACGGCCCTTCCAACTATGGTGGCTGGCTTCTTATCCCTCAGACTTTGGACTGGATTTTTTTCGACAATGTCGCAACAGTAAAACTCAGTTCCAAAAGAGTCTGGTGGGTGACCGGCAGGCCCCGGCCGGAAAAAGTCGTGACATTTCCCAAGGGGTGGAAACAGACGCAGACCCTCAAGGGAGGGGAAGTCGAGGCGCGCCTGTTTATTCTGGGCGACGAGCGCTGAAGTCCTCTCGGACTGTCAGCGCTATGGAATTGAGCATTAAGCCGCCGCTATTTCACTCGGCTCGAAACTGTCGGCCCGGGCCATCTGCCACATCCGCGAATAGAACTCGCCGTTCACTTCACCCGTCAGCAATTCCCCTGGCTTGAGGAACACGTGCAGCTGCGAGAACAACTTGATCTCGGTCGCCGACATGCGTCGTACCAGGTGCTTGGCCGATAGCTGCGACGGATGTTCGAGGCCGGCGGCGGCGAGCATTTCCGCCAGGGCCTTGAGGGTGTTGCGGTGGAAGTTGTAAACCCGCTGGGCCTTGTCCGGTACCACCAGTGCGCGCTGGCGCAAGGTGTCCTGGGTGGCGACGCCGGTCGGGCATTTATTGGTGTGGCAGCTCTGCGACTGGATGCAGCCGATGGCGAACATGAAGCCGCGCGCCGAGTTGGCCCAATCGGCGCCGATGGCCAGCACGCTGGCGATGTCGAAGGCGCTGACGATCTTGCCGCTGGCGCCGAGCTTGATCTTGTCCCGCAGATTCAGGCCCACCAGGGTGTTGTGCACGAACAGCAGGCCTTCGCGCATCGGCACGCCGATGTGGTCGGTGAACTCCACGGGTGCGGCGCCGGTGCCACCTTCCTTGCCGTCAACGACGATGAAGTCCGGGAGGATGCCAGTCTCCAGCATGGCCTTGGCGATGCCCATGAACTCCCACGGATGGCCGAGGCAGAACTTGAAGCCCACCGGTTTGCCGCCGGACAGTTCGCGCAGTTGTGCGATGAAATGCATCATTTCGATGGGTGTGGAAAACGCGCTGTGGCGTGACGGTGACACACAGTCTTCGCCCATCAGGATGCCGCGGGTTTCGGCGATTTCTTTGGTGACCTTGTGCTTGGGCAGGATGCCGCCATGGCCGGGCTTGGCGCCCTGGCTCATCTTGATTTCGATCATCCGCACCTGGGGCGTCCGGGCTTGCGCCGCGAAGCGTTCCGGGTCGAAGCGACCGTCGCTGGTGCGGCAGCCAAAGTAACCGCTACCCAGTTCCCAGGTCAGATCGCCACCGTTTTCCCGGTGATAGGGGCTGATGCTGCCTTCGCCGGTGTCATGGGCGAAATTACCCAGCTTGGCACCCTGGTTCAACGCGCGGATGGCGTTGGCGCTGAGCGAGCCGAAACTCATGGCCGAGATATTGAACACCGACGCCGAATACGGCTGGGTGCACTGCGGCCCGCCGACGGTGACCCGGAAACTGCTCGGGTCGCTCAACGGCGCGGGGCGCATGGAATGGCCGATGAATTCGAAACCCGACTGATACACGTCAATCAGCGTGCCGAAGGGTTTGTCGGCGGTTTCATTCTTGGCCCGGGAGTAGACCAGCGAGCGCTGGGCCCGGGAGAAGGGCAGGGCGTCGCTGTCGGATTCGAGCAGGTACTGACGGATTTCCGGGCGGATGCCTTCGACCAGGTAGCGGATATTGCCGAGGATCGGGTAATTTCGGCGCACCGCGTGGGGACTTTGCAGCAGATCGAACAGGCCGATCAGACTGAGGACGGCGGTGACGGCGGTTATCGGCCAGAGCCATTCATATTCAAGAAACGGCAGGCTGGCGAGGGTGAAAATCACGCAGACGGCAAAGAAGGCGTAGCGGCTCAGGAGTGACAGGCTCATACGGTTTCCTTGGGTTCGGACTCAATAAATTTGGCTAAACACAAAACACTGTGGGAGCGAGCTTGCTCGCGATGGCGGTCTTTCATTCAGTATTGATAGCGACTGAACCACCGCYATCGCGAGCAAGCTCGCTCCCACATAAAAGCAAAGTGCTCCACAGGTCATTCAGGCATTTTGTGCCTGCAGAAAAATCGAAAACAGCTCGGACTGGGACTTGATCCCCAGCTTGCTGTACATGTGTTTCTTGTGGACTTTCACGGTTTCGACCGAGATTTCCAGCTTACGGGCGATTTCTTTACTGGAGCAACCGCTGAGCATCAAGCGCCCGACATCCAGCTCCCGGGCCGTCAACTGCGCACCTTTGAGCTGCTGCACCGAGGCCTCCAGTTGTACCCGCCAATCAGCTTGCGGCGGTGCGGGGGCCAGGGCCACGACTTCGTTGATTTCATAGGGTAGACGCTGGCGCAACAGGCCGAGCACCCACGGCTGGATCAACGACAACAAGGCGATCTGCTGGCCGCTGAAGCGCTGGGTGCTGCCCAGCGACAGGCACAGCGTGCGGTCGCCTTCGAGCTGACAATTGAACTGGATTTCGTCGGCCACCACATTAAGACGAAAGTAGCGTTGGTAATACTCGGTCAGCTCGAAGTGCTCCGGGGCCACTTCCGAAAGGCGATACAGCCCGGTGCGTGATTGCTCGCGGCAGGCGATGTAGAACGGGTCGAGCAGGTACAGGCCGCGTAGGTAATCCTGGAACAGTTGATCAGGGCTGCCATCCTCGCCGGGGCACTCGGCGAACACCTGCGGGCGCTGATCGGCACTGAAAAGCAGGGCCACCCAGCTGTCGAAGGACACGTACTGGTCCAGCAGGCGTACAAGCTGGGTCCAGAAATTGGGCTTGTCCAGGGCGTCGATCAGTTGCCCCACCGAGCGGTGCCAGGCGATGTCGTCCAACGAGAGTGTCATGCATCTACCCCTATCGTGTTACCCCAGCGGCGTAATTCCCCGCCCGGTTGCTTGCTGCGCATACTGGCGCACAGACACCGACCGGGCAATCTTTCTGCCGCCCGGCCCATGACAAGGAATACCCATGAAGGTCGAACTCGCCCAATTGGCAGGCCGTGACAACGATACGGCCTACAACCTCGAACGCACCCTGGCGGCGATGGCTGCGTGCGCAGCCGACACGCAACTGATCCTGTTCCCCGAAGGCCACTTGATGGGCTTCCCTTCGGCGGAGTCCGTGGCCGAGGTGGCCGAGGCGCTGGACGGCCCGTCTGTCAGTGCGGTGATCGCCGCCGCCCGCCAGCGCAATATCGCCGTGGCCATCGGCATGGCCGAAAACGACAACGGCCGTTTCTACAACACCACGTTGCTGATCACCCCAGAGGGCATCGCGCTGAAATACCGCAAGACTCACTTGTGGGCTTCGGATCGCGGTGTCTACGAGGCGGGCGATCGCTACGCCACTTGCCTGTTCAACGGCGTGCGTGTGGGCCTGCTGATTTGCTACGACATCGAATTCCCCGAAAGCGCCCGCGCCCTGGCGCAATTGGGTGCCGAACTGTTGATCGTCACCAACGGCAACATGGACCCGTACGGCCCGACCCACCGCACCGCGATCATGGCCCGCGCCCAGGAAAACCAGGCGTTTGCGCTGATGGTCAACCGGGTGCAAGAGGGTGACGGTGGTTTGTTGTTTGCCGGCGGCAGCGCATTGGTCGATCCGCTGGGCACCTTGTTGTTCGAAGCCGGACGCGAGGAAGGGCAGTTTGCGGTCGAACTGGACCTGAACCGGTTGACGGCGGCGCGCCAGGATTATCGCTATCTGGATGATCAGCGGCTGAGATTGCCGGGGGAGGTGGTTGAGCATGCATCCGGATTGCGCGAGCTGCTGATTCCAGCGCGCTGATCCGGATTACTTGTCGACCGGGCTGCCGCCATCGCGAGCAGGCTCGCTCCCACAGGATTTGTGTCATTAACAAAATCTGAATCCACAGGAGACCCCTGTGGGAGCGAGCTTGCTCGCGATGGGGGCCTGACAGACGACACACCTGTTTGACCATTCACCCTAGAACAACAACGCAACACCCGTAACTTGCGCCGAACTCGGCTCTGCCATAAATCCAATAAAATCCGGAGTAGTCGCTCATGGCTCGTTTGCAACGCACCCTGTCATTAGGGTCGGTGGTGCTGTTTGGCATCGCCTACATGACGCCGATCATTGTACTCGGCACCTTTGGCATCCTCGCCCAATCCACCGCCGGCATGGTGCCGGCCGCGTACCTCGCGGCGCTGGTGGCGATGTTCTTCACCGCCATGAGCTACGGGCGCATGGCCTCGGCGTTCCCGGTGGCCGGCTCGGCCTACAGCTATGTGCGCAAGGCCATCAGCCCGAAACTCGGGTTCATCGCCGGTTGGGCGGTGCTGCTCGATTACCTGTTCCTGCCGATGGCGATCTGGCTGATCGGTGCGGCCTACCTCAACTCCGCATTCCCGGCCGTGCCGCAGTGGGTCTGGGTGCTGGCGTTCATCGGCATCACCAGCGCGATCAACATCGTCGGCCTGAAACTGGCCAACGGCATCAACGCCTTGCTGATGCTGGTGCAGTTTTTGGTGCTGATCGCCTTCGTCGCGTTGTGCGTGCATTACGTCGGCGGCGATGCGAGCACGCCGTTGTGGTCGATCAAACCGTTCTTCAATGGTGACATGCAGATGCCGTTGATCATGAGCGGCGCGGCCATCGCCTGCTACTCGTTCCTCGGCTTCGACGCGGTCAGCACCCTGACCGAAGAAACCCGCGATCCACGCCGCACCATTCCCCGGGCGATTATGCTGATCACCCTGATCGGCGGGCTGATTTTCGTCGGTGTCTCGTACTTTGTGCAGATTGCTCATCCGTCGTTCCAGTTCGACAACGTCGACTCGGCGGCCTACGAAATTGCCCGCAACATCGGTGGCGACCTGTTCGTATCGATCTTCCTGATCGGCCTGATCGTCGGCCAGTTCGCCTCGGGCCTGTCGGCCCAAGCCAGCGGTTCGCGGCTGCTGTATGCCATGGGCCGCGACGGCGTGTTGCCAAAAGCGTTTTTCGGCACCTTACACGAACGCTTCGGCACGCCCATCAACAGCATCCTGCTGTGCGCAGTGGTGGCGTTGCTGGCACTGAAACTGGACGTCACCACCTCGACCTCGTTCATCAACTTCGGTGCGTTCCTGGCGTTCAGCCTGGTCAACCTGTCGGTGATCTTCCATTACTGGATCGGTGGCGAGAAAAAAGGTGCGCGCGAATTCGTGCTGTTCCTGCTGTTTCCGTTCATCGGCCTGGCGGCGGATTTGTGGCTGATGGTCAGCCTCGATCATCTGGCGGTGTACCTGGGGTTGACCTGGCTGGCGATTGGCGTGGTGTACCTGGCAGTGTTGACCGGTGGTTTCCGTCGGCAGCCGCCGGAGATGGATTTCCAGGAAGCGGCGTAAGCGAACAGCTTATGAGCTGATCACGCAGCGAAGTGCAAAAAAAAGGCGAACATCCTCAAGGATGTTCGCCTTTTTTGTCTCAAGCATGAGTGGCTTGTTGTTGTTCGTGTTTTTGCTTGTCACGGGGAAGGGTGTTGATGCAGTAGTTGACGTAGTAGAAGGTGAAAAGTCCGATATAGACCAGGTTCATGCGCAGTTCGAAGTTGTGTTCAGCCAAGGCATATGCCTTTAACACCCTTCGTACACGGAAACACCAGAGCAGGGTCAGCAGTAAATATAGTATGAACAGAACACCTATAAGGACGGATGCATCGTCGTGAGGTACCGGGCCGAGAGTTCCGATAAAACCCATGATGATCAGATAGAAGGCAAATAAAGCCGGGCTCATCGTCTTGATGTGAGTGACCTCCTCAAGTGCCGTGAAGGTTTTGTACATCCAGACATTTATATAGAGCCCACCAGACAATAGTCCCAGTAGAAGGAGAGTAAACGTCTTGGTGTTGATTTTTTCTTTCAGCGTAGAAATGTCAGACATGCGAGGCGTTCCAGTGGCGGCGGAGGGCGATTGACCGGTGAAGATCGGCAGAACACGCTACCAAAGTCGCTCGTGGGAAATTTCCGGGCTTGTTGGCGGAGAGTTCCGGATTCACTCTTGGCCGAGTTTTGAAGGCATGGGATTCTGTGCATCCCTCAACATGGACCTGTGGTCAGCGATGTCTTCTTCTATAAATGTTTCACTCAATCATTCCAGGCTCATCCGCATTGCCGCCGCCCTGCTGATCGGCCCTGATGGCCGCACACTGTTGGTGCGCAAGCGCGGCACCACGGCGTTCATGCAGCCGGGTGGCAAGATCGAGCCTCATGAATTGCCGGTCCACGCCCTGGCCCGGGAACTGGAAGAAGAACTGGGTCTGGACATCGACCCGGCGCAGGCCGTTTACCTCGGTCACTTCTCGGCACCGGCCGCCAACGAGCCGGGTTTTGTCGTACACGCCGAACTCTTTCAGCTGAATATTGATTCAGATGTCACCCCGGAAGCAGAGATCGAAGAAGTGATCTGGATCGACCCCGCCACCGATGGCGGTGTCAGCCTGGCGCCATTGACACGGGACCTGATCCTGCCGTTTTATCGGGCATCGCTGACCGCGATCGCCTGATCATCACGCAAAGGACCTCGCCCATGATCCCGCCTTCAGGACCTACTGATTTTTGCCGCTGCCGCGTTGCATCCTGGTTCGTCAACAATCCGTCCTGGCTGGCGATGCAGCGCTATTTCATGGGCTTCGTATTGTCGGCACTGGCGCTGCGGCTGATGCTTGAGCAAAAACGGATGGCTTGAGCATGTGGATCGAACGCCTGGATGTCAGCCATGCCCTGGACTACCGGGCGCTGATGCTCGAAGCCTACGACTTGCACCCGCAGGCCTTCACCTCGAGTGTGCGCGAGCGAGCGGTGATGCCGCTGAGCTGGTGGGAGTCGCGCCTGAGCGGCAAGCTGGACGTGGTGCTCGGGGCGTTTGAGGAAGGCCGGTTGGCCGGCATCGTCGGCCTCGCGTTCGAGCCAAGGGAAAAGGCCCTGCACAAGGTGACGCTATTTGGCATGTACGTCTCGCCGACGGTCCGCCAGCGCGGGCTCGGCTATCTGCTGGTTCAGGCTGCCTTGGCCGAGGCGCAGAGCCATGCGGGTTTGCGCCTGATCCAGTTGACCGTCACCGCCGGCAATGATGCCGCGTTCAACCTCTACCAGCGCTGCGGCTTCGTCCAGTTCGGCCTGGAACCGATGGCTGTGCGGGTAGGGGAGGATTATTTCGACAAGATCCACATGTGGCGCGAGCTCTAAGAACACCACAATACCCTGTGGGAGCGAGCTTGCTCGCGATGGCGGCGTGTCAGTCAATGCAGATGTTGAATGTCAGACCGCGATCGCGAGCAAGCTCGCTCCCACAGGGATATGTGTCGCTCTATCGAACTGCGCTAACCCCATCCAATGTCGAAAACGACGTGTCCTTGGCCGTCAGCAAGAAGTCGCGCATGTACGGTGCATCCAGCATGTCGGCACGGATTGCCGCATACAACGTCGCGAACAAACCTTTCTCACCCAGCCGCTTGGCTTTCACGTAGCCCCGTGAGCTGTACTCATGCAGTGCCCAATGGGGCATGCCGCACACGCCGCGACCGCTGGCCACCAGTTGCATCATCATCACCGTCAGCTCCGAGGTGCGGACCTGGGCCGGTTCGATGTCGGCGGGTTCGAGGAAGCGGGTGAAGATGTCCAGCCGATCCCGTTCCACCGGGTAGGTGATCAAGGTTTCCGGGAGCAGGTCTTCCGGGACGATATAGGCCTTGCTGGCCAGGCGGTGCTGATTGGCCACCGCGAGCATCGCTTCATAAGTGAACAGCGGTACATAGGTGATCCCGGCCAGATCCAGCGGGTCGGAGGTCACCACCAGGTCCAGATCGCCACGGGCCAAGGCCGGCAGCGGGGCGAAAGAGAAGCCCGAGGCCAGGTCCAGCTCGACTTCCGGCCAGGCATCGCGGAACTGGTCGATGGTCGGCATCAGCCACTGGAAGCAACTGTGGCATTCGATGGCCATGTGCAGGCGACCAGCGGTGCCCCCGGCCAGGCGACTGATGTCGCGCTCGGCAGCGCGCAACAGCGGCAGGGTGGCGTCGGCCAATTGCAGCAGGCGCAGACCGGCGCTGGTGAACCGCACCGGTTTGGTCTTGCGCACGAACAACGGCATGCCCATGCGCTCTTCCAGTTCTTTGAACTGGTGAGACAGGGCCGACTGGGTCAGGTGCAGGCGATCGGCCGCATCCACCAGGCTGTCAGCTTCGCGCAAGGCGTGCAGGGTCTTCAGGTGACGGATTTCAAGCACCGGTGGCTCCATGAGTGAAACTTGTGATCAATACGAAAAGGTTGAGTTTGTCTCATGTTGGCTTGAGTGTCGACAATGTCGCCATGTTTTACAGCAACTTTTATGGAGCAAACATTCATCATGGACAAAAAACCGTTGAGCTTTCCTGCTCAACGGTTTTTTAGATCAGCGAACATTCCAGGATGACTGGACGCAGGACTCAAAGCCCTTCGAAGTGAGCAACGACACCTGACCGTTTACCGATATCCGCGTAGGGTAGGTCCGCGTTGTCAGCATGAGTCAGAAACCGGTGCGCAGGCAGCTTCAAGTGAGCTTTCTCGAATTGTCGCAGCGCCGGCGTTGCGCTGGAGTAATGAAAGTGCGCATACCACAGTATTGCGGCAGGCTCGAGCGTAAGATCCCAGATTTCGTATTCCTGCATGTAGTCGTTGCGACCGTCCTTGCGTTTACCGAGGTTCTTGAGCTGGCTGGTTTTACGGATGTCGACGGCGTTCTGATCGAGCAGATCTTCGAGCATCCCATCCGTGGGTTTTTTGGTGGTCAGCGACTGCCGGGTGCGCATTTCCCGTCCGGTATTTGTAAGTGCTCCGGCCTTGTCGCGCAGCTGTCGAATGAGTGGGTTTTGAGCATCTATCGCCTGGATGCGATCGGCGCGGCGGCTGAGTTCGCCTGCTTCGCTGACCATCATGTGTTCCAGGTCAACCGGGAGCATGTCTTGATCGGCATAGGTATCAACCCTGGACTGATACGTTGGCTGAAAATCCAGGCGCTTTTGGGCTTCGTCCACCAGCGTTGCAAGATCCATTGGAACCGGTGCCGGTGTTTCGACCGTCGGATTCAACTGGCGGAACTTGCCATCACCGGTTGGTTCCCAGACTTCCCCCTCGTTTACTTCGAAATGCCGCTTTGTCTTTTTCTTGTCCCACTTTTCAACTCCGATCAGCCACTGGTTGTCTTCGGTGGGGAAGACCTTCTTCTCGATTTTCCCCGCAGGTGCCGCCGGGGCGGGTTGATCAATACCCTTGCGGGCCCACTCAGTCATCTTTTCGATTCCGCTCAGCAACGGTTCAACCGCCTCCATATGGAAATGTTGCGGGTAGCTGGTGGTCCAGATTTTCATTTCGCGACGAAATTGCGTGTACAGCGTAATGCAGTCCTGGAGGATCTGGTTACGTTGTTCCCGCGTGACGCTCACTTCCGGGAGGCTGTCTTGCGTATACAAGGCGCGATCGACCTTGGCACGAAGCTCCTGCGTCTGTCCTTGCAGGTAAAGCCAGGAGGTATCGCTGGTCCTGGCGTAGTGTTTGACAATTTCCAGGTAGTTGGCGGTTCTCAGATAAACCACATTGCTTTCACTGAGCTTTGCGTTCAAATGCTCGACATCGCGCCTTATGCAGTCTTTGTCTTTTTTGATGCGGATGCGATCGTACCAACGGTTGACATCGCCCTTGAATACCTCCATTTGATCCAGCTTGCGTACGAACTCCATGCGCAATTTGCGGATTTCCTCCAGTAAGCTCAAACGCTGGCTGAGTGCCTCCCTTGGTAACTCGTCCAGTTTCGCGCTCAGCACGGAAATCCGTTGCGTCAACGGGATGCTACTGTGGGAGGCAAAAATCGCTCGTTGTCTGTAGCGATCCGCTATCAACCAGGCGGTGCTGCTTTGCCCCTCGATCACGGTGCGCTCTTTTCTTGCTTGAGTCAGCGGTTCCAACTCAACCAGCGCGTCGTATCGGCGGGTGGCTGTTTCAATATCGCTGATACACACGGCTTCGACAGCGGGCATCAATGCCGGGCGATTTTCTGCCGCGGCTTCGTGGTATTGGTCGATCGTTTCATTGTTTTTCTTGATTCGGGCATCAAGTTGGTAAGCAAGATCATCGGCTGTCTCGGTCAACTGATGTTGGCGGCGAAATCTTTGATCGGCCCACCAGCGCGGCAACCGTTCGCGAATGACCTGCGGCCAGACCTGATCGAGCGAATCTGCCAGCAGCCCGAACACTTGACCTCCACCAAGCCCGCCGCCTTCGAAGGTCGTCCCGTAGACCCCGAACCAGGTATCCCAATGACCTGTTTCATCCAGGGCAATCGGCTGTTTGTAGGTTTTTTGGGCGTTACCGAACAAGCGCCAATTGCGTGAGTCCTTGCTGAGTTCAACCTGAAAGATGCGCCCTTGGCGCACGATGAAGTCGCCGTCGACATGCCGGTAAATGCCACGGTAGAGGCCGTGAGCGGCTGGCTGCAAACCGCTGAGCGAGATCGGTTTTTCATAGTCGTAACCGGCGAAGCGTGCCACGACATGTCGGGCCTGGCGCTGCGAGATGCCATGCATCGCGGCTCCATGCCTGGCTAACTTATGCAGCTGGCGAGTGCGCGTCAGTGAGCGAGCCGCCTTGGAGCCGACCGAGAATGCTGCTTCACCGGGCAACAGATCCATGGCGGCGTCGATCAGCGACACCAGCATCGATTCGACTTCCGCCAGGCCATCTCCCACCTCTCCGCGCAAAAAGGCCGCCACCGCCTGGTTCGCGCTGGTCCAGGCATCGTAGAGGGCGAAAGCGCTGCCAATGAAAGGCAGCATTCCCATCGCCATTTTTATGTAATTGAAGGCGCGCGGGCCTTTCAAGGCGTGACGCTCCATGTACAGTGCATCGTTGGAGCGGGATGTGCCGCGATGGGCCTCGATCAGGCGCCCCATATGCGCATTGAGCAGATGGGCGGCCAGTGAGGTGGTCGCCGGCCAGCTCACGCCAACACCGATCATTGCGTCGAAGTTTTTCAGCATGGCCTGTTTGATGCGGCTTTCATGAGCCGGCACGCTGCCCTGCAAGGCCCGGCCCGCCAGGTAGGTGACCCATTTGTCATGCAGGCACAGATTGAACAGGGCCTTGCGCGCCGCTTCCAGGCTGTCGTAGTGACGCAGGAATTGGTCGTCGGGGCTGTCGGGCAGGTACAGCAACGTTACGCCGCTGATCTGTTCTTCGATGAAGGTCACGCCCGACAAGGTGACGGAGCCTTCATTGGGCGTGTCCTTGCCACCCGGGGTCAAGCAGGCCGGCAGCAATACGATGCGCTTGCCATCGGCTTTCCACGCTTGGGAGGTGCTTGCGTCGATGGCGATCTTCAGGATATTCAGGTCGTTCTGGTTGATGTGTTGTTGCAGGCGGGCGAATTCGCCTTGCAGCTTCAGCATCAGTGCCCAAGGTTCGATCAGGCTTTCACGGCGATGCTCCCTGACGAAAACGGGCTCGGTGGTCGCCCCCATGAAAGCGTCGTGGATCAGTTGTTCATAGGTCTTGGGCAAATCGAGTTCCGGCAGGACGCGTTTCAGATAGTCACGGGTAATGCCGCTGGTCAGGGTCTGACGCTCGGTTGCATCCGCCGTCGTGACCTCCACCCGCATGAAGCCCAGTTGCAGTGAAAGCGGCTCCAGGTTCATCGACGGGGTGTTGTCGATGTTGAGTTGAGCCAACTCATCCAGGGCCATTTTGCTGCGTGTGGTGCTGGGAATCAGTGCGAGTTTGTAGCCGGAATGTCCAGGCGCGGGATCGAATCGCTTTTCCCATTTCACCGAATCAGGCAAATCGATCTGCACATCGAAACTGCCCTCGATCGAGAAATCCTTGCGCAGACGGGCATGCAAGTGTTTGCGCGTGAAGTCATCGCGCGATTCCAGGGCGATGGTCATCAGCGCGTGGCTGCGTTTCATCGCCGGGATATAGGTCTCGATCAGGCTCCTGAGTCCGTTACGATCGTCCTCGGTCAGTTTGCTGAGCCAGCCGGGCAGGTTGGATGCCAGGGTCGCGCTTTGGCGTTGCTCCTGCAGATGGGCGAAGGCCAGGTTTCTGGCGGCGTGCACTGGAACCTGCAAGGTGGCGAGTGTTTTTTTACGCAATATCTCCAGCTGTTCGTCCCTTTGAGCGTCCGCGGCCGCTCCGACGTGACGCTGGCGAATTGCACCGGCCTGTTCTTCGAAGCCGCTGGTCAATTGATCCAGGCCATACAAGAGCGCGTCGCCGGTGATTTTTTTTAGCAGCACCGTCAGCCCGGTATTTCGATCGTGAATCTTGAATACCTGGCGTTCCAGCTCGCGACGGTTGGCGAACCGTTGCAGGCCACCACCGGTGCCGATCCAGTAGAGCAGCACGCTGTGCGGTGAGTCGGCTTCGGTCAGCGCATCCGCTCGGGTCACGATAAATGCGCCGTTGAGTGCCTGAGTGTTGACCGTGGTCTTGTCGCCGTCCTGTTGGCTCATTGACAGAGTTATGCTGGCCGCCACTGCGTCGGGGCCGGGATCGTCGGGAGTATCCAGCAGGGCCTTGAGCAGACTGCAATCATAGTCGTCCATTTGCTTGAGGGTTGATTGCAGCGCAGCCTCGGCGTGCAATCCAGCCTTATGGGCGCTGTGCAGGGCGGTGAACTCACTCTGGAAGGTGACCAGATCCGCTACTCGCGACCGATTCAGCAAGCCAGAAGCAGCCTTGTCGGCCGCTTGTTCAGCGGTTTCCAGGGCTTTGAGCGAGTCCTTGAACGGTTTCAGGCCCTCACCCTCGCCAGCCTCTTCGATCAGTGTTTCGAGTGCATCGCGCTGTTTTTTCAGTGTCGACTGGCGCAAGGACCAGGGGATATCGGGATAGAGGCTGCCGAACAGTGATGTTTGATCGGTCTCGGCAGCGTCATCGACCCCTTCCAGCTTGGGGGGTGAGGCGAAGACGGTGAGGTGGCTGCGCTGCTGATCGGTCCGGTCAGCCTGGACCAGCGATTGCGCGCCATGCGCCGCCAGCCCGGATTTACCGGGCGTTCCATGACGCAGGGCGGTGACCTGGGACTGCGACAGGTCCGCAAACAGCCCGCTGGCACCCACGACCATAGGGTCTGTCTGGGCGGTGTATTCATAACGAATGTTGTCGGTGGGCAAGCCGGTGGGAACGAGTGTCTGCAGGGACAGCCAGGTTTCCATGTCGCTGCGGGTATTGAATCGCTGGATGGCGACGGGCCGGCTGGGCAGATACAGCCATTGGGCGACCGTTGCCGGGTCCCCCACGCTGATGACCCACGCACCTTTGGGTTTGATTTTGCTGCCGTTGCTCAAGATCAGCGCCAGTTGCTCGGTGTGGACGGGCTGGTTGTCCAGTGTCAGCGCTCCGGCGGGCGGGTCGATGAGCAGTTGCAGGGGTTTGAACTGTTCTGCCGTCAGGGTTTTTCGGGCCAATGCCAAGTGAGCGGCCGCCTCGAAATGTTGACGGTACAGCTGCGTGGCCCGTTCTTTTCGCGACACCGCAGTGCCGGCAGCACGCTTGTCCCAGAAGGTTACCCAGCGTTCGCTGTGTGCCTGTACCGGGTCAAGCGTCTTGAGTCGTTCGAGCATTTGCAGCGGGGTCAGGGACGACAAGGTGTGGGCTTGATCCAGGCCGGTCACTGTGCAGCCCTGATCCAGTGTTGTCTCCAGCGTCGGGTGTTGCAGGACGAAGGCGCAGGCCTGGGTAAAGCTGACAAAATGTTCCGGCTGTTCATCCGTGGCGACGAAGAGCAAGCCGGCCTGTTGCCCGTCCAGATCCAGTTCCTGTTTGAGCAGTTGATCGAGCGTGTCGCGGATTCCCGGACTGTCGGCCATCAGCTCGCGCAAGCCCTGGCTGCTGTCCCGCCAGCGTGCCGAGGCTTTCAGAAACAGGCTTTCGTCGGGGAGGGACGGCAACGGGGAAAAGGGTGGTATGACAGCCTGCGCCGGGAAGGGCAGGTCGAAGAGCAGTCTATCGGTCATGGCAGTATGGCTCGGTGTACGGGGAGCAGTGGATCTACTCCTTGGTTGAGCCATTTAAGGAAACTCCAGCGGGCCATTGGCACTACATAGTTACCGCACCGACCATTCAGCGACATTCATCAAACTGTCACGCAACTGTGGCAGCGCGCTTGAACAAACTTCATCAGACTCGCGCTCTACTGGGGTTCTGCGTTTTGGTGTTTTTTCATGGGCGCTTCATTCTTTTCACGAATCGTATTTTTGGCCGCGTTGTTGTTCGGCCTGCCGTCCTTGGCGGCTTCTCGTTGCGACGTCAATGTTCCGACCGAACGGGTGGATCTGGCCCAGGTAAGCCTGGCGTACCAGAGCATCGGCCGTGCGTCCGATCCGGCATTGCTGCTGGTGATGGGCCTGGGCGGGCAGTTGATTCACTGGCCGGACGAGGTGGTGGTCGCCCTGTGCCAGCAGGGGTTCCG
Organism: Pseudomonas sp. P4_C1; assembly: GCF_056402155.1. Taxonomy (NCBI): domain Bacteria; kingdom Pseudomonadati; phylum Pseudomonadota; class Gammaproteobacteria; order Pseudomonadales; family Pseudomonadaceae; genus Pseudomonas; species Pseudomonas sp. P4_C1. The sequence goes on from NZ_JBFUHY010000004.1 coordinate 128,454, forward strand.
GGTGATTCGTTATGACAATCGCGATGTCGGCCTGTCGACTTGGCGGCAAGCACCGGCCGAAGCCAACCTGACCTTCGAAGTGCTGCGCTACAAACTCGGATTGCCGGTGTCGTCGCCGTACTCGCTGACGGACATGGCTGACGATGGCCTGGGCTTGATGGACGCCCTGCACATCGATCAATTCCACGTGTTGGGCGCCAGCATGGGCGGGATGATCGCCCAGCACATGGCGGCCATGGCGCCGCAACGGGTCGAGAGCCTGACCCTGATCATGACTACCTCCGGCGCCGAAGGCTTGCCGGCACCGAGTGCGGCGCTGGTGCAGTTGTTGTCCCGGCGCGGTGCGCCGAGCCGCGAAGTGGCCCTGGAGCAACAGGCCGACTTGCTGGCGGCGCTGGGCAGCCCGATGGTCACCGATGATCGCCAGGTGCTGCTGCATCAGGCGGCGCTGTCCTATGACCGGGCGTTCAATCCCGAAGGCGTAAAACGCCAGATCATGGCCATTCTCGCCGAACCGAGCCGGGTGACCCTGCTCAATCAGTTGCGGGTGCCGGCGCTGGTGGTGCATGGCACGGCCGACCCGTTGTTGCCGGTGATGCACGGGGTGCATCTGGCGGCGCATCTGCGAGGCAGCCAATTGATCCTGATTCCGGGCCTGGCCCATCGCTTCCAGGAGGCGTTCAAGGCGCCGTTGCTGGCGGCGGTGTTGCCGTACTTGCGCGAGCACCGTGAAGACACTTCGCACTGGGCGCAGATCGAGCCGGTGGCCGATCGTAACCTCCTCTAACCCCCCCCGATCACCTGTAGGAGCGAGCCTGCTCGCGATAGCGGTGTTTCAGCCAACGATGATGTCGACTGATCCGGCGCTATCGCGAGCAAGCTCGCTCCCACAGAATGCATGGTCCATCAGTGGCTCAACCCGTATTTTTTCACTTTGTCGAACAGCGTGGTCTTGGCCATGCCCAGTTCCTGGCTGGCCTGGGTCAGGTTGCCGCCGCTGCGTTGCAAGGCATCGCTGAGCAGGTTGCGTTCGAACGCTTCCACCGCTTCGGCAAAGGCCAGGCCCTGATTGCCACCGCCGGCACCGGTTTTCTTGAACGCCGGCAGGCCCAGGGCAAAGCGCTCGGCAACGTTGCGCAGTTCACGCACGTTGCCCGGCCAGTCGTGGCTCATCAGGTTCGAAACGGTCTGGTTGTCCAGCTCCGGCACCGCGCGGTCGAAGCGCAGGGACGACTGCTGCAAAAAGTGTTCGAACAGTTGCAGGATGTCCTCACGGCGCTCGCGCAATGGCGGCAGTTCCAGGGTCACCACGTTGAGGCGGTAGTACAGGTCGCTGCGGAATTCACCGGCCTTGCTCGACGCGACGAGGTCGGATTTGGTCGCCGCGATCACCCGGCAATCCACCGCTACGCTCTGGTTCGAACCGAGGCGTTCGAGGGTGCGTTCCTGCAACACCCGCAGCAGTTTGATCTGCAAGGGCAGGGGCATGCTTTCCACTTCGTCGAGGAACAGCGTGCCGCCGTCGGCGTGTTCGATCTTGCCGATCCGCCGTTTGCCCGCGCCGGTAAAGGCGTTGGCTTCGTGGCCGAAGATTTCGCTTTCGAACAGGTTCTCCGGCAGGCCACCGCAGTTCAGCGCGACGAACTGCTTGGTGTGCCGCCGGCTGAAATCATGCAGGCAGCGCGCGACCAACTCCTTGCCGGTGCCGGTCTCGCCTTCGATCAGCACGTTGGCCGAGGTATCGGCGACGTTGGCAATCAGTTCCCGCAGGTTCTGCATGGCCGGCGAGCGTCCGATGATCCGCCCTTCGAGGGAGTCGCGCTCGGCCAGTTGCCGGCGCAGCGACGACACTTCCCGTGCCAGGCTGCGTTGCTCCAGGGCGCGGCGGGCCACGTCCACCAGGCGCTCCGGGGAGAACGGCTTTTCCATGAAGTCGTAGGCGCCTTTCTGCATCGCGCCGACGGCCATGGAGATGTCACCGTGCCCGGTGATCAGCACCACCGGCAGGCTGCGGTCGCGGGCCTTGAGCCGGGTCAGCAATTCCAGGCCGTCGATGCCCGGCAGGCGAATGTCGCTGACGACGATGCCGGCAAAATTGTCGCCGACCTGCTCCAGGGCTTCTTCGGCGCTGCCCACGCCAATGCAGGGAATGTCTTCCAGGGTCAGCGCCTGTTGGCAGCCGAGCAGCACATGGGGGTCGTCTTCGACGATCAATACACTAAGGTCGTTATTCATATTGGCTCGGCGGGAGTGGGGCTTACCAACGGTAAACTGAGGACGAATGTAGTACCACCGCTGGCCGGGTGCTCGACACCCAGATGCCCGCCGGTGGCGGCGGCCAGGCTGGCGGAAAGGGTCAGGCCAAGGCCCAGGCCCTGTTCGCCGGGTTTGGTGGTGAAGAAGGGTTCGAACAGGTGCTTGCGCGCTTCGGCGTCGATGCCATGGCCGTTGTCTCGCACGCGCAGGCGGTATTTGCCATCGAACGCTTCGCCTTCGAGCCACAGTTCGGGTTGCGGCTGCGCTTGCATGGCGTCGAGGGCGTTGCCGATGAGGTTGACCAGAATCTGCTCCAGGCGGGTCTGGTCGATCTGCACCTGCACGGCTTCGAAATGGCGGTGCAATTGCAGAGGGGTGTTTTCCACCCGTGCACCGTGCAATTGCAGGGCCGCGTCCACCGCTTTGCCGAGGCAGGCCTGGCCCTTGTCGTCACCGCGCCGGGCGAACGAGCGCAGGCTGGCGGTAATCCGGCCCATGCGGTCGATCAGTTCGTTGATGGTCTTGAGGTTGGTGCTGGCCACGTCGAGCTGGCCACGTTCGAGGAAGCGCACGGTATTGCCGGACAAGGTGCGCAGCGCCGCCAGCGGCTGGTTCAGTTCGTGGGCGATACTGGTGGACATCTGGCCGATGGCCGCGAGTTTTCCGGCCTGCACCAGTTCATCCTGGGCGCGGCGCAAAGTCTCTTCGGCGAGCCGGCGCTCGCGGATCTGCCCCTTGAGCCGTTCGTTGCTGGCTCGCAGGTCGGTGGTGCGTTCGGTAATCCGACGCTCCAGCTGGTTGTTGGCTTCCTGCAAGGCTTCCCGGGCCGCAAGACGGGTGGCGATCACCTTGCGCCGCTCGTTCCAGGCGATCAACAGAAAGGCACAGAGGGCAAACGCCACGGCCACCAGGATCCCCTGGTTGATCGCTTCGCGACGCAAATCCTGGAGCGGCGTGAGCAGGGTGAAGTTCCACGGCGTATCGCCGAGCGGCCGGGTTTGCGCCAGGTAACTGATGTTTTCATCGTCGGACGCCAGTTCGCTGTTGGCCGGGAACGTGAGTTTTTCCACGCCTTCGGACAGGGTTTCCCGGGCCAGCGGTTGCAGTTCGTTGAGCGGGAACCAGTAGTACTGCAGGCTGCGGGCGAGTTTTTCCTTGGTTTCTTCGCTCAGCGGCACCACCGATTTCAAACGCCGAGCCGGATCGCTGGACAGAATGATGATGCCGTTCTCGTCGCTGACGAAGGCTTCCAGGCGCGCCCGCTGCCAGCGTTCTTCCATGGCTTCCAGGCGTACCTTGACCACCGCGACGCCGATGATCTTGCCGTGTTCTTCCAGTCCATGGGCCAGGTAGTAGCCGGGTTCGCCGTTGGTACTGCCGATGCCGTAGAAGCGCCCGGGCTGACCACGTACGGCGTTCTGGAAATAGGCGCGAAAGGACAGGTCTTCACCCAGGTAACTGTCGACGTCGCGCCAGTTGCTGGTGGCCATGACGCGGCCGGTGGTGTCCATCACGTAGATGGCCCGACTGCGGCTGCGCCGGTTCAGGCCTTCGAGGTAATCGTTGACCGTTTGCCGGTGTTCCGGGGTCGGGTCGGCCAGCAACTGCGAAACGCTGGTTTCGAGCTCCAGCAGGCTGGGCAGGTAGGTGTATTTGCTGATTTCGCTTTCGACGGCACGGGCGTGCAGTTCCAGCTGTCGCTGGCCGTTCTCGCCAAGGCTGCGAATGCCATAGTGCTCACTGACCCAGAAGCCGATATAGCCCAGGCCGATCATCATGGCGATGATCAGCGGTGGCAGGAACAAATGACGAACCAGACGGGGTTTCACGGCGAGTGATGGCATTGCTGCGCGATAAAGATTGGAGTCGCATTTCATCACAGATGCCTTGGGTCAACCACCACACAAATCTGCAAGCCTCCGCCGCCCCCCGTGGGAGCGAGCTTGCTCGCGATGACTTCATCACAGTCAACATTGATGTTGAATGTCAGTCCGCTATCGCGAGCAAGCTCGCTCCCACAGGGGGGCGGTGCGGCTTCTGGCTATTGCCCAGTGCTTTTAGTGCTGCAGAATCTTGTTGAGGAAGTGCTGCGTACGATCCGCACGGGCGTTGATGTCGCCGAAGAACTCCTCTTTCTTGCAGTCTTCGATGATCTTGCCGGCGTCCATGAAGATCACCCGGTCCGCCACTTTACGGGCGAAGCCCATTTCGTGGGTCACGCACATCATGGTCATGCCTTCGTGGGCCAGTTGCACCATCACGTCGAGCACTTCGTTGACCATTTCCGGGTCCAGCGCCGAGGTCGGTTCGTCGAACAGCATGACGATCGGGTCCATCGCCAGCGCACGGGCAATCGCCACGCGCTGTTGCTGGCCACCCGACAGTTGGCCCGGGTGCTTGTGGGCATGGGCCGAGAGACCGACGCGCTCGAGCAGTTGCAGGCCTTTTTTGGTGGCTTCTTCCTTGCTGCGGCCCAGCACCTTGATCTGCGCGATGGTCAGGTTTTCTGTAATGGTCAGGTGCGGGAACAGCTCGAAGTGCTGGAACACCATGCCCACGCGGGAACGCAGTTTCGGCAGGTTGGTCTTCGGGTCGGCGATGGAGGTGCCGTCGACCACGATGTCGCCTTTCTGAAACGGCTCCAGGGCGTTGACGCACTTGATCAGGGTCGATTTGCCGGAACCGGACGGCCCGCACACCACGATCACTTCGCCTTTTTTGACCTCGGTGCTGCAATCAGTCAGTACCTGGAAGTCCCCATACCACTTGTTGATGCTTTTGATAGAGATCATACGGCGAACCTTTTTTGCAGACGCTTGACCAGCCGCGAGGCGGCAAAGCTGATGGTGAAGTACACGAGGCCGGCGAAAACCAGGAACTCATTGGAGCGGCCAATGATGTCGCCACTGGCGCGCGAAGCATTGAGGAAGTCCACCAGGCCGACGGCGTAGACCAGCGAGGTGTCCTGAAACAGGATGATGCTCTGTTGCAGCAACAGTGGGGTCATCTTGCGGAATGCCTGCGGCAGGATGATCAGGCGCATCATCTGGCCATAAGTCATGCCCAGCGCCTGGGCAGCGCCCATCTGGCCCTTGGGAATCGACTGCACACCGGCGCGGACGATTTCGCAGAAGTATGCCGCTTCGAACATCATGAAGGCCACGATGCAGGAGGCGAACGCGCCGATCGGCGTGTCTTCGCCGGTGATCCAGCGCAGCACGAACGGCACCGCCAGGTAGAACCAGGTGATGACCAGCAGCAACGGGATCGAACGGAAATAGTTGACGTAGGCGCCCGCGATGTTCGACAGCACTTTGCTGTGGGACAGACGCATCAATGCCAGGATGGTGCCGAGGATGATCCCGCCGACCACGCCCATGGCCATCAGCTTGAGGGTCATGATCATGCCGTTCCACAGGCCCGGCAGGGACGGGATGATGCCCGAGAAGTCGAATTCCATCATTTACCCCCTACGGAAATCAGGCCCGGTACGGCGACTTTCTTCTCGACCATGCGCATCAGCAGCATCAGGCTCATGTTCAGGGTGAAGTAGATCAGCGTTGCCAGGGTGAAGGCCTCGAACAGGTTGGCGGAAAACTCGGCAGTCTGTTTGGTCTGCGCCAGCAGTTCCATCAGGCCGATCAGCGAGGCCACGGACGTGTTCTTGAATACGTTCAAAAATTCCGAGGTGAGCGGCGGAATGATGATCCGGTAGGCCTGGGGCAGCAGCACGTTCCAGTAGATCTGCGGCAGCTTGAAACCCATGGCGCGGGCCGCGGATTCCTGGCCCTTGGGCAGGGCCTGGATACCGGTGCGCACCTGTTCGCAAACCCGGGCGGTAGTGAACAGGCCCAGGCACACCACGACGCTGAGGAAGGCCGAGGTGGTCGGGTTCAGATCCTGCTTGTACCACTCTTGCAGGTCCGGCGGCAGCAGGTCAGGTACCAGGAAGTACCAGATGAACAGCTGAACCAGTAGCGGCACGTTACGGAAGAGTTCGACGTAGCAGGTGGCGATGCCCGATACGATGCGGTTCGGCACAGTACGCATGACGCCCAGGATCGAGCCCAGTGTCAGGGCGATGATCCAGGCCGCGATGGCGATGCCGATGGTCCAGCCCAAACCGGTCACGTACCAGTCGAAATAGGTCTCGCTGCCCACGCCGGTGGACTTGAAGAACACGCCCCAGTCCCAGTTGTAATTCATTAGGGTCTCCCCTCGGATTCGATCGATGTACAAATACCCGCTTGGGGGAAGCTCCGTTCCCGCCTGTCCTTGAGGGACAGGCACACGCGCCCGGCTCGACAGCCACCGGTTCGAGTGTTTCCAAAAAATGCCAGCAGGGAGTGACCATCTCCTGAAAGGGCATGCGCCCTGTCAGGAGATAAGGTTAGTCAGAAATCAGGATTTCTTGTCGTCAGCCGCTTTATCGGTCGGATTGGCGATCAGGGCCTTGAGCTCGTTGCTCATCGGGAAATTCAGGTTCAGGCCTTTTGGCGGGATTGGCTGCATGAACCATTTTTCGTAGATCTTGTTGATCTCGCCCGATGCGTAGGTGGCCTTGATGGCGTCATCCACAGCCTTTTTGAACGGCTCGTCGCCTTTGCGCACCATGCAACCGTAGATTTCGTAGGACTGCGGAGTACCGGTCACTGCCCAGTCTTTCGCATTCTTGGCCTTGGCTGCTTCACCTGCCAGCAGGGCGTCGTCCATCATGAAAGCCACGGCACGGCCGGTTTCCAGCATCTGGAAGGATTCGCCATGGTCTTTGGCGGAGATGACGTTCATGCCCATCTGCTTGTCGGCGTTCATCGCCTTGAGGATGCGCTCGGAGGTGGTGCCGGCGGTGGTCACGACGTTCTTGCCGGCCAGGTCAGGGAAATCCTTGTACTTGGAGTCTGCCTTGGACAGCAGACGAGTACCGATTTCGAAGATGCCAACGGAGAAGTCAACTTGCTGCTGACGCTCGACGTTGTTGGTGGTGGAGCCGCACTCCAGGTCCACGGTGCCGTTCTGCACCAGCGGGATGCGGGTTTGCGAAGTCACCAGGTTGTACTTGACCTGGAGGTTCGGCATATCGAGGTCTTTTTTCAGCGCTTCGACGACTTTCAGCTGGATGTCGTGGGAGTAGCCGACCGGTTTGCCGGAAGCATCCGCGATGTAGGAGAACGGAATGGAAGCGTCACGATGCCCGAGGGTGATGACGCCGGACTCTTTGATCTTCTTCAGGGTGCCGGTCAGTTCGGCGGCGAAAACTGGCGTGCTGATCAGAGCGGCAGCAATGGCTGCGCCCAGGATGTGGGGAACGATGCGCATCAAATTTTCCTCGACATTGTTTTTTTTATGGAGCCAGTTCATCGGCCCTTTTGTGCTGCAAATCGCCTGAGCGCTACTGAGAGAGGGCGCAAAGGACATTCGTCGAAGAAGTGTAGAGCATGACTCGTGCCAGACCAGTGACAATAGGTCATGTTATTGATTTATAAGGAAATTAAATATTTATGGCGCGAATATTGAGGTTGGATGATCCGGTTAACCGAACTGACCCGCAGGTCGCGTTCGGAAAACCGAATGGTAGTTGGGTGCTACTTGGCTGTCAGGGATATTTGCGCTTGTCCGGGGCGGGCGGGAAGTACTGATACAACCAGGTTTCGCTCAGCGTGCGGTCGTTGGTGCGGATGAACAGGCGCAGCTCGACAGGCTCCACGCTGTCATTGGTCGGGTACCAGTCAAACAGGATGCGGTAGCCCTTGATGTCATCGAGCTTGAGAACGCTGAAATCCTTGACCTCGCCGTTCGAGCAAGTGACCACCGGCTCGATACCGGCGCCTTCGGGCAAACGGTCCAGACCGCCGCCGGTGAAGTCCACGGCAAACCGCCGCGCCCAGACTGGCGGGTAATGCTCGCCCGGCGCCCAGCCTTCGGTGAATCCGCCCATGCCTGAACGGGTCGCATTGACCCGCGCCAGTGGCGTACCGACCGGGGGCAGTGCGCTCCAGTAGAGTTTGTAGCCGTAGTTCAGCGAATCGCCGGCCGCTACCGGTTTCTTCGGGGTCCAGAAGGCGACGATGTTGTCCATGGTTTCGCCGGTGGTCGGAATCTCCAGCAGATCGATCGAGCCTTCGCCCCATGCGGTGGTCGGTTCGACCCACAGGCTCGGGCGGCGGCTGTACCAGTCGACGGTGTCCTGATAACTGGCGAACTCGTGGTCGGTCTGTACCAGGCCGAAGCCCTTCGGGTCGGTATCGGCGAAGGCATTGAATTGCAGGGTCGCCGGGTTATTCAGCGGGCGGCAGATCCACTCGCCGTTGCCGCGCCACATGGCCAGGCGGTCGGAGTCATGGATTTGCGGGTGAATGGTGTCGCACATCCGGCGCTCGTGGGTGCCGCAACTGAACATGCTGGTCATCGGCGCGATGCCCAACTGGTCGATGGCGGTGCGTGCGTTGACGTGGGCATCGATCTCCATCACCACGCGCTCGGCCTGGCAGTCTATATCGAAGCGGTAGGCACCGGTGGCGCTCGGCGAGTCGAGCAGGGCGTAGACCACGAAGCGAGTGCTGTCCTTGTCCGGCGTCTCGAACCAGAACTTGGTGAAGTCGGGGAATTCTTCGCGCTTTTTGGCGTAGGTGTCGATGGCCAGCCCGCGGGCCGACAGGCCGTACTGGCCGGTGGCATCCACCGCACGGAAGTAGCTCGCGCCCAGGAAGGACACCACATCGTGCTTGTCCAGTTCCGGGGCCTTGAACAACTTGAAGCCGGAGAAGCCCAGGTCGCCCTTGAGCTGTGCGGTGTCGACCGTGGTGTTTTCATAGTTGAACAGCGACGGGTGGAAATGCACCTCGCGGGCCATCCGGGTTTTCGGATCGACGCTGTACATGCGCACCGGCTGCTTGAATCCCATGCCGACGTGGAAGAACTGCACGTCCAGCTGACCCTTGAGCTCCTTCCACAACGAATGATTGCCGTCGTAGCGGATCGCATTGAAGTTCTGCGGTGTCATGGTCGCCAGGGTCGGCGGCAACTGTTGCTTGGTGTCCTGGTAGCGATTGCTGGCGAGCTGTTTGGCCTGGAGCTTCAGTGCCTCGAAATCGAACGCGGTGGCTTCGCCATCAGCGGTGCCGCCGCTGGCGGCCCAGGCCTTGGCGGCCAACAGGCCCGTGGCGGACAAACCGGTGTAGGCCGCGATGGCCATGGAGGCTTTGAGCAAGTTCCTGCGGTGCATAAATACAACCTGTCGTGAACAATCCCGCGCCGTTCCTGGCACGTGCTGGATCAGAAATATCGGTTCGGACATGCCTTCGGCCAAACGCAACGGACTTTTATACAGAGGCCGGCTAGCTTAAACCGTTCGATTGCAGAGCAAAATTGATTGATGGCACGGCGCTAGCCCGGCAATGAAACAAGACATGTCGGGAAATAATTCCGACAGTGGTTTCTGATTTAAAGGGCATTTCTGCTTTTTTCGACTAATTACTCTAAAAATCGCTTTTCAGCGCCCGGAATATTTCTATTCTGTGCACATGACCGGTTTATGCCCTTCGGACCGGTGCGGTTCAGTGGGCACCCAGCGGCTGCTGAAAAAGGGATAGGGCGATGCGGTTTTTTGCAGTTTCTTTGACGTCTAGAGAAGGACATCGTCCATGTCGAAAGTACAGAACATCACTGAGTTGTTGGGAATCTTTCCGTGCCTGGCCAGCGGGCGGCGAAGACGCCGGCTCAACAGCGAGGAAATGAAACTGGTGGAACGCTATCGGGAGCTGTCGGAGAGCGACAGGATTGCGATGAGGTATCTGGTGGATGCGATGAGGAGTGTTTCGAGGTTTTGAGCCAGGCTGGTTACCGTGGGAGCCATTTGGCCTTCACGGTGGCCAGGCCGGTTAACCTGCCTGCATCAGCGTCGGCTAGGCCGGCGTCGATTGCTTGCTGTCGGACTGATTGCTGGTCGAGCTTATGGAGATACGCCTCTGCAAACGAGCTATCACATGGAATCATTTCGATGACGTTTCGTTTGATGCTGCGAGTCTCGTTCATGTGGAAATAACTCATTCAGCAGGACAATTAATTGAGAGGACTCAAACCAAAGGGACGGACTGTGAGTCTGTCCCTTTTTGATCAGCCCGATTTATCCCTTCAACGGCAAGTGCCGGCGATTGGGAAGGGTCGCTGCACCTGCATCAACTCAGGCATGTCACGCCACTTGATCCAGGCGTGATGTTGGTAATGCAGCAAGGGCACGGAGATTCCGGCCCAATTCAAGGAACTCAAGCTTGGCCGGTTTTCCACAGGCGCTGATTTGGCGTCGCGCAGCGAGGGTATGACTTCGTTGCTCAACCACTGGCGCAGGTTGCGGTTTTCCGGAACGAAGTGGTGAACCAGCAAGGCGTACATGCCTGATTCGCTGACCATCAGGGCATCGACCGTTTTGCCGTCCTTGCGCAGCCAGATGCTGCGACGTTGGTCGGGGTCGAGTTTCAGGGTGAGCCGTTCATTCAGGGGTTTGCCCATCAGGCGCCCAAGGTCCTGAACACAAAACCAGGCTTGGTTGTGTTGCATGAAAGCGTGGAGGAAGCGGTTGTGGCGGGTGAAGACTTTAGGAATGAAGCAGGAAGGCGTTTCAGTCGGATGTGATGTGTGCTTGTGCATTTCTCGACTCCATGTTGAAGAAAGGAGCCGCCACTAATCCTTCGAAAGATTTGGGTGGCGGACCGTGGGGCGTTCGAAGTCGGAACATTCTCGATCAACATGGAAGCCGAGAGGCCCGCGCCACACGGCCCGCCATAACGCGAAACTGAAAGGCAAAAAAATGCCCCAGCTCATATGGGGGCGCGGATGCGCCATGTTGATATGTTCCGGCTTCGACTCCGGGCCGCTGATTTGGCAGCGACGGAGGAAAGCCTATCGGTCAGGCGTTCGCGGCGCCAAGTCTACTCTGGCGACGCTTGTTGTAGGAATCGGCGCCGGTATTCGAAGGTTCGATCTGTAGGATTTTCCTGTTTTTGCATGAGGTGCTGAGAGTCAGCACCTGAGCCGCAGTTTTTCCTTTATTTATTCGCATCCAGTGAATGAACTGCAGGTTTTCTCCATGCTGATCGAATTTCCGGTTTCCAATTACCGCTCTTTCCGGGACAGGCAAACGTTGTCTAAGGCGGCCGCTCCTTACCTGAGCAAAGCGCGAAATGTGCTCAAGCCTTCGAAGTGCACAGAAAGGCTTCCTGATTTACTGGAGAATGCTGCAATTTACAGGTCTAACTCCTCCGGTAAATCTTCACTGATCCGAGTGCATGAGATAGGCGGGCAGTTTTCTTCAGTTCACTCCACACTTACCTACGATGAGCGGAGGTTGCGGAGTTTTAAGCAAAGTATTACTTTTTTATCGAGGGTAATACTTGAGGGCGGAGTTATGTCGACAACGATGACCAGCAAGGGGCAGGTCACTATTCCGAAGCCAATTCGTGACGCTCTGCATCTGATGCCGGGTTCGGCGGTTGAATTCAGTGTCAACGCCAATGGCGAGGTGGTGCTGCACAGTGGTAACCCCAAAAAAACAGACAAGTCGATTGTTTCAGACCGATTTGAGGCTATGCGGGGCAAGGCCGATATCAAATGGCGTACAGATGAATTGATGGCGTTACTACGGGGTGAGGACTGATGATATTGGTCGACACGAATGTGTTGATCGATGTTCTGGAAGACGACCCTGTCTGGGCTGATTGGTCCATCAAGCAGCTTCGTGCCCAGTCACAGATTCATGAATTGGCTATTAATCCAATTATCTACGCTGAGCTATCCCAGGCGTTCTCAACCTTTGAGGCACTGGATGATGTAATTCACCAGCTCGGTCTCGCAATGTGCGAAGTCCCGCGGCCAGCTTTGTTTTTGGCTGGGAAGGCTTTCATTCGGTATCGGAAAGTAGGTGGCGGTAAAAGTAATGTCTTGGCGGATTTTTTCATCGGGGCACATGCTGCTGTAAAACAGCTGCCATTGCTGACTCGAGATGCCAAACGCTATCGCAGCTATTTTCCTTCGGTTGAATTGATAGTGCCCGTCTGAATTTTTTTGCTCCACGGATCGTTGGGAATAGCCATCCGTGGAGCTCAATTACCGTTGCTTAACCCACTCCCCCCACCGCCCGATACGCCTCATCAATCGCCGCATGGGCACAAGCGCTCAACGCTGCATCCGAGTTGGCGATGCTCACCCGTCCAACAGGTTGCCGGGCCAGGTTCATCAGCTTTTCGCTTTCGTCGGCATCGTCGTACAGGCTGTTGGAGAAGTTTTGCCCCGGCACCACGACGGCACCGGTGCGAATGCCGTTACCGGCTGACTTTCCAGGCATCCCCAGCAGGCGCCATGCCATGGTCATACGGCCTGGCGATCCACATGTAGAGCAGGCCCAGACCAATCACGATGGCGGTACTCAGCACCATCGCGTAGTTGATGTACCACGCGGCATCCGGGGTGCGTGGCCAGGCCATGTTGATGATGGCACCGACACCATAGACCAGCGCGCCGATGTTCACCGCCCAGCCCCAGGCGCCGAGGGTGAATTTGCCGCTCGGTTTCCAGCCCTTCATGCGGGCGTACAGGGCCGCGAGCACGATCATCTGAAACGCCAGGTAGATGCCAATGGCCGCGAAGCTGACGATGGTGGCTACCGCGTCTTGCAGGAAGAAGCCGAGGATGATGATCAGTGCCGGCAGGACGCCGGACACGAACAGTGCGGCAACTGGTACCTGAGTCGTAGGGGAGATCTTCTTCAGCAGTCGGCTGCCGACGACCATTTCATCACGGGCGTAGGAGTACAGCAGACGACTGGCCGCCGCTTGCAGGCTGATCACGCAGGAGATAAAGGAAATCATCACCACGCCCATTACCACTTTCGAACCCACCGGGCCGAACGCGTTGTTGAGAATGGTGGTGACTGGATCCTTGTCGGTACCGTTGATCACCGCCTGCATGTCCGGCACGGCCAGGATCAGCGCCAGGCAGGCGAACATCGCCGCGATGCCGCCGATGTAGATGGTCATGCGCATGGCCACCGGGATCTGCTTGCTCGGGTTCGGGGTTTCTTCGGCCACGTCGCCGCAGGCCTCGAAGCCGTAGTACAGGAACATCCCCGCCAGCGAAGCGGTGAGGAACGCCGGCAGGTACGAGCCGTCGACGCTGATATCGAAGGTGTTGAACAACACGCTGATGGGTTGATGACGCTCGAAAATCAGCAGGTAAACACCGACGATCACCGCGCCGACCAGCTCGCAGAGGAAGCCGAACATGGCGATCCGCGCCAGCACTTTGGTGCCGCTGAGGTTGACCAGGGTGGCGAACAGCGTCAGGAACAGGGCGATGATGATGTTGGTGTTGTTGCTCGGTTCAAAGCCCATCATGGCGGCGAGGTACGGACCGGCACCCACGGCAACCGCCGCGATGGTCACGCACAGGGCGATGGAGTAGATCCAGCCGACCATCCACGCCCAGCGCTTGCCCACCAAGCGACGAGCCCACGGGTATACGCCGCCGGAAATCGGGAACTGCGAAACCACTTCGCCGAAGATCAGGCACACCAGCAACTGCCCGCAACCGACCAGCAAGTAGGCCCAGAACATCGGTGGCCCGCCCGCGGCCAGGCACAGGCCGAACAGGGTATACACCCCGACGACCGGGGACAGGTAGGTGAAGCCCAGGGCGAAGTTTTCCCACAGGCTCATGCTGCGATTGAAGTTGGAGGTGTAACCCAGCTTGCGTAGTTGCTCGGCATCGCTGTCGGCAAGGGCTGCAGAGAGATCGGGTGATGCACTCATGTGTGTTTGCTCCGGAAAATCGGCAGATTTCGGATGTCCGAAACCGTGGCGGGGCCTTGGGGGCGCCGCCCGGATCGGTGGTTATTGTTTTGTCTTCTTTGGGGTGGGGCCTGGTGGTGCTGGTGCCGGTTTCTTCCTTGAGGTTGCGGTGACGCCATCGCGAGCAAGCTCGCTCCGGGCGGCGATCCGACGATGCTTTTTCTAGTGCTTGAACATCACATGCCGCACGACTGTGTAGTCCTCCAATCCGTACATGGACATGTCCTTGCCATACCCGGACAGTTTCTGACCGCCGTGGGGCATTTCACTGACCAGCATGAAGTGCGTGTTGACCCAGGTGCAGCCGTACTGCAAACGGGCGGACAGGCGATGGGCGCGGCCGACGTCGGCGGTCCACACGGAGGACGCCAGGCCGTAGTCCGAATCGTTGGCCCAACCCAGCACTTGCGCTTCGTCGCTGAATTTAGTCACCGAGACGACCGGCCCGAACACTTCACGGCGGACGATTTCGTCGTCCTGTTGCGCATCGGCCAGTACCGTCGGTTCGAAAAAGTAGCCGTTGCCCTCGACCGCCTTGCCACCGGTGATCAACCGAATGTGCGGCTGGGCGATGGCGCGCTCGACGAAACCGGTAACGCGGTCACGGTGTTGCGCGGTGATCAGCGGGCCGAGTTCGGTTGACGGATCATCCTGCAGGCCGTACTTGATGCTGCTGACGGCGACGCCGAGTTTCTCGACGAACTTCTCGTAGATCCCTGCCTGCGCATAGATGCGGCAAGCGGCGGTGCAGTCCTGCCCTGCGTTGTAGAAGCCGAAGGTACGGATGCCTTCCACGGCGGCGTCGATGTCGGCATCGTCGAAGATGATCACCGGGGCTTTGCCGCCCAGTTCCATGTGCATGCGTTTGACGCTGTCGGCAGTGCTGGAAATGATGTTCGAACCGGTGGCGATCGAACCGGTCAACGACACCATGCGCACTTTCGGGTGAGTGACCAGCGGGCTGCCGACGGTAGGACCACGGCCGAACACCAGGTTGAGCACGCCGGCCGGGAAGATGTCCGACGCCAGTTCGGCCAGGCGCAAGGCGGTCAGCGGGGTTTGTTCCGACGGCTTGAGCACCACGGTGTTACCGGCGGCCAGGGCCGGGGCGATTTTCCAGGCGACCATCATCAGCGGGTAGTTCCACGGCGCGATGGAGGCGATCACGCCCACCGGGTCGCGGCGGATCATCGAGGTGTGGCCCGGCAGGTACTCGCCACCGGCCGAACCGCTCATGCAGCGGCTGGCGCCGGCGAAGAAGCGGAACACGTCGGCAATTGCCGGAATCTCGTCGTTCAGCGCGGCGCTGTAAGGCTTGCCGCAATTGTCCGATTCCAGTTTGGCCAGCTCTTCGCCGTGGGCCTCGATGGCATCGGCGAGTTTGAGCAGCAGCAGCGAACGCGCTTTCGGCGGGGTCTGCGACCAGCTGTCGAACGCGGCATCGGCGGCGCGCACGGCGGCATCGACCTGGGCTTCGCTGGCTTCGTTGATTTCCACCAGCACCCGTCCCAGCGCCGGGTTGAATACGGGTTGGGCGGGGCCTTCGCCATTGAGCAGTTGGCCGTTGATCAAGAGTTTGGTTTGCATGGCATTGTCCTCTTCGAAGCAGTTGTTGTTCTTCTGCAGAAACCGGCCCCCTGTGGGAGCGAGCTTGCTCGCGATGGCTGGCGGACATTCAACATTGATGTCGCCTGACACTCAGGCGACATCAATGTTGAATGTCCGCCAGCCATCGCGAGCAAGCTCGCTCCCACAAGGGCCGGTTTCCACATTGGGAATTGAGTTGTCAGTTATTTCCCACCACTCCCCGCAACGCTCTCACCACCGCGCGTCAGGTAATAGGCACCAAGAATCGGCAGCATGGTCACGATCATCACCAGCATCGCCACGACGTTGGTTACCGGCACGTCCCGTGGGCGGCTGAGCTGGTTGAGCAGCCACAGCGGCAGGGTGCGTTCATGGCCAGCGGTGAAGGTAGTGACGATGATTTCGTCGAACGACAGGGCAAACGCCAGCATGCCGCCGGCCAGTAACGCAGAGCCGAGGTTCGGCAGGATGATGTAGCGGAAGGTTTGCCAGCCGTCGGCGCCAAGGTCCATCGAGGCTTCGATCAGGCTATGGGACGTGCGGCGCAAGCGGGCGATGACGTTGTTGTAGACGATCACCACGCAGAAGGTCGCGTGGCCGACGATGATGGTGAACATCCCAGGTTCAATGCCCAGCGTCTTGAAGGTCGCCAGCAGCGCGATCCCGGTGATGATCCCCGGCAGGGCAATCGGCAGGATCAGCATCAGCGAGATGCCTTGCTTGCCGAAGAAGTCCCGGCGGTACAACGCGGCGGATGCCAGTGTGCCGAGGACCATGGCGATCAGGGTGGCAATCGAGGCGATCTGCAACGACAGCTTGATGGCTTCGAGTACGTCCGGCCGCGAGAACGCCACGCTGAGCCACTTGAGGGTGAAGCCCTTGGGCGGAAAGCTGAACGCCGCGTCTTCGGTGTTGAAGGCGTACAGGAAGATGATCAGGATCGGGAAGTGCAGGAACAGCAACCCGCCCCAGGCTGCAATGCGCAGACCTATGGAAGCTTTCTCAGAGTGCATCGAAGGCCCCCAGTCGTTTGACGATGGACAGGTAAATGGCGATCAGTACGATCGGCACCAGGGTGAAGGCGGCCGCCATCGGCATGTTGCCGATAGCACCTTGCTGGGCGTACACCATGCTGCCAACGAAGTAGCCGGGCGGGCCGACCAGTTGCGGCACGATGAAGTCGCCCAGGGTCAGCGAGAAGGTAAAGATCGAACCTGCGGCAATGCCCGGGATCGACAGTGGCAGAATCACTTGCGTGAAGGTCTGGCGCGGCTTGGCACCGAGGTCGGCGGAGGCTTGCAGCAACGATGGCGGCAGGCGTTCCAGCGAGGCCTGGATCGGCAGGATCATGAACGGCAGCCAGATGTAGACGAACACCATGAAGCGCCCCAGGTGCGAGGTCGACAAGGTGCTGCCGCCAACCCCCGGAATGCCCAGCACGAACTGCAGAACCGGTTCCAGCCCCAGGTGCTGCACGAACCACTGCGCCACGCCACCCTTGGCCAGCAGCAGCGTCCAGGCGTACGCCTTGACGATGTAACTGGCCCACATCGGCATCATCACCGCGATGTAGAAAAACGCCTTGGTCTTGCCCGTGGTGTAGCGCGCCATGTAGTAGGCAATCGGGAACGCGACGACGGCGCTGGCCATCGACACGACGACCGCCATGCCCAGGGTGCGCAGGATGATGTCGAAGTTCGACGGCTGGAACAGCGCGGTGAAGTTGGCCAGGGTCAGGTCGGGTGTGACCGCCATGGTGAAGTCATCGAAGGTGTAGAAACCTTGCCACAGCAGCACCAGCAACGAGCCCAGGTAGATCGCGCCGAACCACAGCAGCGGTGGCACCAGCAGCATCGACAGGTACAGGTTTGGCCGGCGATACAGCAGGTTGGAGAACCGGCGCAACGGCGAGCTGCCCGATCGGGTTTGAGAGATAGCCAGGGTGTTCATGTCACACCCCGCCCGCAACGGTGTCGTGCAATGCGATCATGGCTTCACGCGCCCAACGAGCGCTGATGCGCTGGCCGGTCTGGTGCTGTGCACTGGTGTCCAGCCATTGGTTGTTGGCCTTGCTGATGTTCAGGGTTTGGCCGTTTTCCAGTTTCAGCTCGTAGCGGGTGGCACTGCCCTGATACTGGATATCGTGGAGCAAGCCAGTGACTTCGATTTCGTGGCTGGCCAGCGGGCCTTCGGCGAATCGCACGTGTTCCGGGCGAATCGAGAACGGCTGCGGATTGCCACTGAGCTGCCTGGCCAGGTCACCGCGAATCACATTGGAGGTGCCAACGAATTCCGCGACGAAGGTGGTGGCCGGTTTCATGTACAGGTTGCGCGGGCTGTCGACTTGCTCGATGCGGCCTTTGTTGAACACGGCCACGCGGTCGGACATCGACAGTGCTTCGGTCTGGTCATGGGTGACGAAGATGAACGTGATGCCGAGCTGGCGTTGCAGCTTTTTCAGCTCGCCCTGCATTTGCTCGCGCAGTTTCAGGTCGAGGGCACCGAGGGGTTCGTCGAGCAGCAACACCCGTGGACGGTTGACCAGGGCGCGGGCCAGGGCCACGCGCTGGCGTTGACCGCCGGAGAGCTGCACCGGCTTGCGCTCGCCGTAGCCGCCGAGGGCGACCATGTCGAGGGCTTCTGCGGCGCGCTTGAGGCGTTGATCCTTGGCGACACCTTTGACTTTCAAACCATAGGCGACGTTGTCGCGAACGTTCATGTGCGGGAACAGCGCGTAATCCTGGAACACGGTGTTCACGTCGCGCTGGTAGGGCGGCAGGCCGGCGGCCTCTTCGCCATGAATACGGATGGAACCGGCGCTCGGTTGTTCAAAGCCGGCGATCAGGCGCAAACAGGTGGTTTTGCCCGAGCCGGAAGGCCCCAGCATGGAGAAGAACTCGCCGTCCTGGATGTCGATGGAAACCCGGTCTACGGCTTTCACTTCGCCGAATTGACGGGAAACGTTGGTGAACTGGACTGCAAGCGTCATGGTGCGGTGCTCCAAAAAGACGAAGGCCGTCGCAGCGGCCCTGCCTGGACTTCTGAAAAAACGAACATCTTCTATCTGTAAGCCGTGCGCGTTAGCGGCAATGGCGCTGATCTACTGTGGGAGCGAGCTTGCTCGCGATGAGGGCAGAACAGTCAGTATCTCTGTCGACTGACACACCGCCATCGCGAGCAAGCTCGCTCCCACAGGGGAGGGCGGGTTATCGGCCGCCCATGATCGCGATGTAGTCCTGGGTCCAGCGGCTGTACGGAACGAACTTGCCGCCTTCAGCCTGCGGGGTTTTCCAGAAGGCGATCTTGTCGAACTGGTCGAAACCGTTGGTCTTGCAGCCTTCGGCACCGAGCAGTTCGCTCTCCTTGCACGCCGCCGGAACCGCTGGCAGCGAGCCGAACCACGCCGCTACGTCGCCCTGGACTTTCGGTTGCAGCGACCAGTCCATCCACTTGTAGGCGCAGTTCGGGTGCTTGGCCTCGGCGTGCATCATGGTGGTGTCGGCCCAACCGGTGGCGCCTTCTTTCGGGATGGTCGAGGCGATTGGCTGTTTTTCGTTCATCAGGCCGTTGACCTGATACGGCCACGCGCCAGAAGCGACCACGCCCTCGTTCTTGAAGTCGCTCATTTGCACAGTGGTGTCGTGCCAGTAGCGGTGGATCAACGGCTGCTGGGCGCGCAGCAGGTCGAGCACGGCCTTGTATTGGGCTTCGGTCAGTTCGTAGGGGTTCTGGATGCCCAGTTCCGGCTTGGCGGTCTTCAGGTACAGCGCAGCGTCGGCGATGTAGATCGGGCCGTCATAGGCCTGCACGCGACCCTTGTTCGGCTTGCCGTCCGGCAGGTCTTCGGCATTGAACAGCACGCCCCAGCTGGTGGGCGCGGTCTTGAACACGTTGGTGTTGTACATCAACACGTTCGGGCCCCACTGATACGGGGCGCCGTAGGTCTGCTTGTTGACCACGTACCAGGGTCCATCCTTGAGGCGCGGGTCGAGGTTTTTCCAGTTCGGGATCAACGCGGTGTTGATCGGCTGTACACGCTTGCCGACGATCAGGCGCAGGGAAGCGTCGCCGGACGCGGTGACCAGATCGTAACCGCCCTTGGCCATCAGACTGACCATTTCATCGGAGGTGGCCGCTGTCTTGACGTTGACCTTGCAGCCGGTTTCCTTCTCGAAACCGGTCACCCAGTCGTAGGCCTTGTCGCTCTCGCCACGTTCGATGTAGCCAGGCCAGGCCACGATATCCAGTTGGCCCTCGCCCGCCCCGACAGCTTTGAGCGGCTCGGCGGCCTGGACGCTGGCGCTGGCGAGCAGTGCGGTGGTGATTGCACTGAGCAGTGCGGTCTTGTGCACGAACATGGGAATTCCCTCTTCTTTAATTATGGTCGGGGCAGTGTCTTGAGCGTGGTGAAGCATGCCGTTGGTGGCTTGTTATTAGCGTAGTCAGAGATGCTCGCCATGGCGGGCCATGATGTGCCGCACCACGCTGTAGTCCTGAAGCGAATCGCTGGACAGGTCTTTGCCGTAGCCCGAACGCTTCAGGCCGCCATGGGGCATTTCGCTGACCAGCATGAAATGGCTGTTGATCCAGGTGCAGCCGTACTGCAGGCGCGCTGCGACCTGCATGGCCTTGTCGAGGTTCTGGGTCCAGACCGACGAGGCCAGGCCGTATTCCGAATCGTTGGCCCAGTCCACCGCTTGTTCCAGTCCGTCGAAACGGGTCACGGTGACCACCGGCCCGAACACTTCGCGCTGGACGATTTCATCGCCTTGCTTGCATCCGGCCAACAGGGTCGGCTGGTAATAGAAGCCGGCGCCGGAATGCACGGCTGCACCGGTCACCCGTTCGATGTGCGGCTGACCGAGGGCGCGTTCGACAAAACTGGCCACGCGGTCACGCTGGCGGGTGCTGATCAGCGGGCCGATTTCATTGTCGGCGTCGCGCTTGCCGGCGAAGCGCAGGCTGCTGACGGCGGCACCGAGTTCGGCCACCAAACGGTCATGAATCCCGGCCTGGGCGTAAATCCGGCAGGCGGCGGTGCAATCCTGACCAGCGTTGTAATAGCCGTAGGTACGCACGCCTTCGACCACGGCCTGAATGTCGGCATCGTTGCAGACGATCACCGGGGCCTTGCCGCCGAGTTCGAGGTGGGTGCGTTTGAGGGTTTTCGATGCGGCCTGGAGGATTTTTTGCCCGGTGACGATATCGCCTGTCAGCGACACCATGCGCACTTTAGGGTGGCTCACCAGGTGGCTGCCAACGCCTTCGCCACCACCGCAAACGATGTTGATCACACCCCGTGGCAGGATCTCGGCCAGCGCTGGCGCCAGGGCGAGGATCGACAGCGGCGTGTGTTCCGACGGCTTGAACACCAGGGTGTTGCCGGCGGCGAGGGCCGGGGCGATTTTCCATGCGGCCATCATGATCGGGTAGTTCCACGGCGCAATCGACGCCACGACCCCGATAGGATCGCGGCGCACCATGCTGGTGTAGCCCGGCAGGTATTCGCCGCTGAGCTGGCCGGTCTGACAACGCACGGCACCGGCGAAGAAGCGGAACACGTCGATCGTGGCATTCAGGTCATCCTGGCGGGCCAGGTGCAACGGTTTACCGCAGTTCAGGGCTTCGAGGCGGGCGAGTTGGTCAGCGTTTTTTTCGATGGCGTTGGCGATGTCGAGCAACAGGTTCGAGCGTTGCTGCGGTGTGGTCCGCGACCAACCGGCAAACGCGTGGTGGGCGGCGAGGATGGCAGCTTCGACTTGTTCGATGCTGGCTTCGGCGATCTGCGTCAGGACTTCGCCGGTGGCCGGGTTGAGGATTGGCTCGACAATGCCTTGCCCAGAGACCAGTTCTCCATCGATCAACAGGGCGGTGAACAACGGGGTCTGCGCGCCAGCCATTTTTCGGGTTCTCTTTTTTTGTGTGGCTTGTTGTGTAGACATGGCAGTGCTCCCTGTGACTGGGGCCCGGCCGTCTTTATTGGATGCAACAAGACTAGTTCGCGGGCCCGAGGACAACAAATACTAAATACCGAAGGTGGCGTTCGATTAAATAGATGGCTTGCGCCCGCCGTGGGGTTGTTCGCGGGCGACCGTGAGGAAGGGGTCCACCAGCGCCGGCCGCGCGGTGCCACGACGCCACGCGAGGCCGACATCGAGGGTCTGGCTGAGGTCGGCTATCGGCCGGGCTTCAATGATGTCGCCTTCCAGTGACCACGGGCGATACGTCATGTCGGGCTGGATCGACACACCTAATCCGGCGGCCACCAGGCTTCGCACCGCTTCGGTCGAGGCCGTGCGCAGGGTGATGCGCGGTTGCAGCGAGGCTGCCGACCACATGCGCTGGGCGTTGCGGTCCATTTCATCGACGTTAAGCTGAATCAATGGCTCGCGAGCCACGTCGGCGAGGTTGATGCTGTCGTGTTCCAGCAGCGGGTGCTGAGCCGGCAGCCATAGTCGGTGCGGCGAATGGGTCAGCACTTCGGTCTGCAGGGCGTGGCGGTCTTCGAGGTTGGACAGGATCAACACGCCGACATCGATCTCGCCGCTGACCAGCAAATGCTCGATGTAGGGGCGCTCGTCTTCCATCACGCGAATTTCCACGTTGGGGTAGGCACGCTGGAAACGGGTGAGCAAATCCGCCAGGTAATAACCGGCGACCAGGCTGGTCACGCCGACGATCAACTGTCCGGCGACCTGATCGGTGCTCTGTTGCAGGCTGCGCTTGGCGTTATCCACAGTGGCCAGGATCAAGTGCGCCTGACGCAGGAATTGATGGCCCTGGTGGGTCAGGGTCATGCCCTTGGCGTGGCGGCTGAACAGGCTGACGCCGATTTCCTCCTCCAGTTGCTGGATCGCCAGGGTCAGGGTCGACTGGGAAATGAACGCGGTTTGCGCGGCGGCCGAGATCGAGCCGGTCTCGGCCACGGCGATGAAATGACGGATCTGACGCAAGGTCATCATGGGAAAGCACCCGGTGGGCTGTTTTTATCGATTTTTTGGAGTGTATATCTTTTTTTTCGATGGGCAGCGCCAGGTGACTTGGCGATGCAACATCTGGAAGCACTCTCGCGCACGGGACGTGGGTACTTTCGATCTAGGCTGGTGGCCTTGGTTTCAGGTTAAACGTCTTGTGGAGGCGGCAAATGAACACCCGTGGATTGCTCGATCAACTACTCAAGTCCGGCCAGGACCTGTTGCAGAACAAGGCCGGCAGCTCACAGCAAAAGGGTGCGAGCGGTGGCACCAGTGCCCTCGGCAGCTTGCTCTCCGGCGCGAGTGGCGGGGCATTGGCGGCCGGCGCCATGGGTTTGCTGCTCGGCAGCAAAAAGGCCCGTAAAGTCGGGGGCAAGGTTGCGGTCTACGGCGGTCTCGCCGCGTTGGGCGTGCTGGCCTATAAAACCTTGGGTAACTGGCAGGCGCAGCAGGGCGGTGTGGCCGCTACGGAGCCGCAAACCCTGGACCGCGTACCGGCCGCGCAAGTGGAGCTGCACAGTCAGGCGATTCTCAAGGCGCTGGTGGCGGCGGCCAAGGCCGACGGTCATGTCGATGAGCGTGAGCGAGCCTTGATCGAAGGCGAATTCACCCGGCTCGATAGCGACCAGGAACTGCAACGCTGGCTGCACGCCGAGCTCAACAAGCCGCTGGACCCGAGCGATGTCTCCCGCGCCGCCCGCTCCCCGGAAATCGCCGCCGAAATGTACATCGCCAGCGTGATGATGGTGGACGAGGAAAACTTCATGGAGAAGGCCTACCTCGATGAGCTGGCGCGGCAGCTCAAGCTGGAGCCGGGGTTGAAAGCTGAACTGGAGAAGCAGGTTCGCCAGGCCTCCCTGTAAACCTTCAGCCCGCCATCGCGAGCAATCGAGCGTCGACCGGCTGCTCCCACAGGGGATCTTCAGTGATCACAGATTTTGTGTACGCCAGAGATTCAATGTGGGAGCGAGCCTGCTCGCGATGGCGTTTTCAGTCGCACCACATATCCAATGACCATTCCACGGTCTCTTTCTGCCCAATCATCCCTGGCACCCGCCCCCTCAATTAGCGGACAGTCCCAATCCCGAGCCCCCCGGCTTGCCCGTGGGATGAGCGGTGGTGTGCAAGCGTCTTATAAATGAAACACCGCCCTCAGCTATACTCCCCCGCATTTCGTATCAGCCCCGAGGAATGACTGTGAAGAACTGGACGTTGCGCCAACGCATCTTGGCGAGCTTTGCGGTAATTATCACCATCATGTTGCTGATGGTGGTCGTCTCGTATTCCCGGCTGTTGACGATCGAAAACAGCGAGGCCAGCGTGCGTGAGGACGCTCTGCCAGGGGTGTATTACAGTTCGATGATTCGTGGCGCGTGGTCCGACAGTTATGTACGCATGCAGGCCATGCTCGGCCTGGAGGAAGGGCAGGGCTTCACTGCCGAGGATGCCGCGAACTTCAAGGGCTTCGCCGAGCGGTTGAAGGAGCAGATGGACCTCTACCGTGCAACGATGGCCGACGAAGAAGACAGGGTCGATTACGCAGCGTTCGAAAAACTTCATGAGGACTACCACCGGATTCTGGCCGCGGTGATCGAGTTGCATAAACGTAACCAGAACGCCGAGGCCGTCAACATGTTCCACAGTGAGCTGACCCCGACCTGGATAGCGGGTCGAATGAAAGTCAATGACATCCTGCAGCATAACAAGACCGTGGCGGACACAGAAATCGCGGCCATTGATGATGCGGTGGTCACCGCCAAAGCCATCATGGGCATTTCCCTGGTGATCGCGGTGCTGGCCGCCGCCCTCTGCGGCCTGTTGTTGATGCGCGCCATCATGGCGCCGATGAACCGCATCGTGAAAATCCTCGAAATCATGCGCACTGGCGACCTCAGCAGCCGCCTGAATCTGGAGCGCAAGGACGAGTTCGGCGCGGTAGAGACCGGCTTCAACGACATGATGACCGAGCTCACATCTCTGGTGTCCCAGGCCCAGCGTTCGTCGGTGCAGGTGACCACGTCGGTCACTGAAATTGCAGCCACTTCCAAGCAGCAGCAAGCGACCGCCACTGAAACCGCCGCTACCACCACGGAAAT
The DNA here is from genome assembly GCF_056402155.1 of Pseudomonas sp. P4_C1. Classification (NCBI taxonomy): domain Bacteria; kingdom Pseudomonadati; phylum Pseudomonadota; class Gammaproteobacteria; order Pseudomonadales; family Pseudomonadaceae; genus Pseudomonas; species Pseudomonas sp. P4_C1. The sequence goes on from NZ_JBFUHY010000004.1 coordinate 153,204, forward strand.
CGGTGCGACCTCCCGTGAGATCGCCGCCACTTCCCGGGATCTGGTGCGCACCATGACCGAGGTCTCCACCGCCGCCGATCAGGCTTCCGTGGCCGCCGGCTCCGGGCAACAGGGCCTGGCGCGCATGGAGGAAACCATGCACTCGGTGATGGGCGCGGCCGATCTGGTCAACGCCAAACTGGCGATCCTCAACGAGAAGGCCGGCAACATCAATCAGGTGGTGGTGACCATCGTCAAGGTCGCCGACCAGACCAACCTGTTGTCGCTCAACGCCGCCATCGAGGCCGAGAAGGCCGGGGAGTACGGGCGCGGGTTTGCCGTGGTCGCCACCGAAGTGCGGCGCCTGGCGGACCAGACGGCGGTGGCCACTTACGACATCGAACAAATGGTGCGCGAGATCCAGTCGGCGGTATCGGCCGGGGTCATGGRCATGGACAAGTTCTCCGAGGAAGTGCGTCGCGGCATGTCCGAGGTGCAGCAGGTCGGCGAGCAGTTGTCGCAGATCATCCATCAGGTTCAGGCGCTGGCGCCGCGGGTGCTGATGGTCAACGAAGGCATGCAGGCCCAGGCCACCGGCGCCGAGCAGATCAACCATGCGCTGGTACAGTTGGGCGATGCCAGCAGCCAGACCGTCGAGTCTCTGCGTCAGGCCAGTTTCGCCATCGATGAGCTGAGCCAGGTGGCCGTCGGGCTGCGCAGCGGCGTTTCGCGATTCAAAGTCTGATGAGCGAAATCACGGCCAAACGCTCTGCCGTGAAGCGGGCGCTGCATGCATTGTTTCTGGTGTTCCGCATCGGCAGCGAGCGCTATGCGTTGCAGGCCGTCGAGGTGGCGGAAGTGCTGCCGCGCCTGCCCTTGAAGCCCATTCCCCATGTCCCCGCCTGGGTCGCCGGGGTGTTCGCCTATCGGGGCGCCGTGGTGCCGGTGATCGACTTGAGCGCACTGACGTTCGGTACGCCTGCACAGGCCCGTACCAGCACGCGATTGGTGCTGGTCAACTATCGCCCGGATGAAACTACCGAAGCACAGCTGCTCGGATTGATTCTGGAACAGGCGACCGACACCTTGCGCTGCGATCCAGCGGATTTTCAGCCCTACGGCCTGGAAAATCGGCACACGCCTTACCTGGGGCCGGTGCGCAAGGACGAGCAGGGCTTGCTGCAATGGGTACGGGTCAGCGATCTGCTGGACGAACAGGTTCGCTCCTTGTTGTTTCCCTCGCCGCCACTGGATCCGGCACTGCTGGAGGAGCGGTCATGAGCAGCGATCAGCGCTTTTTCGACTTCCTCAAAGAGCGTATCGGACTCGACGTGACCTCGGTGGGACCGGCAATCATCGAGCGAGCGGTGCGCCAACGCAGCATAGCGTCGCAAGCACCTTCGGCCGATGAGTATTGGCACACCTTGCAGGGCTCGCGGGACGAGCAGCAGGCGTTGATCGAAGCGGTGATCGTTCCGGAAACCTGGTTCTTCCGTTATCCGGAATCCTTCGCCACCCTGGCGAAGCTGGCGAGCAAGCGTCTGGCCGGGATCAACAACCTGCGCGCACTGCGGATTCTCAGTTTGCCGTGTTCCACTGGCGAAGAACCGTACTCGATCGCCATGGCGTTGCTCGATGCCGGGCTCAAGCCGCACCAGTTCAAGGTCGACGGCATGGACGTCAGCCCGTTGTCGGTGGAAAAAGCCAGGCGCGCCTTGTACAGCAAGAATTCCTTTCGGGGTGACGACATTGCGTTTCGCGATCGCCATTTCATTGCCGAGGGTGACAACTATCGCCTGAACCCGTGTGTGCAGGAGCAGGTGCGCTTGCAGGTCGGCAATCTGCTGGATCCGGCCTTGCTGGCTGGTGAACCGCCATTCGATTTCGTGTTTTGTCGCAACCTGCTGATCTACTTCGACCAGCCGACCCAGAAGCAAGTCTTCGAAGTGCTCAAGGGCCTGACCCACGTTGACGGCGTGCTGTTTATCGGGCCGGCCGAAGGCAGTCTGCTGGGGCGTTTGGGGATGCGCTCGATCGGTATCGCGCAGTCCTTCGCGTTCAGTCGACAGGGGGCTCCGGACCCTGATCCCTTGCCGGCATTCGTGCCTGCTCCATTGCCAGTGCCGCAACCGCTGCGTAATCCACCGCCTGCGCCAGCGCGCAGTCGTCCATTCGCCAGTGTTGTGCCGCTGGCTTCTGCGCCGAAAACGTCTGGCGTCGATACGGTCGTGCTGCTGGCGAACATCGCCGCGCTAGCCAACGAAGGCAAAAGCGCCGAGGCGAGGGCCGCTTGCGAAAGCTATTTGCGCAGTCATGAACCGGTAGCCCAGGTGTTCTATTGGCTGGGACTGCTCAGTGATGTCGTCGGAAACGTCCTCGAAGCCCAGGGCTTTTATCGCAAGGCGTTGTACCTCGAACCGCAACATCCCGAAGCGTTGATGCACCTGGCTGCATTGCTGCAGGCCCAGGGCGACGTGGCGGGAGCCAGGCGATTGCAGGTACGTGCCGCCCGTAGCGCACGCACCACCGACAGTGAGCGTAAACGATGATCGCCTCCGACACCTTTAGCGTCACCCGGGATGCCCAGGCCATCGACGACTGCTGGAACCGTATCGGTATCCATGGCGACAAGTCTTGCCCGTTGCTGGCCGAGCATATTCATTGCCGCAATTGTGCGGTGTATTCGGCGGCCGCCACACGCTTGCTCGATCGCTATGCGTTGCAGCAGGAGGATCGCGGGCCAGTGTCCGTCACGGTCGAGAGCGAGGTGAAAACCCGCTCGTTGTTGATGTTCCGTCTGGGTGAAGAATGGCTGGGCCTGGCCACGCGCAGTCTGGTCGAGGTGGCGCCGCTGCAGGCGATTCACTCCTTGCCGCACCAGCGCTCCCGGGCCTTGCTCGGCGTGGCGAATGTGCGCGGTGCGCTGGTCGCCTGCCTGTCGTTGGTGGAGTTGCTCGGGCTCGACGACACTGGCAGCGCTGTGTCCGGCACGCGGGTCATGCCGCGCATGCTGATCATCGCGGCCCACGGCGGGCCAGTGGTGGTGCCGGTGGACGAAGTCGACGGGATTCACGCCATTGACGAAATCATCCTCGATACCGCATCGCGCTCGGGTGCTCAGGCCAGCGCCAAATACACCCGTGGCGTGTTGCAATTCAAAGGTCGCAGCCTGCGTTGGCTGGATGAAGAACAGCTGCTGTCCGCCGTGACCCGGAGCCTCACATGACCCCCGAGCAAATGCGCGACGCTTCTTTGCTGGAGCTGTTCAGCCTGGAGGCCGAAGCCCAGACCCTGGTCTTGAGTGTCGGCCTGCTGGCGCTTGAGCGCGACCCGACCCTGGCCGATCAACTTGAATCGTGCATGCGTGCGGCGCACTCACTCAAGGGGGCGGCGCGGATCGTTGGCGTCGATGCCGGGGTCAGCGTTGCCCATGTGATGGAGGATTGCCTGGTCAGTGCCCAGGAAGGGCGCCTGGTGCTGCGTCCCGGGCACATCGATGCGTTGTTGCAAGGCACCGATTTGCTGATGCGCATTGCCACGCCAGGCAGCACGCCGGGGGACGTGGACATCGACGCCTACGTGGCATTGATGGCGCGGTTACTGGACCCGACGGCGCCGTTGATTGCGCCAGCAGAACCGGTGATGGCCGAACTTCAACCCGAAGCACCCGCGCCCAAGGTCGAGCCGCCCATGACTGCCGCCGAACCGCCATCGGCGCCAGCCCCGCGCAAGACCACACGCACCACCGAAAACGGCGAACGTGTGCTGCGTGTCACCGCCGAGCGCCTGAACAGCTTGCTCGATCTGTCGAGCAAATCCCTGGTGGAAACCCAGCGGCTCAAACCGCACCTTGCGACCATGCAGCGGCTCAAGCGCATGCAGAGCAACAGCTTGCGTGCACTGGAGAGTCTCAACGTGCATCTCAAGGATCACGCCTTGAGCCTGGAGGCCCAGGAAACCCTTGAGGATGCCCGGCGCTTGCTCGCGCAATCCCAGCAGTTGCTTATGGAAAAGAACGCCGAACTCGATGAGTTCGCCTGGCATGCCAGCCAGCGGGCACAGGTGTTGTACGACACGGCGCTGGCCTGTCGCATGCGGCCGTTTGCCGATGTGCTGACCGGTCAGGTGCGTATGGTCCGTGATCTGGGGCGTGATCTGGGCAAACAGGTGCGACTTGAGATTGAAGGCGAGAAGACTCAGGTTGATCGCGACGTACTGGAAAAGCTCGAAGCGCCGTTGACTCACTTGTTGCGCAATGCGGTCGACCACGGCATCGAAACCCCGGAACAAAGGCTGCTGGCGGGCAAGCCGGCTGAAGGTTTGATTCGCCTGCGCGCGTCCCATCAGGCCGGTTTGCTGGTGCTTGAATTGAGCGATGACGGCAATGGCGTGGACCTGGAAAAGGTCCGTCGCAGCATCGTTGAACGAAGTTTGTCGCCCGCGCAAACCGCCGCTCAGTTGAGCGAAGAGGAGTTGCTGACATTCCTGTTCCTGCCCGGTTTCAGTTTGCGCGACACGGTCACCGAGGTGTCCGGTCGCGGCGTTGGCCTGGATGCGGTGCAGCACATGGTCCGGCAGTTGCGCGGCGCGGTGGTGCTGGAGCAGACGGCGGGCGAGGGCAGTCGTTTCCACCTTGAGGTGCCGCTGACCCTGTCGGTGGTGCGCAGCCTCGTGGTGGAAGTCGGCGACGAAGCCTATGCCTTCCCGCTGGCGCATATCGAGCGCATGTGCGACCTGGAGCCGGCGGAGATCGTGCAGGTCGAAGGCCGCCAGCATTTCTGGCACGAAGGCCGGCATGTCGGCCTGGTGGCGGCCAGTCAGTTGCTGCAACGTCCGGCCTGCCAGAACAGCGGGCAAACCCTGAGCGTCGTGGTGATTCGCGAGCGCGATGCGATCTACGGCGTGGCAGTGGAACGGTTTATCGGTGAGCGGACATTGGTGGTGTTGCCACTGGATGAGCGTCTGGGCAAGGTGCAGGACATTTCCGCCGGGGCCTTGCTCGATGACGGTTCGGTGGTGCTGATCGTCGATGTCGAAGACATGCTGCGTTCGGTGGATAAATTGCTCGACACTGGGCGTCTGGAGCGCATTGCCCGTCGCAGCGATCAGGTGGTCGAGGCGGCCCGCAAACGAATTCTGGTGGTGGACGATTCCCTGACCGTGCGAGAGTTGCAGCGCAAGCTGTTGCTCAATCGCGGATATGACGTGGCGGTTGCGGTGGACGGCATGGACGGCTGGAACGCGCTGCGTTCGGAGGATTTCGATCTGCTGATCACCGACATCGATATGCCGCGCATGGATGGCATCGAACTGGTCACGCTGCTGCGTCGGGACAATCGCCTGCAATCGTTGCCGGTGATGGTGGTGTCCTACAAGGATCGTGAAGAGGACCGGCGCCGTGGACTGGATGCCGGGGCCGACTATTATCTAGCCAAGGCCAGTTTTCATGACGACGCCTTGCTCGATGCAGTGGTCGAGCTCATCGGAGGAGCGCGGGCATGAGGATCGCAATCGTCAATGACATGCCCATGGCGGTGGAGGCCCTGCGCCGCGCCCTGGCATTCGAGCCGGCCCACGAGGTGGTCTGGGTCGCCGGCAATGGCGCCGAGGCGGTGCGCCAGTGCGCGCAGGACACACCGGACCTGATTCTGATGGACCTGATCATGCCGGTGATGGATGGCGTCGAGGCCACGCGGCGGATCATGGCCGAGACTCCGTGTGCCATCGTCATCGTCACCGTGGATCGCCAGCAGAACGTGCACCGGGTATTCGAGGCCATGGGCTACGGTGCGCTGGACGTGGTCGATACCCCGGCCCTCGGCGCCGGCAATGCCCAGGAAGCGGCCGCGCCGTTGTTGCGCAAAATCTTGAACATCAGCTGGCTGATCGGCGACAAGGGCAACCGCCCGCGTCCGACGCCGGCACCGTTGCGCAGTACGGGCTCACGCCAGAGCCTGATCGCCATTGGCTCATCCGCCGGTGGGCCGGCAGCGCTGGAAGTCTTGCTCAAGGGACTGCCGCACAATTTTTCTCCGGCCATCGTGCTGGTGCAGCACGTTGACCAGGTGTTTGCCGCCGGCATGGCTGAATGGCTCAGTAGCGCCAGCGGTCTCAACGTCCGCCTGGCCGAGGAAGGCGAGCCGCCGCAAAGCGGCACGGTATTGCTGGCCGGCACCAATCACCATATTCGCCTGCTGAAAAACGGCACGCTGGCCTACACCGCCGAACCGGTCAACGAGATCTACCGGCCCTCCATCGATGTGTTCTTCGAAAGCGTGGCCAGTTACTGGAATGGTGACGCCGTGGGGGTTTTGCTCACCGGCATGGGGCGTGATGGCGCCCAGGGGCTTAAACTCATGCGCCAACAGGGCTACCTGACCATCGCACAAGACCAGCGCAGCAGTGCGGTGTATGGCATGCCGAAGGCGGCCGCGGCCATCGACGCTGCCGTGGAGATTCGCCCGCTGGACAAGATAGCACCACGATTGCTGGAGATATTCGCCAAATGAGCACCTTTTCCCTCATCCCTGGCTCAGGTAGTACTCAGGTGACCGCACATGAATGAATTACAGCTCGACGACTTCAAGACCGACGAAAACGCCGCCATGGTGTTGCTGGTGGACGATCAGGCCATGATCGGCGAAGCCGTGCGCCGCGGCCTGGCGAATGAAGAGAATATCGATTTCCACTTCTGCGCCGACCCGCACCAGGCCATCGCCCACGCGGTGCGCATCAAGCCGACGGTGATTCTTCAAGACCTGGTGATGCCGGGACTGGACGGTCTGAGCCTGGTACGTGAATACCGCAATCACCCGGCGACCAAGGACATTCCGATCATCGTCCTGTCGACCAAGGAAGACCCGTTGATCAAGAGCGCGGCCTTTGCGGCCGGAGCCAACGATTATCTGGTCAAGCTGCCGGACAACATCGAACTGGTCGCACGTATCCGCTATCACTCACGCTCCTACATGACCCTGCTGCAACGGGACGCGGCGTACCGCGCGCTGCGGGTCAGCCAGCAGCAACTGCTCGACACCAACCTGGTGCTGCAACGCCTGATGAATTCCGACGGCCTGACCGGGTTGTCGAACCGTCGGCACTTCGATGAATACATGGAACTGGAATGGCGCCGTTCGCTGCGTGAGCAGAGCCAGTTGTCGTTGCTGATGATCGACGTGGACTACTTCAAGGCCTACAACGACAGCTTCGGTCACCTGGAGGGCGATGAAGCCCTGCGCAAGGTCGCCGCGGCGATCAAGGACGCCAGTGCCCGGCCTTCGGACTTGCCGGCCCGCTACGGCGGCGAAGAGTTCGCCCTGGTGCTGCCCAACACCTCCCAGGGCGGGGCACGGCTGGTGGCCGAGAAGCTGCGCCAGACCGTGGCCGCCCTGAAGATCCCGCATAACTCGCCCACCGAAGGTTCGAGCCTGACCATAAGCATCGGCCTGTCGACCATCACCCCGAAAGCGGGCAGCAATTGCCGCGACCTGATCCTGGCGGCGGACAAGGGGCTGTATTCGGCGAAGAACAATGGGCGTAATCAGGTGGGCGTGGAGTGATCTACCCTATTTCCTGAGCGACGCAAAGCCCTGTGGGAGCGAGCTTGCTCGCGATGGCGTTGTGTCAGTCGATAGTTCCATGGACTGACACTCCGTCATCGCGAGCAAGCTCGCTCCCACAATGGCCTCAATCGCTGTAAAGAACGTCTGTAAACCCGTCTTTTCGGCCAAGCGGACTGCCGTTATCGGCCGTTTCCCGGTATACTCGCCGGCTTTCAAAAGTTCGCCAACGAGTGCTGCCCGTCATGGAAATCAACCCGATCCTGAACACCATCAAGGACCTGTCCGAGCGCTCCGAAACTATTCGGGGGTATCTTTGACTACGATCAAAAGCATGAGCGTCTGACCGAGGTCAATCGCGAGCTTGAAGATCCGAGTGTCTGGAACAAACCTGAATACGCCCAGGAACTGGGCCGCGAGCGCGCTGCGCTGGCGCAGATCGTCGATACCCTCGACGAACTGAACACCGGTCTGGCCGATTGCCGTGACCTGCTGGACATGGCCGTTGAAGAGAACGACGAAGGCGCAGTGGGCGATGTCGTCGCCGAGCTGGCCCGTCTCGAGGAAAGCCTCGCCAAGCTGGAATTCCGGCGCATGTTCAGCCATGAAATGGACCCGAACAACGCGTACCTGGACATCCAGGCCGGTTCCGGCGGCACCGAAGCCCAGGACTGGGCCAACATCCTGCTGCGCATGTACCTGCGCTGGGCCGACAAACGCGGTTTCGACGCGACCATCATGGAGCTGTCGGCCGGTGAAGTCGCCGGGATCAAGGGCGCGACCGTGCACATCAAGGGCGAATACGCGTTTGGCTGGTTGCGGACCGAGATCGGCGTGCACCGTCTGGTGCGCAAGAGCCCGTTCGACTCCGGCAACCGTCGCCACACTTCTTTCTCGGCGGTGTTCGTTTCCCCCGAGATCGATGACAAGGTGGAAATCGAAATCAACCCGGCAGACTTGCGGATCGACACCTATCGCTCCTCCGGTGCCGGTGGTCAGCACGTAAACACCACCGACTCGGCCGTACGTATCACCCACGTACCGACCAACACCGTGGTCAGCTGCCAGAACGAACGTTCCCAGCACGCCAACAAAGACACCGCCATGAAAATGCTGCGGGCCAGGTTGTACGAGCAGGAAATACAGAAGCGCAACGCGGCGTCCCAGGCGCTGGAAGACACCAAGTCCGATATCGGCTGGGGTCATCAGATCCGTTCGTACGTGCTCGATGCTTCGCGGATCAAGGATCTGCGCACCAACATCGAACGCAGCGACTGTGACAAGGTGCTCGATGGCGACATCGACGAATACCTGGAAGCCAGCCTGAAATCAGGGCTGTAAAAGACGCAATACAGGATCGGCTGATTCAACTCGATCCCTGTAGGAGCCAGCCCTGCTGGCGATCCCCGGGCCGAAGGGCCCGGGGGCAACGAACCTGTGATGGAATTTTTAAAGACATGAGCGACCTAGAACTCGACCCGCAAGCCCTGCAACAGGAAGAAAACTCCCTGATCGCCCTGCGCAAGGAAAAGCTTGCTGCCGAGCGCGCCAAGGGCAATGCCTTCCCGAACGACTTCCGCCGCGAAAACTACTGCGAGCAACTGCAGAAACAGTACGCGGACAAGACCAAGGAAGAGCTGGCAGAGGCTGCGATCCCGGTCAAGGTTGCCGGTCGCATCATGCTCAACCGTGGTTCGTTCATGGTGATCCAGGACATGACCGGGCGCATCCAGGTCTATGTCAACCGCAAGACCCTGTCCGAAGAAACCCTGGCCGCGGTGAAAACCTGGGACATGGGCGACATCATTGCCGCCGAAGGCACCCTGGCCCGTTCCGGCAAGGGCGACCTGTACGTTGAAATGACCAGCGTGCGCCTGCTGACCAAATCCCTGCGCCCGCTGCCGGACAAGCACCACGGCCTGACCGACACCGAACAGCGCTACCGCCAGCGCTACGTTGACCTGATCGTCAACGAAGACGTGCGCCAGACCTTCCGCGTGCGTTCGCAAGTCATCGCCCACATCCGCAGCTTCCTGATGAAACGTGACTTCCTGGAAGTGGAAACGCCGATGCTGCAAACCATTCCGGGCGGCGCGGCAGCCAAGCCGTTCGAAACCCACCACAACGCGCTGGACATGGGCATGTTCCTGCGTATCGCGCCGGAGCTGTACCTCAAGCGCCTTGTTGTTGGCGGCTTCGAGAAAGTGTTCGAGATCAACCGCAACTTCCGTAACGAAGGCGTTTCGACTCGTCACAACCCTGAATTCACCATGTTGGAGTTCTACCAGGCGTACGCCGACTACGAAGACAACATGGACCTGACCGAAGAACTGTTCCGCGAACTGGCGCAGCTGGTTCTGGGCAGCACCGACGTGCCGTACGGCGACAAGGTGTTCCACTTCGGCGAGCCGTTCGTGCGTCTGTCGGTGTTCGACTCGATCCTCAAGTACAACCCCGAGCTGACCGCTGACGACCTGAACGACATCGACAAGGCCCGCGCCATCGCCAAGAAAGCCGGCGCCAAGGTGCTGGGCTTCGAAGGCCTTGGCAAGCTGCAGGTGATGATTTTCGAAGAACTGGTCGAGCACAAGCTTGAGCAGCCGCACTTCATTACCCAGTACCCGTTCGAAGTGTCGCCGCTGGCCCGTCGTAACGACGACAACCCGAACGTCACCGACCGTTTCGAGCTGTTCATCGGTGGTCGTGAAATCGCCAACGCCTATTCCGAGTTGAACGACGCGGAAGACCAGGCCGAGCGCTTCATGGCCCAGGTGGCCGACAAGGACGCCGGTGACGACGAAGCCATGCACTACGACGCTGACTTCGTTCGTGCGCTGGAGTACGGCATGCCGCCAACGGCCGGTGAAGGCATCGGTATCGACCGTCTGGTGATGCTGCTGACCAACTCCCCGTCGATCCGCGACGTGATCCTGTTCCCGCACATGCGGCCGCAAGCGTAAGTGTTTCAATTAAAAAACCGCCTTTTCAGGCGGTTTTTTATTGCCTGTCTGGTACAAACGTATCAACTTGTTACTTTCATCTGAGAGGAAATACCTGTCGTGATTCGTGCAATAGCTCAAGAAGGTGCAGCGGGTGTCGCCACTGCGGTCGCTGAAAGTGTTCAGTACCAGGGCCGCAAGGCCAGCCGACAGGGCAGCGAGCAGCGACGACAGGAAATCCTGGATGCTGCCATGCGCATTGTCGTGCGTGACGGTGTACGGGCCGTAAGGCACCGTGCGGTGGCCGCCGAGGCGCAAGTGCCGTTGTCGGCGACCACTTACTATTTCAAGGATATCGATGACTTGCTCACCGATACCTTCGCCCAATACGTGGAACGCAGTGCGGCGTACATGGGCAAACTGTGGGTGAACAACGAAGGCCTGTTGCGCGACATGATCGCCAGTGGCGATGGCAGCCCGCAGGCGCGCTCGAAACTGGCGGACGATATTGCGCGACTGATGACCGATTACGTTCACCGGCAACTGGTCAATCGCCGTGAACATTTGATGGCCGAGCAGGCGTTTCGTCAGGAAGCATTGCTCAACCCGCGCCTGGCCGAGCTGGTGCGCTCGCATCAGCAAATCCTCCTGCAGGGCTCTTGCCAGCTGTTCCAGGTGCTGGGCTCGCGCGAGCCGCATCAGGATGCCAAGGTGTTGACGGCGATTATCGGCCGGATGGAATATCAGGGGCTGCTCAACGTAGACGAGCCTGCCGCCGAAGAGGAAATGCTCGGCATCCTGACGCGCTACATGCACCTGGTGCTGGCGTCGGTGTAGTTCCGGGCGGGAGTTACCTCTGTAGGAGCGAGCCTGCTCGCGAAGGCGGCTTAACATTCAACATTGATGTTGTCTGGCACACCCTCATCGCGAGCAGGCTCGCTCCTACAGGTCAGCGGTGTATTCATAGGGAGTATTGAATGAAAGCCTGGCGTGTCGTTGTGATCGCCTTGTCGTTCCTGCTGCTCAGTGGCTGTCTGGTGGCCTTCAAGGAACCGCTGCCTGCCAGCGACCCCGCGCCCAAAGGATTGCTCGGCAAATGGACCAGCACCAATGCCTGGGGCGAGCCGCTCAACCTCGAACTGACCCGCATCGGCGACAACCGCTATCAGGCCGTCAGCTACTACCGGGCCAGGCCCAGGGAACGTGAAGCCTACCCGTTCACCCTGTCGCGCCATGGCAACCGCTGGTACCTGTCGGCGAAGGTGCCGGCGCAATTCGGCGGGCATTTCACCATCGGCGGGTTTGAGCTGACCGACAAGCATGAACTGGTGGTCTACAACCTCGACCTCGACCAGATCAACCAGGCCATGAAGCAAAAAGCCCTGAGCGGTGAAAGCTTCCAGACCAACGACGGCGATGGCGTATTGATCGACAGCCACATGGATCAAGTCGCCGCCTACCTCGACGACCCGGCCAACTCCGATGTGTTCGTCGAAGCGGTGCGCTATCAGCGTCAGGCCAAAGCCAAATAACCGGCACCAACAGGTTTCTACAGGAGTTTCGCGTGGACGATTACCAACAGTCGATACGCATTTTGTCCGATCGCATTGTGGTGGCGCAGACGCCGATCCGCGTCCTCGATGCGGTCAAATGGGACGACAACATTCGCAAGGGCTTCCTCAAGGCCCAGGGCAAGGAAATGCCGGCGGTTGACCGCGACTACTACCTCAACCGGCCGCTGGCGTTCGATTCCAGCAAAGTGAAGCTGGAGTTCCAGAACATCGAGCGCGACATTACCCGCCAGCTCGGTCAGTTCAACCCGGTCGGCCAGATCATGCGGCGCATGTGCAAGGAATACCGCATGGTGGTGCGTATGCTCGAAGCGCGTGGCACCGAGGATTTCGGCCTGATTTCCCAGGAGTTGTACGGCGCCGCGTCGGACGCATTCCACGCCGGCGATCCGACGCTGTCTGACCTGGGCATGATGCTGTCCGAATACCTGAACAACATCGACGGTCGTGGTGACCTCAAGGATGAACCGAAGACATTGACCGCCAAGGAGGCCGTCAGCCTGCTGCAACACCGCTTGAACAAGGTGTTCGGCGAGGCCGAGGAAACAATCCGGGTGTTCGAGTCCGACGGCATCGTCGCCGATGCGGCGGCGGGCGCCGACTACATCAAGATCCGCGCCGACGCGATGTTCAACGACCGCGATGTGCGCGCCCTGGAAGTCCACGAAGGGCTGGTGCACGTCGGCACCACCCTCAACGGCCTGAACCAGCCGATCTGCACCTTCCTCTCCAAGGGCCCGCCCTCGTCGACGGTGACCCAGGAAGGCCTGGCGATCCTGATGGAAATCATCACCTTCGCCTCGTACCCGAGTCGCCTGCGCAAGCTCACCAACCGTACCCGCGCCATTCACATGGTTGAGGAGGGCGCGGACTTTTTGCAGGTGTTCGAGTTCTTCCGCGAGCAAGGTTTCGAGATGCCCGAGAGCTACAGCAACGCCAGTCGCGTTTTCCGTGGCTCGGTGCCGACAGGTCTGCCATTTACCAAAGACTTGTCCTACCTCAAGGGCTTCATCATGATTTACAACTACATTCAACTGGCCGTGCGCAAAGGCAAGCTGGAGCAGATACCGCTGTTGTTCTGCGGCAAGACCACCCTGGAAGACATGCGCACCTTGCGTCAGTTGGTGGACGAAGGCCTGGTAGTGCCGCCCAAGTACCTGCCGGAACAGTTCCGCGACATGAACGCGCTGTCGGCGTGGATGTGCTTCTCCAACTTCCTCAACCACCTGAGCCTGGACCGGATCGAGGCGGATTACTCCAATATTTTGTGAGCAACGGGTCCCCCTGTGGGAGCGAGCTTGCTCGCGATGGCGGCATAACATTCAACATGGGTGCAAGCTGACAGATCGCTATCGCGAGCAAGCTCGCTCCCACAGGGGATTGTGTTCCAATCCATTTTTTGCGAGGTTTCACCGGATGAGAACCCTCGGCATCCTCTGCCTTCTCCTGGTCTTGAACGGTTGCAGCTCGCTGTTGTTCTACCCCGAACCCGGCCAGTTGTTCACTCCGGAAAAGGCCGGGCTCGAATACCGCACCATCACCCTGACCACCGCCGATAGCCTCAAGCTGAATGCGTGGTGGCTGCCGGCGAAGAAGGGTGTCGAGGTCAAAGGCACGGTGCTGCACCTGCACGGCAACGGCGGCAACCTGCCCATGCACCTCGGCGGCAGTTTCTGGTTGCCGAAAAATGGTTACCAGGTGTTGCTTGTGGACTATCGCGGTTACGGCTTGTCCGAAGGCGAACCGAGCTTGCCGGCGATCTATCAGGACATCGACGCCGCATTCGCCTGGCTGGACAAGGCGCCGCAGGTCAAGGGCAAGCCGTTGATCCTGCTCGGCCAGAGCCTTGGTGGCTCGATGGCCGTGCATTACCTGGTCCAGCACCCGGAACGGCAGAAACAACTCAAGGCCATCGTCCTCGATGGTGTCCCCGCCAGTTACCGCAGCGTGGGCCGGTTTGCCCTGAGCACCTCGTGGTTGACCTGGCCATTCCAGGTGCCGTTGTCGTGGCTGGTGCCCGACGGCGACAGCGCGATCAACTCCATGGCGCAACTCAAGGATGTGCCGAAACTGCTCTACCACAGCATCGATGATCCGATCGTGCCTCTTTCCAACGGCATCCGACTGTATCAAGCTGCGCCGCCGCCGCGGGTGCTGCAACTGACCCGTGGTGGTCATGTGCAGACGTTCGCCAACCCGGTCTGGCGCAAGGTCATGCTGCGTTATCTCGATGACCCGCAGCATTTCAACGGCCTGCGCCGGTTGGGTGAAATCCCCAACTACCCGGCACCCCCGAATTCAGAAACCGAACCACCAGAGAGTCCGCAATGAGTGAAGAACGTAACGCCATCCCGCTGATCATCACCGGTATCTGCAGCATCCTCGGCACCGTCGGCGCCCTGTGGTGGTACGGCTACCTGCACTTTGCCAAGCCTGAGGATGCGTTGCTGCTCAACGAATTCACCATGCTCAAGACCATTCCGGGCGAAGACTACAAAGTCTCCCTGGAACCGGCCGCCCAAGTGGCGCAGTGCATTGATGGGGTGCTGGTGCTGTTCGACATGGAACAGAAAGGCCTGACCGGCGTGCTGGTCGATGGCAAGAAAAAAGCCGTGCGCTGCATGGGGCAGGAAACGCCGCAGAAGCTGGAGCCGTAAGCTAAATCTGTGGCTATCAAAATCCCTTTGTGGGAGCGAGCTTGCTCGCGATGATGGCCTGACATTCAACACATGTGTTGTCTGACACTCCGCCATCGCGAGCAAGCTCGCTCCCACAGGTATTGTGTTGTGGCTGATTATTGGGTGTAAGAACTCACCGCCGAACGCGGCATCACTGGCTGACTGTCATTGGAAATGGTCACCTCCACCCGACGGTTCATCGCCCGACCCGAGGTACTGCTGTTATCCGCCACTGGGTACTCTTTGCCGTAACCCTGGGCGACGATCCGCGCCGGATCAACGCCCATCTTCACCAGCGCAGCACGTACGGAGCCTGCGCGACGTTCCGACAGCGACTGGTTGTGCGACGCCGTACCGGTGCTGTCGGTATAGCCCTCGACAATCACTTTGCGCTCGGGGTTTTCCTGTAGGTACTGCGCCAGTTTGTTGATGTTCGCCAGGCCGTTGGCTTTCAGCTCGGCCTTGTCGGTGGCGAACAGTACATCCCCGAAGGTCACCAGCGTCCCGCGATCGGTTTGCCTGGCGTTGAGGCTGTCCTTCAACTGTTTTATCTGCTGGTCCCGGGCGTCGAGGCGGGCCTGAGCCCGTTGCGCCGAGGCATCTTTCAGACTGGCCTCTGCGGTGCGCAGGGCGATGGTCTGCTTGGCCACTTCGACGCGCTGGTTGGACAAATAGGCAAGCTGGTCGACCTTGGCGGCGTCCTCCTTGTCCATGTAGGCCTTATCGGCCTTGTCCAGATAGTCGCTGGCTTCCTTGGTTTCCAGCGCCGCGACTTTGCTGGCCTGCGGATCGGCTTGCAGGCCGGTGTAGTTGCTGCGGGCCTGTTCGAGGTTGGCGTTCGGTGGTGTGGAGCAGGCCGCCAGGGCTACGGTGACAGCCAGCAGGGCAGGGATCATCAATTGATTGGGTTTCATGATTTCGTCCTTTTAGTCGAGTGGGAATGCGGGGGTGCCGCGCCGCTTACTGAACGGTGCGCTGGCTTTCCTGACGCAATTCCTGAACGCCTTTCTGCGCGTCCTTCACTGATTGTTCGGCCTTCATCGCCTGGGCCTTACGCTCGGCCACGCGAGCGTCCCACTCGGCCTGTTCGGCGAGCATCCGGGCCTGGTCATATTTCTTGTCGTGCATGGCGATTTCGGCTTGCTTGAGCTTGTCCTGGGCAGATTTCATTTCCACGGCGGCGAACTCGGTGCCGCCGGCGCTGACGGCGTCGTTGACGGCCGATTGGGTGACCGCGTACTGCTCGGTCGGCGGGTTACCGGCGCAGCCGGCCAGGACCAGGCAGCTGCCCAGGGCCAATGCCGCCAGTTTCAGGCTTTGCGAACAGGTAAATGAGGGGGTTCCGGTTCGGGTTTTCATGGTCTTCAACTCCATTGGGCCAATTCCTGAAAAACGTCGAAGTCCACCCTGGGCAAGGTACTGAAACCATCGATTGCGGGGTATTTTGAAACGCTCGTCCCAGGCGTGGTTACTTGGGTTGACCCGAGGCTTTTTTTGAAAGTTCAGAGAAATTAGTCAGCCATTGAAAAAGCCGTGATCGAATGGACAGGGCTCTAAGGCGGGGATTTACATGACGCGAAGCGCTATGCAGGACCTTTTACAGGTCCGTAGAAGCGCAATTTTCGAAGTGAAATACAGGCCAATGTGGGAGCGAGCTCGCTCCCACAGGTACAGCTGAAAATCAGTGCTTCTGTTTGTCGTCAGGCATCGACAAATCGTGCAAATGCCGACGTGACAGCGCCAGAAAGCGCGGGGTCGGTCCAATGTCTTCGTACAGTGGATCGCCTTCTTCATCGGTGGCGACCACGGTCGAGCCTTTGACGTACGGGAAGCTTCTTTCCAGCTCTTCCAGCGCGGCGCCGATCAGGTCGCCGAGCAGTTCTTCGGGATGCCGCTTGGGGTACATCTCGACGAGCGCGGCCAGCCGTGCGGCAGACTCCACGTCCAGATGAATCGAGTAGCCGGTGTCGGTCAGGCGACCTTTGGCGTTTTCTTCCCAGTGGTGGGCAAGCTCGCGGATTTTCATATTGACCTCATTGCGCTCCCGCTCGTGGCAGGCAGGGTGAGTGTCCGGCATTGGCCGGCGACAGCCATTGTGCGGCTTATCTTCAGACTAGCTTCAACAGGCAAGGTTTAAAGTCCCTTCGTCGTCTTGCTTGTAAGAACCCGTCTGGGGCGGCACTCTCTAGGTTCTTAGCCGCCCGGATTTTTGCTGGAGACCTGCTGATGACCGATATTGATGCACGCTTGCGCGAGGATGTTCACCTGCTGGGTGAGCTGTTGGGCAATACCATTCGTGAGCAATATGGCGACGGTTTTCTCGACAAGATCGAGCAGATCCGCAAGGGCGCCAAGGCTGACCGGCGCGGCTCCATGGACGCCGAGCTCAGCGCCAGCCTCAACCAGTTGACCGAAGACGAATTGCTGCCGGTGGCGCGGGCGTTCAACCAGTTTCTCAACCTGGCCAATATCGCCGAGCAATATCAGTTGATTCACCGCCGCGAGGAATCCCAAGAGGCGCCGTTCGAAGCCCGGGTACTGCCGGAGTTGCTCGCGCGTCTGCGCGCCGAGGGGCATGGCGCCGACGCGCTGGCCCGGCAACTGGGTCGGCTGGAGATCGAACTGGTACTTACGGCGCATCCCACCGAAGTTGCACGCCGCACGCTGATCCAGAAGTACGACGCCATCGCCGCGCAACTGGCGGCTCAGGATCACCGCGATCTGACCGGTGCCGAGCGCGAGCAGATCAAGACCACCTTGCAACGCCTGATCGCCGAAGCCTGGCACACCGAGGAAATCCGCCGCACGCGCCCCACGCCGGTGGACGAAGCCAAGTGGGGTTTCGCGGTGATCGAGCATTCGCTGTGGCAGGCCATTCCCAATTATCTGCGCAAGGCCGATCAGGCCCTGCACGCCGCCACCGGCCTGCGCTTGCCATTGGAGGCCGCGCCGATTCGCTTTGCCTCGTGGATGGGCGGCGACCGCGACGGCAACCCGAACGTGACGGCAGCGGTGACCCGAGAGGTTTTACTGTTGGCGCGCTGGATGGCAGCCGATTTGTACCTGCGCGATGTCGATCGCCTGGCCGCTGAGCTGTCGATGCAGCAGGCCAGCGAGGAATTGAAGGCCAAGGCGGGAGACAGCGCCGAACCTTACCGGGCAGTGCTCAAACAGCTGCGCGAACGCCTGCGGGCGACGCGCAACTGGGCACACGCCGCCTTGTCGACGCCAACGCCGGCACCGGTCGACGTGCTGCAAAACAACCGCGAACTGCTCGATCCGCTGGAGCTTTGCTACCACTCTTTGCACGAGTGCGGCATGGGCGTGATCGCCGACGGGCCGTTGCTCGATTGCCTGCGCCGGGCAGTGACGTTCGGACTGTTCCTGGTTCGTCTGGATGTGCGCCAGGACTCGTCGCGGCACACCGCGGCGATGACCGAAATCACCGACTACCTTGGCCTGGGAAGCTACGAGGACTGGAGCGAGGAAGAGCGCATCGCCTTTCTGATGCGCGAATTGAGCAATCGTCGTCCCTTGTTGCCGGCGTACTTCAAACCTGGCGCCGACACCGCCGAGGTCTTGGCGACCTGCCGGGAAGTCGCCGCTGCGCCTGAGGCATCCCTCGGGTCCTACGTGATTTCCATGGCCGGTGCGGCTTCCGATGTACTGGCCGTGCAGTTATTGCTCAAAGAGTCCGGCGTGTTGCGGCCGATGCGCGTGGTGCCGCTGTTTGAAACCCTGGCCGACCTCGACAATGCCGGCCCGGTGATCGAAAAGCTGCTGCTGTTGCCCGGCTATCGCGCGCGCCTGCAAGGGCCGCAGGAAGTGATGATCGGCTACTCCGACTCGGCCAAGGACGCCGGCACCACGGCGGCGGCCTGGGCGCAGTACCGGGCACAGGAACGTTTGGTGGACATCTGTCGTGCGCAGCAAGTGGAACTGCTGTTGTTCCACGGTCGCGGTGGCACCGTGGGGCGAGGCGGCGGCCCGGCCCATGCGGCGATCCTGTCGCAGCCACCGGGTTCGGTGGCGGGGCGTTTCCGCACCACCGAACAGGGCGAAATGATTCGATTCAAATTTGGCTTGCCGGACATCGCCGAACAGAACCTCAACCTGTACCTGGCCGCCGTGCTGGAGGCGACCTTGCTGCCTCCGCCGCCACCTACGCCCGAGTGGCGCCATTTGATGGACGAACTGGCCGCAGACGGTGTCAGTGCTTACCGCGCCGTGGTGCGGGAAAATCCACAGTTCGTTGAGTATTTCCGCCAGTCCACGCCGGAACAGGAGCTCGGTCGTTTGCCACTGGGCAGTCGTCCGGCCAAGCGCCGGGCCGGGGGGATCGAAAGCCTGCGGGCGATTCCGTGGATTTTCGGCTGGACCCAAACGCGCCTGATGCTGCCGGCCTGGCTGGGTTGGGAAGCGGCCCTGAGCAAGGCCCTGGAGCGTGGCGAAGGCGAACTGCTGGGGCAGATGCGTGAGCAGTGGCCGTTCTTCCGCACCCGCATCGACATGCTGGAAATGGTCCTGGCCAAGGCCGATGCCGACATTGCGCGGTCCTACGATGAGCGTCTGGTGGAGCCGAATCTGTTGCCATTGGGTGCGCACTTACGCGACCTATTGTCGCAGGCGTGCGCCATCGTTCTCGGCCTGACCGGGCAGTCGCAGCTGCTGGCACATAGCCCGGCGACCCTTGAGTTCATCCGCTTGCGCAACACCTACCTTGACCCGCTTCATCTATTGCAGGCCGAGTTGCTGGCCCGTTCGCGACAACAGGACGTAGCGCAGGGCAGCCCGGTAGAACAGGCCTTGCTGGTGTCTGTGGCAGGGATTGCCGCCGGTTTGCGAAACACCGGCTAAGATTTTTGCCGTGGGTCAGGCATCCGGCAGGTGAGCCGGGTGCCGCCGTATGACGGGTTGAAAAGTGCTGTCAGGCGACAGTTAATGATGGGGTTGCGACTTGGCAAACCGCGCGCAATGGTCGCAAGAGGCAGCGGTTTCTCCGACTTTTGGCGTCTTGTGTGGGCGCAGCCTGCTGTGTATCTTGATCAGCCTTTGGCCGTTTGGGCGGTCACGACCCTATTTTTGAGATTGGCCCAATGAGGCGAATCTGACGTTATCCATATAAAAAATTGAGGAGCACATCGATGCGCGTCATTCTGCTGGGAGCTCCCGGGGCCGGTAAAGGTACTCAGGCTAAGTTCATCACCGAAAAATTCGGCATTCCGCAAATCTCCACCGGCGACATGCTGCGTGCAGCGGTCAAGGCCGGCACCGAGCTGGGCATCAAGGCCAAGGGCATCATGGATGCCGGTGGCCTGGTGTCCGATGACCTGATCATCGCACTGGTCAAGGACCGCATCGCCCAGTCCGACTGCGCCAACGGTTTCCTGTTCGACGGCTTCCCGCGCACCATTCCCCAGGCTGAAGCCCTGGTGACGGCCGGCGTCGAGCTGGATGCAGTGGTTGAAATCGCCGTCGAAGACGAAGAAATCGTCCAGCGTATCGCCGGTCGCCGCGTTCACGAGGCCAGCGGCCGCGTGTACCACATCGTCTACAATCCGCCGAAAGTGGCCGGTAAAGACGACGTCACCGGTGAAGATCTGGTGCAGCGCAAGGACGACACCGAAGAAACCGTGCGTCATCGCCTGTCGGTCTACCACTCCCAGACCAAGCCGCTGGTGGATTTCTACCAGAAGCTGGCGGCTGCCAACGGCAAGCCGCAGTACAGCCATATCGAAGGCGTCGGTTCGGTTGAAGCAATCACCACCAAGGTACTTGCGGCCCTGAGCTGAAAAGTCTGATCCGCAGCATCATCCACGGCCCGCTTGCGGGCCGTAGTTGTTTATACTGACGCACTTTTTCTGACCTCTCTTGTGGAAACATTGATGAGCACCTTGCTGGCCCTGGACACCGCGACTGAAGCTTGCTCCGTTGCCTTGCTGCATGACGGCAAGGTCACGAGCCATTACGAGGTGATCCCGCGCCTGCATGCGCAGAAGCTGTTGCCGATGATCAAGCAATTGCTGGCCGATGCCGGGACCACCCTGCAAGCGGTCGATGCCATCGCGTTTGGCCGTGGCCCGGGCGCCTTCACCGGCGTACGCATCGCCATCGGCGTGGTGCAAGGCCTGGCGTTTGCCCTGGATCGCCCGGTGTTGCCGGTGTCGAACCTGGCCGTGCTGGCGCAACGTGCGTTGCGCGAACACGGCGCCACTCAGGTGGCCGCTGCCATCGATGCGCGCATGGATGAAGTGTATTGGGGTTGCTACCGCGAAACGGCCGGGGAGATGCGCCTTGTGGGTGCTGAAGCGGTACTGCCGCCGGAGTCCGCTGCATTGCCGGCCGATGCCGACGGCGAGTGGTTCGGCGCAGGCACCGGTTGGGGTTATGGCGAGCGTATCGCCGTCAGCCTGAGCGGGCAGGATGCGGGCATGTTGCCCCACGCTCAAGACTTGCTGACCCTGGCGCGGTTTGCCTGGGAACGTGGTGAGGGGATCGTGGCCGATGAGGCGCAGCCGGTTTATCTGCGTGACAAGGTGGCGACGCCTAAAGCGCGATAGATCCTATACCGAGTTGTACCTATCGCGAGCAAGCTCGCTCCCACAGTGATTGGGGTTGTCCACAGGATTTGTGAACACATCTGTCCCCTGTGGGAGCGAGCTTGCTCGCGATGCGATCTACCAGTTATAGCCAATCATCAGTTTCTAACCCCAGCTTTTAAACCTTTTGCCTTTTATGTGTTCTAGTTATCACTCGGCGGTTTGCGAAGTGGAAAATGCGCCACTAAACTGCCATCACTGATTCCGAGTATGCACGCATGCGTATAGACGGCGCCTCTTCTCAGTCCTACCCCATCAAGCGCAAACCTCGCCAAGGCCGCGTGGTGGAAGACGACGTCATTGATATCGACGGCGAGCTGGAATTCCCGACTGAAGAGCAACTGGCTGCCCGCGCCGCCAGAGCCTCTGCGCAAAAACTGAGCAATCTTCCCGCCCGTCAGCAAGACATGATTTACCACCGTGCCATGAGCAAAAGCGTGGCGACAGCCCTGGCCAGCTACCTGAGCACCGCCGGTTTTGTCGATTGGGAAGCGGATGTGCTGGGTCTCGACCTGTACATCTGATGTTGCTGCCGTATTACCTCGGTTGTCCGTCCTGGAGCGAGAACGCCTGGCGCGACTACCTGTATCCGCCGGACGCCAAACCCGCCGATTTTCTTGATCTCTATTCCCAGGTTTTCAATGCCGTGGAAGGCAACACGACCTTCTATGCGAGCCCGGCTGCCAGCACCGTGCAGCGTTGGGCCGATACCATGCCCGAACATTTTCGTTTCACCGCCAAGTTTCCCGGCGAGATCAGCCACGGTGGAGACCTGCGCGAGCAGCTGACCGCCGCCGAAACCTTCGTGCAATTGCTCAGCCCTCTCGGCGAGCGGGTCTCGCCACTGTGGTTACAGCTGTCGAAAAGCTTCACGCCCCAACGTTTGCCCGAACTGGCCGGATTTATTGATGCCATGCAGCGGCCGCTGGCCGTGGAAGTGCGGCATGACGAGTTTTTCGCCAAGGGTGACAGCGAGCGAATGCTCAACCGTCTGCTGCTGGATCGTGGAGTCGAACGCATCTGTCTCGATCCCCGTGCGCTGTTCAGTTGCACCTCGACCGAACCTTCGGTGCTCCACGCTCAATCGAAGAAACCCCGTGTGCCACCGCGTCCGGCGGCATTCACGCAATGCCCGCAGGTGCGTTTTATCGGCCATCCGACGCTTGAGGCCAACGACACGTTCCTGGAACCGTGGGTCGAAAAAATCGCGGTGTGGATCGAAGAAGGCCGCACGCCGTATATTTTCCTGCACACCGCCGACAACCTGCTGGCCGCGAAGCTGGCGCAGCGTTTTCATGCCCGGCTTATGCTGCGTTTGCCTGGCTTGCCGGCGCTGCCTGAGCTATACAGAGAACCCGCCATCGAGCAACTTGGCCTGCTCTGAGGCGGATTCTTTCCCCTCTTCAGGAGCCTGCCCAATGGATGCGCAAACCCTTCGAGCCCAAGCGTTCAAAGCCCTTCACGAACGCCCCGGGGCTTTTGTGATTCCCAATCCGTGGGACGCCGGCTCGGCGAAAATGCTTGCCAGCCTCGGCTTCGAGGCGCTGGCGACCACCAGTGCCGGTTATGCCTTTTCCCAGGGCCGTGCCGATGGCGGATTGACCCTCGACGATACCCTGCTGAACGTTCAGGCGATTGTCGCCGCCACCGATTTGCCGGTTGCCGTGGACCTGGAAAACGGCTTTGCCGACAACCCGGCCGACTGCGCGAAAAGCATCTTGCGCGCAGCAGGGGCCGGTGCCGTCGGTGGTTCGATCGAAGATGCCACCGGCCGCGAAGAAGGCCCGATCTACTGTTTCGAACACGCCGTGGCGCGAATCGAGGCCGCTGTGGCTGCCGCTCGCAGTTTGCCGTTCCACTTTACGTTGACTGCCCGGGCGGAAAACTTCCTGCACGGCAATCCCGATCTGGCCGACACCATCCGCCGCTTGCAGGCATTCGCCGAGGCCGGTGCCGACGTGCTCTACGCGCCGGGCCTGCGCAGCGCCGAGGATGTGTTGGCGGTGGTGCGCGCCATGGCGCCCAAACCGGTGAATGTGTTGATGTCGGGGGGCTTGAAGCTGACGGTCGCGCAGTTGGGTGAGATGGGCGTCAAGCGCATCAGCGTCGGTTCGGCGCTGGCACTGGCGGCCTATGGCGAATTCTTTCGCGCCGCCGAAGAAATCCAGACGTCAGGCACGTTCGGTTTCACCTCCCGGTCGATGCCGTACCAGAAGGCCAATCAATTCTTCAAAGGCTGAAGGTCAGGCGGCGATACGCAGGTTCTGCAAGATGATCGGGCGGGCCCAGCCATTATCGAAATCGAGTTGTTTCTGCTGCTCCATCAGTTCTTGCGGCGAGAACGGCGGGAACGGCTTGTCGAGCAGGTCGAGTTCGAATTTGGCAATAGGCAAGTGCAGCGGACGCGGTTGCGGGGCAGGGCCTGCTTCGTATACCGGCTGACCGGCTTTCAGCACGATCGGGCGAACCCAGCCGCTTTCGAAGTCCTGCTGTTTTTGCTGGGCGACGATTTCATCCGTCGGGAACGGTGGACGTGGTTTGTCTGCCAGGTCCATTTCGAATTCGGCAATCGGCAGGAACAGTGGCTCGGGCGGGCGGATTACATTGTCTTTCACCTCGCATTCGCGCTGGGACAGGATGTGCTCCAGCAGCTCGCTGCCGACGGTCGGCTCGACAGGGCTTTCGAGATCGACCGGTGGAAAGTTCAGCGATTGCGGCAGCACTTCACCCGACTGTTCAGCCAGCGCCCGGGCAAAGAAATCCTGCCAGATGTGGCTGACGCCGCTCAGTGCCTGGGTGTTTCGCAGGTTGTAGTCGCCGTAGGGCGAGATAAAACCTGTGAATGTGGGTTGAATGTCTGACATTTCTCTCGGTCGACGCTCAGCTCTGGCAAAATGCTCGATAGTTTTGTTATCGGCCGTTTTTGCCGATCATTAATTTTTTGAGCGTGTTTTCCGATGATTGATCAACCTGCGGCCTGCCGCATCCATGTCCAGGCCCTGGACGCGGCTTTTGAGCCACAAGCCGAGCAATGGGCCGAGCGCCTGGGCTTGCCGATGCAAGTGGTGGACGGCGAATTCGCCTTGCAGGTGGGCGATCAGGGTTTGCAGTTGCAACAGCTGGGGCCGGATGCGCCAGGCCCGGTGCGGGTGGACTTCGTCGAGGGCGGTGCGGCCCATCGCCGGTTGTACGGCGGCGGCAGCGGGCAGATGATCGCCAAGGCTGTTGGCATCGCTCAAGGCGTGCGTCCGCGGGTGCTGGATGCCACGGCGGGGCTGGGTAAAGACGCGTTCGTGCTGGCCAGCCTCGGTTGCGAGATGAGCCTGATCGAGCGTCAGCCGCTGATTGGTGCCTTGCTGGAAGACGGTCTGGCCCGTGGCGCGGAAGATTTCGACGTGGCGCCGATCGTGGCGCGCATGCACTTGCTCAAGGGCAATTCGATCGAGGTGATGCGTAACTGGGAAGGCGAGCCGCCGCAGGTGATCTATCTCGACCCGATGTTCCCGCATCGTGAGAAAACTGCGCTGGTGAAGAAGGAAATGCGCCTGTTCCGGCCGCTGGTGGGCGATGACCCGGATGCGCCGGCATTGCTCGAAGCCGCCTTGGCCCTGGCCAGCCACCGGGTGGTGGTCAAGCGCCCGCGCAAGGCACCGTGCATCGACGGGCCGAAGCCGAGCCATGCGCTGGATGGCAAGTCCAGTCGGTATGACATTTATCCGAAGAAGGCGCTCAAGCCGTAGGACCGAGTCGCCCCAATCGCGAGCAGGCTCGCTCCTACAGGGATCTATGGTGTTGCATAGAGCCAGTGTAGGAGCGAGCCTGCTCGCGATAGCTTTAGCCCGGACACTGCAAATCCATCAGGCATGCTCAGGCCGATAAGCCCGCATAAACAACCCCACCACTTCCCGCACATGGCTCTCCGCCGCCTCGCCAACCGGCGGCTCGCCGCAGCCATACAGCAAGCGGAAATTCCCGGCGCCCTTGAGCAGGCAGAAGAAGTGCTCGGCCGCGTTGTGCGGCTTGTCGATGCGCAGCACACCGCTTTCATCGATCTTGCTCAGCAGGCGTTCCATGCCATGCAGCATGCGCTCCGGCCCGGCTTCGAAGAATATCTGCGACAGCTTTGGGTCCTGGCTGCCCAGGGTCATCATCAAGCGGTGCAGGTTCACTGATTCATCACTGTTGATCAGTTGATGAAAACCGCGCGCGATGTTCAGCAGCACGGTTTCCACCGCCGCGCCTTCCGGCAATTCGAAAAACAGCGGTGGTAACTGCTCCTCGCACTTGGCCATCACGGCGGCGGAGAACAGCGTCTCCTTGTCGTTGAAGTGGCTGTAGACCGTCAGCTTTGACACACCGGCCTCGGCTGCGACGGCATCCATGCTGGTATTGGCATAACCCTTACTCAGAAACAGCGCTTTGGCCGCATCGAGAATCGCCTGGCGCTTGACCAAATCCTTGGGTCTGCCTGGGCCACTGGGTGCTGAAAGATTGTTTGGCATATTCGTTTTTATTACTGGACTGGTGAGTTTGCTATTAATAACATACTGCTCAGTATAATTATTCAAAGCACCATTAGCGAAAGGTCCTTCACCATGTTCCGCTATGCCTTGCCCCTCGCGTTGCCAATCACCCTGGCTTTTTTATTGTCTGCGTGCGGTCACGAAGAGGCGCCGCAGGTTAGTGTGCGTCCGGCCATGGTGGTCCAGCCAGAGCCTTCGGCGCAGTCGATGGAAAGCTATCCCGGTGAAGTTCGCGCGCGTTATGAGCCGGACCTGGCGTTCCGTATCGGCGGCAAAGTCAGCCGACGACTGGTCGAGGAGGGGCAGCGGGTCAAGGCCGATCAACCCTTGGCGGAGCTCGACCCCCAGGATGTGCGCCTGCAACTGGAGGCCACTCGCGCCCAGGTCGCCGCCGCCGAAGCCAATCTGAATCTGGTGCGTTCCGAGCGTGATCGCTACAAGACCCTGATGGAACGCCAGCTGGTCAGCCGCTCGCAGTACGACAACGCCGAAAACCTCTACCGCTCCGGCGAAGCGCGCCTCAAGCAAATCAAAGCCGAATTCAACGTTTCCAATAACCAGGCCAGTTATGCCGTGTTGCGTGCGCCGCAGGACGGTGTCGTGGCCAAGCGTCTGGTGGAAGTCGGGCAAGTCGTGGCCGCCGGGCAAACGGTGTTCACACTGGCTACCGATGGCGAGCGTGAAGTCTTGATCAGCCTGCCAGAGCAGAATTTCGGTCGCTTCAAGGTCGGTGAGCCGGTGTCGGTGGAACTCTGGACTCAACCCGATCAGCGATTTGAAGGGCGTATCCGTGAGCTGTCGCCGTCGGCTGATCCAAAATCCCGCACCTTCGCGGCCCGCATTGCCTTCAGTTCCGGCAAGGTTCCTGTCGAGCTGGGCCAGAGCGCCCGAGTGTTCGTGCAGGCCGCCGACGTGGTCCCACTGTCCGTTCCGCTGTCTGCGCTGACGGCGGAAAACGGCGTGACCTATGTCTGGGTCGTCAGCGCCAACAACACCTTGAAGAGAACCCCGGTGCGAATCGGTGCCTTTGGCGAAAAAACCGTACCGGTACTTGAAGGGCTCAACGCCAGCGACTGGGTGGTGGCCGCCGGTGTCCATGTGCTTCTCGAAGGGCAGCAGGTGCGCCCGGTGGACCGCTCCAATCGCGTGGTCAATCTGGCGGACAAGGAGTAAGCCCCGATGCGCTTCAACGTTTCCGAATGGGCGCTGCGTAATCGCCAGATCGTACTGTTCCTGATGCTGTTACTGGCCATTGTCGGCGCACTTTCCTACACCAAGCTCGGCCAGAGTGAGGACCCGCCGTTCACCTTCAAGGCCATGGTGATTCGCACCAACTGGCCGGGAGCGACCGCCGAGGAAGTCTCGCGCCAGGTCACCGAACGTATCGAAAAGAAACTGATGGAAACCGGCGAGTATGAGCGCATCGTGTCGTTCTCCCGCCCCGGTGAATCCCAGGTGACCTTCATCGCCCGCGACTCCATGCACTCGGTGGAGATCCCGGAGCTCTGGTATCAGGTGCGCAAGAAAGTCAGCGACATCCGTCATACCCTGCCGCCGGGGATTCAGGGGCCGTTTTTCAACGATGAGTTCGGCACCACTTTCGGCAATATCTACGCCCTGACCGGTGACGGTTTCGACTACGCCGTGCTCAAGGATTACGCCGACCGCATCCAGATCCAGCTGCAACGGGTCAAGGATGTGGGCAAGGTCGAACTGCTGGGCTTGCAGGACGAGAAAATCTGGATCGAACTCTCCAACGTCAAACTCGCCACCCTCGGCTTGCCGCTGGCGGCTGTCCAGCAAGCCCTTGAAGAACAGAACGCGGTGTCCACGGCAGGTTTCTTCGAGACCAGCAGCGAGCGATTGCAGCTACGGGTAACGGGGAATTTTCAGACGGTCGACGAGATCAAGAGCTTTCCGATCCGCGTCGGTGATCGCACCTTCCGCATCTCCGACGTGGCCGACGTGCGCCGTGGTTTCAACGATCCACCGGCGCCGCGCATGCGCTTCATGGCGCAAGACGCCATCGGCCTGGCGGTGGCGATGAAGGACGGCGGTGACATTCTGGTGCTGGGCAAGGCGCTGGAAGTCGAGTTCGCCCGCATCCAGAAAAACCTCCCGACCGGTATGGAACTGCGCAAAGTCTCCGACCAACCGGCTGCGGTGAAAACCGGTGTTGGCGAGTTCGTGCAAGTGCTGGTCGAGGCGCTGGCCATTGTGTTGCTGGTGAGCTTCTTCTCCCTGGGCGTACGCACCGGCATGGTGGTGGCCCTGGCGATTCCGCTGGTGCTGGCGATGACTTTTGCCTGCATGTATTACCTCGGCATCGGCCTGCACAAGATTTCTCTCGGCGCTTTGGTACTGGCCCTGGGTTTGCTGGTGGACGACGCGATCATCGCCGTGGAAATGATGGCGATCAAAATGGAGCAGGGCTTCGACCGGGTCAAAGCGGCGAGTTATGCCTGGACCAGCACCGCGTTCCCGATGCTCACCGGTACGCTGATCACCGCGGCCGGCTTCCTGCCGATCGCCACGGCGCAATCGGGCACGGGCGAATACACCCGATCGATCTTCGAGGTGGTCACCATCGCGCTGTTGGCGTCGTGGGTGGCCGCGGTGGTCTTCGTGCCGTATCTGGGGGAAAAACTCCTGCCAGACCTGGCGAAAATCCATGCAGCCAAGCATGGCGCCGGCCAACCCGATCCGTATGGCACACCGTTCTATCAGCGCGTCCGGCGTCTGGTGGAGTGGTGCGTGCGCTGGCGTAAAACCGTGATCACGGCGACCGTGGTGTTGTTCATCGCCTCCATCGTATTGTTCAAGTTTGTGCCGCAGCAGTTCTTCCCGGCATCGGGTCGCCTGGAGTTGATGATCGACCTGAAACTGGCCGAAGGCGCTTCGCTGAGCAACACCGCCGACGAGGTCAAACGCCTCGAAGCGCTGCTCAAGGACAATACCGGGATCGACAATTACGTGGCCTACGTCGGCACCGGTTCGCCACGTTTCTACCTGCCGCTGGATCAGCAACTGCCGGCGGCGAGCTTCGCCCAGTTTGTTGTCCTGGCGAAAACCATTGAAGAGCGGGAAACCCTGCGCACCTGGTTGATCTCAACCCTCAACGAGCAATTCCCGGCCCTGCGCTCGCGGGTCACGCGTCTGGAAAACGGTCCGCCAGTTGGCTATCCGGTACAGTTCCGCGTGACCGGGGAGCACATCGAGGAGGTGCGGGCGCTGGCACGTAAAGTCGCGGCCAAGGTTCGCGAGAACCCGCATGTGGTCAACGTCCACCTGGACTGGGAAGAACCGAGCAAGGTGGTGTACCTGAACATCGATCAGGACCGTGCGCGGGCGCTGGGCGTGAGCACGGCGAACCTGTCGAGGTTCCTGCAAAGCTCCCTGACCGGTTCCAGTGTCAGCCAGTACCGCGAAGACAACGAGTTGATCGAGATCCTGTTGCGCGGCACCTTGCATGAGCGCACCGAGTTGTCATTGCTGCCGAGCCTGGCGGTACCGACCGATAACGGTCGCAGCGTCGCGCTGTCGCAGATCGCGACCCTGGAGTACGGCTTCGAAGAGGGCGTCATCTGGCACCGCAATCGCCTGCCCAATGTGACGGTACGCGCCGACATCTATGACAAGGAGCAACCGGCGACGCTGGTGCAGCAAATCATGCCGACCCTCGATCCGATTCGCGCTGAATTGCCGGACGGCTACTTGCTGGATGTCGGCGGCACGGTGGAAGACTCCGCGCGCGGACAAAATTCGGTGAAGGCCGGGGTGCCGTTGTTCATCGTGGTGGTGTTGACCTTGCTGATGCTGCAACTGCGAAGTTTTTCGCGTACGGCGATGGTGTTTCTGACGGCGCCGCTGGGGTTGATCGGGGTGACGCTGTTTCTGTTGGTGTTCCGCCAGCCGTTCGGTTTCGTGGCCATGCTGGGGACCATCGCGTTGTCCGGGATGATCATGCGTAACTCGGTGATTCTGGTGGACCAGATCGAGCAGGATATTGCTGCGGGGCTTAAGCCTTGGCAGGCGATTATCGAGGCTACGGTGCGGCGGTTTCGGCCGATTGTGTTGACGGCACTTGCCGCCGTTTTGGCGATGATTCCGTTGTCGCGCAGTGTGTTTTTCGGGCCGATGGCGGTGGCGATCATGGGGGGGTTGATTGTGGCGACGGCGTTGACGCTGCTGTTTTTGCCTGCCCTTTATGCTGCCTGGTTTCGGGTTCGCAAAGAGTCGGTTTGAGGGTTTGAGCATGGCGGCCTGCCAGCCGATCTGTCTCTCTCGGATGTACTCGGTCAAATTGTGGGAGCTGGCTTGCCTGCGATGGCGGCCTGCCAGCCGACCAATCCCTCACAGATGTACCCGATCCAATTGTAGGAGCGAGCCTGCTCGCGATGACGGCTTATCAGTCAAAAGTGTTTATCGCCTGATCAAACATTCAGACCATTCCCACAAGACTTTCAGGTTGCCCGTCGGAAGCACGGTCTTTAGCCTTTGACCGTCGCTGCCAATTCAGCGACCGGGACTGCAAGCCCGCCAATAGTTTGTTAGGCGCCCATAAGCGCACCTATAATCGTGGCGCTTTTTAGCGACCACCGATTTATGGTGGCTGTGTGCGGGAGATCTTCGGGTCTGCCGAGGTTGCCTAACGACTCGGTCTTGCAGACCTGCACACAGCTGCCACCCATCATCTGCAAGTGATGCTGGCTGCTCCAATTTTCGTTAGGAGTTTCACAATGGTCAAACACAGTCCCAACCCCCCGGCTTCAGAGCCCGAAGAACATATCGGCACTTCAAGTCGCCCCTGTCCAATTTTCACTATCCGCCCAGGCATTAATTCCGAAACCCTGCTGGTCCACGCCTACGAAACCCTCGCCTCAGCCAACGTGATGGCGACCGAGTTGTCATCCAACCTGATTGGCCCGACGTGCAATCTGGTGCTCGGTATTCAGCAGATGATTGTACTTGCACAGCTATCGGTGAGCGAGGTGCTGGATCACCTTGACCCGCAGCAATAGAGAACGAAAAAGCCCGCTGACCTTCACAAGGTTCAGCGGGCTTTTCTGGTGTTGTCGCCAGCTAAAAATTACAAGGTTCCAAACACCTTCTTCGCCAAACTGGTCGCCGCAGCCGCCGGGTTCTGGCGGATGGTTTCTTCCTGTTTGCCAATCATCTCGAACAAGCCATTCAACGCTTGCTCGGTGACGTAGTTTTCGACGTTGGCATTCTTCGCATCCACTACACCCATTGTCGCCGCTTGTCCGGCGAAGGAATTGTACTGCTGGGCCAGGCCAACCTTGTCGGTGGCTTGCTTGACGATGGGCAGGAACTTGGCGCGAATCTGTTCGCGACTGGTCTTGTTCAGGTATTGGGTAGCCGAGTCGTTGCCACCGCTGAGGATACCCTTGGCATCTTCCACGGTCATTTTCTTCACGGCATCGACGAGGATGGGCTGGGCCTGGGTGACGGCGGTTTCGGCCGCTTTGTTCATGCTGGCTTCCAGCTCATCGACCTGATCACCCATGCCGAACTGTTTCATTTTGCTGGCGACTTTGCCCAGCTTGCCCGGCAGTTCGATTTTCACGTCGGGGTTGTTGCTGAAGCCCCCCGGGGTGCCGAGTTGTTTGACGGCCAGTTGCGCGCCTTGGGTCAGTGCGTCCTTGAGCCCGCCGGTGGCGTCTTTTTGCGACAGGTCGGTGAGGGACAGCGCCATCGCGCTGGCGCAGAACATTAAACCTGCGCACAGGCCGGCAAAACGGAGGGTAGGGCGGAGCATGGCAACTTCCTTTTTCAAAAAAACACTCAGCGGGCCGCGTCGACACGGACCTTCACGGGTTTGGGATCGGAGCCGTCCAGGCGCACGGCGTGATTTTCGGTGGTGATGAACAGCAGTTTGCCGTCGACTTCAATGCGTGCATTCACCGAGTAACGGTGATTGGACTCTACCGTCAGCGGGTCGTAGCTGAGATGGAAGGGCAGCGGCACCTGGCCTTTGACCGGGCCGCGTTGCTCGTCGATGACCTTTGCCGGGGCGTCGGCCAGTGAGATGTCTTGCAGGCTGACGCTGAGGACCGCGTTCGGTGGCAGTGCGCTGCGTTGCAGGTAGAAGACTTCACCATCGAGGGATGCCTTGGGCGCCGGTGTCGGATGCTGGCAGGCAGTCAACAGCAAGGCGGCTGCGATCAGGGGCAGTTTTTTCATTGAAAGATCTCCGTATCGAGGGCACCAGAACTGACTGGCGCCCTGATCAATCTAGACGGTTTCGACCGGTGGTGCGGGTTGATCCGCCGCATCTTCACTGCGATGCAACGCCACCTGACGGATCGACAAACGAATCTCCGCCGGCAACACCCGCTTGGCCGCGCCTTCGGCCAGTTCACCGAGCAGTTCGTGGTAGCTCAGCTTGCCCGCTTCATCGCGCTTGAGCACATCGAGGTCGAGCATGGTCTGGATGAAGTGGCGAAACAGGCTCTTGTCGAAGAATTCCGGGGCGTTCAGGCCATGCAGGATCGACAGGCGCTGGGCCATGACCGTGCACAGGTCCTCCAGTTCTTCGGCGCTGATGCTGTTCTGGCCGCTGTTGAGCAGCAGGGACACGGTCATGTAGAAGCGCTGCAACGTCTGGGCGATGCTTTTCGACAGTAAGGTCAGCAGCACGAAATGCCGCGAGCTTGGAGCCGGACGCAGGAACACGTTGTTCTCGAAACGCAGCAGGCCTTGTTCGACGAAGGCTTCCAGCCATTGATCGATCACCGCATCCAGTTCGTCCAGCGACCAGCGAATGAACAGTTCCGCTTGCAGGTAGGGATACAACGCGCGGGTATAGCGCAGGATCTGTTCGCGGCTCATGCGCGAGGCGCTCTGGAAGAAGCTCGCCAGCAGCGCCGGCAGGGCGAAGATGTGCAGCACGTTGTTGCGGTAGTAGGTCATCAGGACGGCGTTCTGCTCGTCCAGATACAGGATCTTGCCCAGCGCATCGCTCTGCTCCGAGAGCAGGTCCATGTCCTTCACATGCTCGATCAGCGCCCGGCCATCGCCTTCCGGCAAGGTGGTGTGCGGCGAATACGGGACCTTGCGCAGCAGCGCCAGGTACAGGTCCAGCACCCGCGCCATGGCCCGATCATCCAGCGCCAGTCGGGTGGTCGACAGCAGCGCCAGTGCCACCAGGTTGACCGGGTTGATCGCTGCCGCTTCGTTCAGATGCCGGGCGACTTTCTCGCCGAGACGATTGGTGGTTTCGTTGAGCCAGGCGGGTCTGAACTGCGGGCCGAGTTCCTGTTGGCGCCAGTCCGGCTGTTCGCCGTCGAGGAATTCCGCCAGCTTGATCGGCTCGCCGAAGTTCACCGCCACCTGGCCGAAGCACTGCTTGAGTGCGCCGATGACTTTGAAAATATCGAAGATCGATTCTTTTTTCTTGGCCGCACCGCGCAACTCGCCGAGGTAGGTCCGGCCTTCCAGCACGCGCTCGTAGCCGATGTAGACCGGCACGAAGACGATGGGCATGCGCGACGAACGCAGGAAGCTGCGCAGGGTGATCGCCAGCATCCCGGTCTTCGGTTGCAGCATGCGCCCGGTGCGCGAACGGCCGCCCTCGACGAAGTACTCCACCGGGAAGCCCTTGGTGAACAGGGTGTGCAGGTATTCGTTGAACACCGAGGTGTACAGCGGGTTGCCCTTGAAGGTGCGGCGCATGAAAAACGCACCGCCGCGACGCAGCAGGCCGCCAATCACCGGCATGTTCAGGTTGATGCCGGCGGCAATGTGCGGCGGGGTCAGGCCGTTGCGGAACAGCAGGTATGACAGCAGCAGGTAGTCGATGTGGCTGCGGTGGCACGGCACGTAGATCACTTCGTGACCCTGGGCGACCTTCTGCACGCCCTCGATGTGGTTGACCTTGATACCGTCGTAGATCTTGTTCCAGAACCAGCTCAGCACCACTTCCATAAAACGGATCGCAGTGTAGGTGTAGTCCGAGGCGATTTCGTTGCCGTAGCGTAGCGCTTGAGCTTTGGCCTTCTCCGGTGAAATGTTCTCGCGTTCGGTTTCGTCGAGGATCGCTTGTTTGACCTGTGGCTCGTTGAGCAGGCCTTTGACCAGATTACGGCGGTGGGAAATGTCCGGGCCGATCACCGCCGCCTTCAGGTTGCGGAAGTGCACCCGCAGGATCCGCTGAGCCATGCGCACGGTGCGCTCGTGGCCCTTGTTGTGCTCGATCAGTTCGCGCAGGTGGATCGGCGCGGAGAACTGCACGCGGGTCTTGCGTCCCAGCACGATGACGCTCAGCAATCGGCGCAAGCGCCCGGTGACCGCCCAGCTATCGGCGAACAGGAGTTTCCATGGGCTGTTTTCGCTGTCTGGCGACTGGCCCCAGAACACGCTGACCGGGATGATCTGCGCATCTTCGGCGGCGTTCTGGCTCAGGGCGCTGACCAGGCGGGTCAGGGTCGGCGGCGCGCCGCGCTTGTCCTGGCGGCCGAGCCAGTCCGGTTCCGGTGTCAGGTAGAAGAACGCGGCAGGCTCCAGCAGGTTATCCACCGACACCGGCAGCACCGGACGTGGCAGGCCAGCCTTGCTGCACTCGGTGTCGACCACGGCGAGGTCGGTCAGCGAAGGGTTTTGCAGGACGTAGAACACCGGACGACTGCGGTCGAGGTTGAGGGTGAGCGACGACTGGTTGATCGTCTCCGAGCGAACCCAGAGGTACAACAGTCGGCGCAGGGTGCCAAACACAAGACGGCGGAACGGGGAGCGGGTCATACGGCTTCTGCGTGAGTGAATAAAACCAAGCGTTTGCTCGGGAGGGCGATAGTGTGCCGGATTCGCTTAAAATCGGCAAAAAAGCGGCGAAGTAAACTCCTGTTGAGAGTTTTAACGTCTGTCATATACTCGGCGCTCTGTCGCCGTTGCCCTCATGGGACCGGTATGCGCAGGCTGACGTTCCCGAGGCTTTCCTGCGAAAAGCCCGATCAATAATAAAAAGGGAGTATGAACAAATGGCAACACGCGAAACCGGCAATGTGAAGTGGTTCAACGACGCCAAGGGCTACGGCTTCATTCAGCGCGAGGACGGGGTGGACGTGTTCGTGCACTACCGCGCGATTCGCGGCGAAGGGCACCGTTCGCTGACCGAAGGCCAGCAGGTTGAATACGCGGTGGTGGAAGGGCAGAAGGGGTTGCAGGCTGAGGATGTTGTAGGTCTGTAACCAAAATCTTCAGAACACCCAAAAACACTGTGGGAGCGAGCTTGCTCGCGATGAGGTCCTTTCAGCCAACGTAGATGTTGAATGTAAGTCCGCTATCGCGAGCAAGCTCGCTCCCACAGGTTTGGTGTGTAGGCTATTACGCGGTTTTCCAGGTGATTTCTTCTTCACCATCGGCGCTGATGCGAATCCAGCGATCCGCCGTCTCCTCACCTTCCTCCTCGACCCAGGTGCCCGGCGCGCAACGCACTTCGACGTTCAGCGCGGCAAACGCGGCGCGGGCGCAGGCGATGTCGTCGTCCCATGGGGTCTGGTCACTTTCCAGATACAGGCTGTTCCATTTACCGACGGCTTTTGGCAACCAGGTCACCGGCACGTTGCCAGCCTTGCACTTGTAGGTCTGGCCCTTCTGGACCCAATCCGTGCACGGGCCCAATGCCGCACCGAGCCAAGCGGAAATGGCTTTGTGGTCGACGTCGGCGTCTTTCAGGTAAATCTCGATATCGGGTTGGCGCATGGATGTCCTCACTGCGGGTCTGAAAAATCCATTCGCGGATTTAGCCGGTCTCGGGCACTCGCCCGGAACCAAAAGTTATTGAAGAACGAAATAATCGTAGCGCATTGATACGGTGGTCTCGAACGGCTCGGCCTGTTCGATAACCGCTGTCCGGCGCTCGGCACTGGCACGCCAGCCGTGGGGCGTCATCGCTAGCAGGTTGGCACGGTCCTGCGGCTTGTCCAGCGTCAGCTTGAACGTCAGCGTCTCGCTGTGCGCCAATGCCATGCCTTCCGGCACCAGGTCCAGATGCTTGTCGTCAATGTACTCGCGGACTTCGTCATACAGCCGTTCACGCAGTTCCATCAGGTGGCCGCTGGTTGGCCCGACTTTCATCAGGCCGCCGCCAACACTGAGCAGGCGCTTGGCTTCTTCCCAATCCAGCGGGCTGAAGACACTGGCCAGGAACTGGCAACTGCCGGAAGCCAACGGCACCCGCGCCATGCTGGCGATCAACCAGGTGAGCTTC
The DNA here is from genome assembly GCF_056402155.1 of Pseudomonas sp. P4_C1. Classification (NCBI taxonomy): domain Bacteria; kingdom Pseudomonadati; phylum Pseudomonadota; class Gammaproteobacteria; order Pseudomonadales; family Pseudomonadaceae; genus Pseudomonas; species Pseudomonas sp. P4_C1. The sequence continues at coordinate 189,280 of NZ_JBFUHY010000004.1, forward strand.
GGGTTGCGTTTGCAGGCGCGTTTGACCGCTTCGCGGGAGATGTCCAAGGCATAACCTTCGGCATCTGGCAAAGCCTCGGCGATTTGCGCGGTGTAGTAACCCTCGCCACAACCGATGTCCAGCCAGTGCTGCGGTGCATAACTGGCAGCCAGCTCCGCCAGACGCTTGGCCACCGGGGCGTAGTGCCCGGCGTTCAAAAAGTCGCGGCGGGCTTCGACCATCGCCTGGTTATCCCCAGGGTCGCGACTGTTCTTGTGTTGCACCGGTAGCAAGTTCAAATAACCCTGGCGCGCACGGTCGAAACGATGCCCGGCTGGGCAGGCCACGCCGTTTTCCACCGCGTTCAGCGGTTCACTGCAGATCGGACACGCCAGCATCAGGCGAGCAACTTGATCAGGGTCTGGTAGTAGATTTCGGTAAGCACGTCGAGATCGGCGGCCAGCACGCGCTCGTTGACCTGGTGGATGGTCGCGTTGACCGGGCCCAGCTCAACCACTTGGGTGCCCATGGTTGCGATGAAGCGCCCGTCTGAGGTGCCACCGCTGGTGGACGCCTTGGTTTCGCGACCGGTGATGTCCTTGATGCTCGCCGATACCGCGTCGAGCAGCGCGCCCGGTTCGGTGAGGAATGGCAGGCCGGACAGCGCCCAGTCGATGTGCCAGTCCAGGCCATGCTTGTCGAGGATGTCGGCGACGCGCTTTTGCAGGCCTTCGACGGTGGACTCGGTGGAGAAACGGAAGTTGAACACCGCCACCAGATCACCCGGGATCACGTTGGTCGCACCGGTGCCGGAGTTGACGTTGGAAATCTGGAAACTGGTCGGCGGGAAGAAATCGTTACCGTGGTCCCAGTGCTCGGCGGCAAGTTCCGCCAGGGCCGGGGCGGCGAGGTGGATCGGGTTCTTCGCCAGGTGCGGGTAAGCCACGTGGCCTTGTACACCGCGCACGGTCAGCTTGGCGCCGAGGGAGCCGCGACGGCCGTTCTTGACCACGTCACCCACCAGGGTGGTGCTCGACGGTTCGCCGACGATGCACCAGTCCAGACGCTCCTTGCGCGCGGCCAGGCGTTCAACCACGGCCTTGGTGCCGTGGTGCGCCGGGCCTTCTTCGTCGCTGGTGATCAGAAACGCGACTTTGCCCTTGTGATTCGGGTAGTCGGCGACAAAACGCTCGGACGCGACGGTCATGGCGGCGAGGCTGCCTTTCATGTCGGCGGCGCCACGGCCGCAGAGCATGCCGTGTTCGTCGATCAGCGCGTTGAACGGCTCGATCTGCCAGGCCGACACCGGACCGGTCGGGACCACGTCGGTGTGGCCGGCGAAGCACAGCACCGGACCGTCGTCCTGGCCGTGGGTGGCCCAGAAGTTATCCACATCTTCGATGCGCATCGGTTCCAGGGTGAAACCGGCATCGCCCAGGCGCTGCATCATCTGCTTCTGGCAATCGGCGTCGATCGGCGTCACGGACGGACGGCGGATCAGGTCGATGGCGAGTTGGAGGGTCGGCGAAAGGTCGGCGTGGGCCGTCATGGAAAACTCCGGAAGATCTTAATGTGGGAGCGAGCTTGCTCGCGATAGCGCAATCACAGCCAACATAAAGGTTGAATGTGACGGCCTCATCGCGAGCAAGCTCGCTCCCACAGGTATGGGGTAGGCCATCAAGGGCCAAGCCCCGCAAAATGGCGCTTATCTTAAAGCAAAACGGCGACCATTGGCCGCCGTTTAGTGCATCTGCGCAGATTTAGACGACAGGTGCCGTTTCAGGTTCGGCGGTCGGTTTCGGCAGCGACGACAGGAATGCCATGATCAACGCCGCCAGGTACGGCAGCGACTGCACCAGCAGCATGGTCACCCAGAAGCGCATATCGTTGCTCGGCATGCCGTTCACCAGGAAGATCCCCAAGGCAGCACCCCACAGCAGCAGCATGATGAACATCTCTTCCCGGGCTTCCGAAATCGCCACCCAGAAGCCGTGGTTATCGGCGTTTTTCGGCGTACGGAAGAACGGAATGCTGCTGGTGAAGAAACCGTACAGCACCGCTTTGGCGATGGTGTGGGACAACGCCAGGCCGGCCAGCGCCGCGCAGAAGGCATCCTTCAAGTTGACCCCGACCGCTCGGCGGTAGAGGAAGATGATCTTGGCGACCTTGAACACGAACAGCGCCAATGGCGGGATTGCGAAGATCAGCAGCGGCGGATCGACCCGTTGCGGCACGATGATCATTGCCGCCGACCACAACAGCGCGCCGACGGTGAAGAAGATGTTCATGCCGTCCGCCACCCACGGCAACCAGCCCGCGAGGAAGTGATAACGCTGGCCACGGGTCAGCTCGGTGTCCTTGCCGCGCAGCAGGCTGGCGGTGTGACGCTTGATGATCTGTATCGCTCCGTAAGCCCAGCGGAAACGCTGTTTCTTGAAGTCGATGAAGGTATCGGGCATCAGGCCTTTACCGTAGCTGGTGTGGTAATACGCCGCCGACAGGCCTTTTTCGAACACGCGCAGGCCCAGTTCGGCGTCTTCACAGATGCACCAGTCGGCCCAGCCCAGTTCTTCGAGCACCGAGCGACGGGTCATGGTCATGGTGCCGTGCTGGATGATCGCGTCACGGTCGTTGCGGGTGACCATGCCGATGTGGAAGAAACCTTTGTATTCCGCGTAGCAGAGCTTCTTGAAGGTGCTTTCGTTCTGGTCGCGGTAATCCTGCGGCGACTGCACCACGGCGATTTTCGGATCGGCGAAGTGCGGCACCATGTGCTTGAGCCAGTTGCGGTCGACGCAGTAGTCCGAGTCGATCACGGCAATGACTTCGGCATCCTTGGCGGTGTGCGGGATCAGGTAGTTCAGCGCGCCGCCCTTGAAGCCGGCCAGCGGTGCCACGTGGAAGAATTTGAAGCGCGGGCCGAGGGTTGTGCAGTAGTCACGCACCGGTTCCCAGACCGCCGGGTCCTTGGTGTTGTTGTCGATGATCAGGACTTCGAAGTCCGGATAGTCGAGGTTGGCCAGGGCGTTGAGGGTCTGTTTGACCATCTCCGGCGGCTCGTTGTAGCAGGGCACGTGAATCGACACTTTCGGGCGGTAGCTGGAATCGCCTTCCACCGGCAGGAACTCGCGCCGGCGCTTGTGCACCCACACCGCTTCGGCCAGTTCATGGGCTTCGGTCAGCAGTACGATAAACACCCCGAGCGCGCCGAGGGCGAGCAAGAAGCCCACTGTCAGGCTGAACCAGGTGCTGTATTGCTGGCTGTAGTCGTAACCGATCCACACCAGCACCGAACCACACAGGAACGCAATGAAGGTCAGGAAGGTACGGCCACGCTGGCGCAGGGCCGAGCCGTCGATCATCAGCAGGGTCAGCGACAACAGTGCCAATACCACCGAACCAATGGCCAACACGCGCCATTGCGGAATCGCCACCACCGGGCCTTCGAAGTTGAACTTCTGCTGGCGCGCGGCGTTGAACACGCCCCAGTAGGCGCCGACGGAACCTTCGTCGCTGGCTTTCCACGGCTGGTCAAACGCTTCGATCACGAAGTAGTTGAAGCCCTGACGGTTGAGTTTGTTGACCAGGGTTCGCAGGTAGATCGCCTGGTCCGCCGGGGAGGCATCGGCGCCACCGCGCATGCGGCCGTTGCTCGGCCAGCCCACTTCGGACAGCAGCAGCGGCTTTTTCGGGAACATCTTCTTCAGGTCGCGGGCGCGGTCGAGGACGAACTGCCCGGCCTTGTCCATCGGGATGAATTCCCAGTAAGGCAGGATGTGCGCGGCAATCAGGTCGACGTGTTTGGCCAGTTCCGGGTGTTCCTCCCACACGTGCCACTGCTCGGACGTGGTTACCGGCACCTTCACGGCGGCACGCACGCGATCGAGCATGACGCCGAGTTCCTGGGCGGTGATTTCCTTGCGGAAAATCGCTTCGTTGCCGACTACCACACGAACCACGCTGCGCGAGGCGTTGGCGATTTCGATGGCGCGGGTAATTTCCCGTTCGTTGCGCTCCTGGTCCGGGCTGATCCAGATCCCCAGGGTCACCCGCAAGCCGAACTCTTCCGCCAGTTTCGGGATGTTTTGCAGGGTGCCATCGACCGAGTAGATGCGGATGTTGTCCGTCAGCTTGCTCATGATCTCCAGGTCGCGACGCATTTGATCGTCGGTCGGGTACTGGTCTTTCTGCGGGAATTGGCCCTGCTGGAATGGCGAGTAGGAGAAGCCGGAGATCTGTTCTGGCCAGTTGGGGGCGGTGACCGGGCGGTTGATCAGCGCCCAGAAGCCGGTAAACAAGGCTGCGATGGCGAGCACCACGACCAGGTTGAGTCCAAATTTACGCGATGACATAGCTATTTCGGGTTCCAAAGACTGTGGAACGAAGGAACGGTTGGCGGTCGCCAAGGGGCGCGCATCCTACACCGGGCATTCTCTGGTCGTACAGCGGACAGGGAATTGCCGGACATTGGGCAATCCAAGTCGGTTTAAGTTCTTTCGTTAGAGCCTGTAGGGCAAATCTTTGTTCGATGTGGTTTTCATGGATGTTGCCAGTTCATAGCGCAATGATGATCTTGGGCGCCGACAGCCCTATAATGCGCGCCGGTTTTTGGGGTAATGGTCATGAGTACAGAAGATCCGCGGTTTGCCGGCATCGCCCGTTTGTATGGCATCGAAGGCCTTGAGCGCCTGCGCGCGGCCCATGTGGCGATCGTCGGCGTCGGCGGCGTCGGTTCCTGGGCGGCGGAAGCCATGGCCCGTTGTGGTGTCGGCGAGATATCGCTGTTCGACCTGGACGACGTCTGCGTCAGCAACGCCAACCGCCAGCTGCATGCGCTGGACAGCACGGTGGGCAAGCCCAAGGTCGAGGTGATGGCCGAGCGTCTGCGCGGGATCAACCCGGACTGCACGGTGCACGCGGTGCCTGACTTCGTTACCCGCGACACCATGGCCGAGTACATCACGCCGAACATCGACTGCGTGATCGACTGCATCGACAGCGTCAACGCCAAGGCTGCGCTGATCGCCTGGTGCAAGCGCCGCAAGATCCAGATCATCACCACCGGCGGCGCGGGCGGACAGATTGACCCGACGTTGATCCAGGTCTGCGACCTGAATCGCACGTTCAACGATCCGTTGGCGTCGAAAGTGCGCTCCACACTGCGCCGCGACTACGGCTTCTCACGTACCGTGACCCGCCATTACAGCGTGCCGTGCGTGTTTTCCACCGAACAACTGCGTTACCCGAAACCGGATGGCAGTATTTGCCTGCAGAAAAGTTTTGTCGGTGATGGGGTGAAGCTCGACTGTGCCGGTGGGTTTGGCGCAGTGATGATGGTGACGGCGACATTCGGCATGGTCGCGGCGACCAAGGCTGTGGACAAGATCGTGGCGGGTGTGCGGCGGCCGGCGGATCGGGTCAAGCCTGAAGCCTGATCTGTAAGGCTGATGGCCTCTTCGTCGGAACGCCGCCCGGAGCAAGCCCGCTCCCACAGGAGTGAGTGTCGGATGCAAAATCCGGATTCACCGCCAATCCCTGTGGGAGCGGGCTTGCCCGCGATGGACTGCGCAGCAGTCCTTTACTGTGCCAACTCCCGCATCCGCTGAAGCACCGCATTCAAACCATTACTGCGCGACTCGGACAACTRCCGCCCCAACCCCAACTGATTGAACCAGTCCGGCAAATCCACCTGCTGCAACTCGGCCGCCGATAATCCATTGACCCGCGCCAGCAGCAACGCCACCAACCCGCGAATCAAACGCGCGTCGCTGTTGGCGCTGAACAGCCAATGATCATCGCGCAATTCGCCCACCAGCCACACCTGGCTTTCACAGCCGTGCACCCGGTTGGCATCGCACATCTGCGCATCACTCAAGGCCGGCAGACGCTCGCCCCATTGCATCAGCAGGCGTGCGCGTTGTTCCCAGCCGGCCGTTTTCTGAAAGGTCTCGAGTGCCGTTACGGCATCGGCGGGCAGGTTCATCGCAATAGCTCCAGCGCCTGATCCAGGGCTTCAAAGAACCGCTCCAGGTCTTCGGAATCGTTGTACAGCGCCAACGACACCCGAATCGCCCCGGCCAGTTCAAAGCGTTTAAGCAGCGGCATGGCGCAGTGATGGCCGGCCCGCACCGCTATCCCTTGTTCGGTCAGCAAATGCGCGAGATCGGAGTTATGCACACCGTCGACGGTGAAACTGGCCAGCGCCACTTGCGGTTTGCCTAACAGGCGAATGCCATTGCGCGCCTCCAGGCCCTTGAGCAGACAGGCATGCAGCGCTGCTTCATGGGCGGACAGGGCGTTCTGATCGAGCCCGGCGAGGTAATCCAGGGTCGCTCCCAGGCCGATCACACCGGCAATCGGCGGCGTCCCGGCCTCGAAACCCAGCGGTGCCGGGCGAAAGCGTGCGTCGTGATAATTGGCATCCAGCACCATTTCGCCGCCGAACTGCCAGGGACGCAGTTGTTGCAGCGCTGTATTGCGCCCGAACAGCACGCCCAGGCCATCGGGGCCGTAGAGTTTATGGCTGGAGAACACATAAAAATCGCAGCCCAGCGCTTGCACGTCGTGGCGGCCATGGACCACGCCCTGGGCGCCGTCGATCACCGTCATGGCGTTGTGCGCCTTGGCCAGTGCCAGTAATTCAGGCAGCGGCTGCCACGCGCCAATCACATTGGACAATTGGCTGACCGCCAACAGACGTGTGCGCGAGCCTATCAAACCGGTCGCGGCTTCAAGGTCGATCACACCGTCGGCATCCAGCGGCAGGATCACCAGTTTCAGCTCGCGACGGTGCGCCAGTTGCTGCCACGGCAGCAGGTTGGCGTGATGCTCCAGGGCGCTGATGACAATCTCGTCGCCCGGATTGAAAAGATGTTCCAGGCCGTAGGCCAGGAGATTCAGCGCGGACGTCGCGCCGTGGGTAAAGATGATCTGCCCGCAATCGCCAGTATTGAGCCATTGCGCGATTTTGCGGCGGCTGTCCTCGAACGCCTGGGTGGCGTGGGCGCCGGGCAAATGCTGCGCCCGATGCACGTTGGCCGCGCCGTTGGCGTAGTAATGCGCCAGGGCATCCAGCAGGGCTTGAGGTTTTTGCGTGGTGGCGGCGTTGTCCAGATAGGTCTGGCCTTGCCGTTGCAGGGCGGCGATGGCCGGAAAATCGGCGCGCCAGGGAGAGAGGATCATCATGCTATCGGGCCCTGGAGGGTTTACGCCTGACCCCTGTAGGCGCGAGCTTGCTCGCGATGGACGTGAACGATAACGCGCATTGTCTGAATAACCGCGTTGCCCTTACGTTTTTCGCGAGCAGGCTCGCTCCTACAGGTGGATGTGCGGCACTTAGTTATGAGCGTGCAGCGCTTCGTTCAGTTCGATGGCCGATTTGTGGGTTTTGCATTCCACGGCACCGGTTTCCGAATTGCGACGGAACAGCAGGTCCGGCTGGCCAGCCAGTTCACGGGCCTTGACCACTTTGACCAGTTGATTGTTTTCGTCCAGCAGTGCGACCTTGGTGCCGGCAGTCACGTACAGGCCCGACTCGACGGTGTTGCGGTCGCCCAACGGAATGCCGATACCGGCGTTGGCGCCGATCAGGCAGCCTTCGCCGACCTTGATCACGATGTTGCCGCCGCCCGACAGGGTGCCCATGGTCGAGCAACCGCCGCCCAGGTCCGAACCCTTGCCGACGAATACGCCAGCGGATACGCGGCCTTCGATCATGCCCGGGCCTTCGGTGCCGGCGTTGAAGTTGATGAAGCCTTCGTGCATCACGGTGGTGCCTTCGCCCACGTAAGCGCCCAGGCGCAGACGCGCAGCGTCAGCGATACGCACGCCGGCCGGAACCACGTAGTCGGTCATTTTCGGGAACTTGTCCACCGAGAACACTTCCAGCAGCTCGCCGCGCAGGCGGGCTTCGAGTTGCAGTTCGGCCAGTTCGCTCAGGTCGACCGCGCCCTGGCTGGTCCAGGCCACGTTTGGCAGCAACGGGAAGATCCCGGCCAGGTTAAGGCCGTGTGGCTTGACCAGGCGATGGCTCAGCAGGTGCAGCTTGAGGTAGGCCTCAGGGGTGGACGACAGTTGGGCGTCTTCAGCCAGCAAGGTGGCAACCAGCGGCTTGTGGCTCTCGGCCAGGCGGGTCAGCAGGGCAGCCTGGGCAGCGTCGACGCTTTTCAGCGCTTCAGCCAATTGCGAGGCCTGGGCGGTGCTGAACGCGATGGCCTGATTGCCTTCGGTGTAGCCCAGGATCGGTGCGATAGCGGCGAGGACTTCAGCCGATGGCTTGAGTACCGGGGCGGCGTAGAACACTTCCAGCCATGCGCCTTGACGGTTTTGAGTGCCGACGCCGAAGGCCAGGCTGAACAGGGTAGTGGACATGTGTTTACCTCTAACAAAATTGAACGGGCTGCTTACTTGAGCGCGGCCGCGTAGATATCTGGCTTGAAGCCAATCAGGGTTCGGTCACCGAGATCGAGCACCGGGCGCTTGATCATCGAGGGTTGTGCGAGCATCAGTTCGATGGCTTTCGTCTGGTCGAGATCGGCTTTGCGTTCGTCGTCGAGCTTGCGAAAGGTCGTGCCTGCACGGTTCAACACCACTTCCCAGCCGTGCTCGCTGCACCATTGGGTCAGGTGTTCACGGTCGATACCGACCGCCTTGTAATCATGAAAGTCATAGCTGACAGCGTGTTCATCGAGCCAGGTGCGCGCCTTTTTCATGGTGTCGCAGGCTTTGATGCCGAAAAGCTCTAAGTGCTTGATTTCATTGGGCATAAATTCTTCCCCAAAACTTCCCCAATATCGCCCAAAAATTCAGCCATCGATTATGCCACGTCGATCCACTCAGCGCCTCGACTGTCGCGGTACAGGTCGGTCATTGTGGCTGAGCGGTGACCGAGCAGTTTCTGGGCGTCCCGGCCTTCAGCCTCATGGAGGCGTGCTGCCAGCGAGCGCTGTTCATGAAAGGATGGTGGCTGCCGCCCGAAAGTTATCCCCAGCTTAACGCCTGCCTTGTCGCGAGCTTCCGCAAACGCAGAGCTCAAGGTGTCCAGCACCACTGGCTGGCCAGCCTTAGCCCGGCCCGGTGCCTGGGCATGATGCACCAGGTGTTGTGACAGAACGCGATCGCGGCACTGCTTGACCACTTGGTTCAAGTCCAGACCGACAGACTCCAGGCGAATCTCGGTACTGATTCGAAGACGGGCGCCGGTCTTTGACTGCACAACGTGCAGGAAACCGTCGTGAACGTCCTTGAACAGCATCGATGCAATGTCGTCGCGGCGCTGGCCGGTTAGTACCGCCAGTTCCATTGCACGGCGCAGCCACGGCTTCTCGGCTTCTTCGTATATTGCCTTCCACAGATCCAGTGTCAGCCGCTCGCGCTTGATATTCACTCGAGCTGCCTTCGTCACTTCGACCGGGTTGGCGCCGACCCATCCCCTGGCCATGGCCTCGGCGAACACGTCTCGCAAAAGCGAGCGCATCGCTCGGGCCATCTGCGCCTTTCCTTCTTTGGCCATGCCTGTCAGGTAATCGGCCACATCCATCGTTGTGATGTCCTTGATTCCCTTCGAACCGAATACCGCATCAAGGCGGTTGATCCGCATGCCCACGTTTTTGTTGCTGCTGGCGGACAGCTTGCGCTCGGCAAACAGCTCACGGTATTCCACCAGCCAATCCGAGAACAGCTTGCCCGGCGATGGCGCCGGGGTGCTGATGCGTTCCGTTAGGGTTGGCTTGAGTGCTTCGGCATGGTTGGCGGCGACGGCCTCGCGAATGGCCGCCTCCTTGTCCTTGCCCAGACCGAACACGCGACCACTGATCGGGTCGCGGTAGGTGTAATAGGTGACGCCATTGCGGGCGTCAGTCTTGCGGTAGAGATTGGGCGGAAGATCCTTTGACCCGGTATTACGCGGCCTGGGCGCCATTGCGTGCTCTCTCTATTCTGTTGATCAGGCTGCCGCCGACGATCCGGACGGGCTGCTGGTCAGGTTCTTGGTAGTGGGCGTCAGACTCTACATAGTAGTTGCGCCCGTGCTTGACCGGTACCGGAGCGATACGGCCTTCTCGCGCCCATTTGCGCAGGGTGTTGGGACTTGGCGGCGTCTTGAACTCGGCCGCCGCCCATTCATCCAGGGTGACTTTTGCCATGATGATGCTCCGCGCCGCGTGGCGGCAGAAGGTGGTAATGGGGTTATGCGGCTTTTCGCAGAGCCTGAGCTGACTTCCGGCGCCGCGCCATGAGCGACTGCACGCGGTACGTGTGGAATCGGCGGCCATCCTGCGACCTGATCTCTGGAGCAAGGTCTGCCAGGTCCTCATCGAGTCGCCCGAAGTAATAGAGATGTTCGCCATCACCCATCCATTCAGGCTGAGCAATGGCCCAGGTACGAGCTTCGACGCAGGGCATGCAGGTTTTGAATGAGCCCATGCAACCATCCCAACTACCCGACACAAGTTGGTATTGCCGGCCGGACTCAATGACGCCATAACACTCGCCGCATTGATGTTGCTTGCGCGCGGTGGGCGTGGATTCCGTTTGAAAATCGGACATAACGATTCCTCGCCCGCCGCTCACCGGCAGGCTGGTAGGTGGAAGATGGGATTAGGGTTTCTTGCGGGTAGGCGGCGCTGGCGGGAAGCCGAAGTGATGCCTCCGTTTGCCGGTGTAGCCGCACTCGCTGCATCCGGTGGACGGACCACAGCCACAGCCACCTTCGCAACCACAGCCGCACCCGGAGCAATCCAGGGTGCACCAGCTTTCCTGCTCAACTTCCCCTTCGAGGCTGATGGAATAGTTGACACGGCGGTCAARCCGGAAGCCGGTGATCTTCTCGGCCTCTTCGTAGGTGGCGGGCACCGAGCGAAAGCCGTATTTGGCTGAGGAGTCATCAACGAACCGGCGGACAGCTCTCATCGCCGCGGCCCCTTGTAAATGAGCCAGAGCATGTAGAACGGGGCGAAGATCATGGCGTCACCTCGCGTCGGGCCCACCAGCAGACTGGCCCGTCATCGGCATCGTGAATTGCAAGGCAGAACCAGCCCTCACCATCGGGGCGATCCGGCTCCCAGTAGCTGCAATCAGGGTCGTTGGATTCGAAGTAGCGGTTGGCAATCGCTTCGTCTGCATATTCAAGGCTAACCATTGCCACGGCTAGGCCCTGTTCAGCGATCCAGGCCTTGCACTTGTCGCCGTCACCCTCTTCGAAATCCGGCATGTCGGGGTGTTGGAACATTCCGTTTTCATCCCGCCTGACCGGCCAGGAATTTATCAGGCCGACACGATCCAGACGCTCTATCTCTGCCAGAAGCAGCGCGGCAGCCTTGACCATGTCACGGCGTCGATCGGCACTTGGCTTAAACGTCCCGCTGCCCCAGGACCATGCCGTGCTCAGGCTGCGCGGCCTCCCGGCAAGACTTGCGTAAGTCGCACCAGCCTCGGCGAGCTCGCCCTTCACATAGAGGTCATCACGATGCAGCGAATATCCTTCGGCTGATACTTGGCGCTGGCGCTCGGCGATGACATCCCGCGCCGCACTATTGAGGCTGATTGCAATTTCTTCAGGCATGACTTCGTCCTTGCCGCTATAACGGCTGACTTTGAAGGGGGAGGGAGTAATTTTGAGGGTGGAGTACAGATGTACTCCTGTCAGAATTTGGCAAACTCGGTCAGCGTTTCACCCTGGTCCTGCAACTCTCGCGGGTCAGGCTTCGCCCAGAAGGCAATGACCTTGCGGCCGTCGCCCTTGTAGCTCGAAAGCCATGGGCCTTCCATACGCTCATACGAAATGCTGAGCGGGCATGAACGGACCTGTTTGCCATCCTTGAAGTCTGGAATGCGGAGCATTGCGTGGGTTTCGAGTTCCGGGTCCAGGGTCTGGAGTTGCCGAATCAATTGGTGCACCGTCTTCGGTGCACCCCAACTCACCGGCTCGCCCTGGTGCTGGGTCAACTCATCAATCCGCTGATCCGCTGCGTTCAGGCGCAGCTGCAGGGCGTCACGCTCGGCTTCCAACCGATTGACGTGGGCGCGGTCCACCAGCTCAGTTCCCACGGGAAGCCGGTCAATTCCCGGCCGATGCTCAACAACTGTTTCCTTGAAGTGCTCGCCTTCCTCATTGATCACGGCGACCACTTCAGGAAGCCTGCCAGTGACACCGTTTACACGCCGCTCGATCATGTGCCAGGCCGGCTCGTATTCGGGCCAGTCGCTTTCGATGACCAAAAACTGGCGTTGCGGGACACGTACGTGATGTTCGTTCAGGCGCTCAAGCGCTGACATGAACTGTTCCCGCACATCGTCACGCCAGAAGTTGTCGACGTCGCTGCGCTTGATGACGATGTAACGGTCCTCTCTCTTGAACTCGCTCATCCTGCTCTCTCCATCGATACCAGATCATGGGCATTCACAACCGTCATACCGAGGCGTTCAGCGATCAGCACTTCGAGGCGGGCGCCCTTTGAATGCTCCCAGCCAGGGAGCGTGGCCACCGTGTCGCAGTACATCAGGGCGGCGATGTCGCGGCGCATGCAGTCGTTCCAGGAACCGCCGTCAGGGTTGAGCTCGGCGGGGTTGGTGACGGTGTGGCCGTCGGCGCGAAGGTTGGCGGTCATTGCGGCGAAGGCGGGGAAGTTAAGGGCGGGAAGGCCAGTCATCGGCCCGCTGAGGTAGATGCGCTTCATGCTGCCTCCGCAACTGGCTGGCGAAATACCGGGAGGGCACCTGCCTGCTCGCGCACAGCGCGCATGCCTTCCTCGTCGTAACCCCAGATGTTGCTGTCGTTGAACCGTTCAGGCCCCAGATAGCCTGGGTGCAGCTGCTTGCCGGTGCAGATGTAATCCCGGAATGCTTTAACCACATCCTTCAGCGTGCCGCCATGGGTGAAGCCGCGCCACCGGCCACCCCACACCGTTTCATGGGTGAATACACGCTTGTCGCTGTAGTCGTCGATGAACCAGACCTTGCCGCGGGCGTCGACTTCCATGCTGGCGTAGCGATTCACCGTCTGGCTGTAGAAGAACCGGCGGCCGTGGTCGGCGATGATGCGGATCGCCTGGTTGACCTCATCGCAACGCTTACGCTTCATCCACATGCTGTTTTCCGAATAGCGGCAGCCGCGATACTCCGGTTTCGGCTCGTAATCGGTGGGGCGGATCAGGCAGGCCAGCAGTTGCGCCCAGGTGTCGGCGTTGTTCGGCAGGCAAATCCCGAACTCCTTGGTGTCGTACTCGACTTCACAGGAAAGCCGTTCCACTAGGTCAGTAGGCACCGCGACGTTTGAGCAGCCGCTGTTGTAGTAGCCAAGGTGTTCGAGCACTCGAGGCTCTTCGTAGTGGCCGGCGCTGCGCAGCATCCAGCAATAGCCGCTGTCATCTGACCGCCAGAGGGTGATTGCTTTGTGGCGGCGGTGCGTATGCTTCAGGCTGAGCACGATGAACGTGCCTGCCGGTTTGTTTTCTGTGGGCATGGGGCGTCCTATGCCGGGTCATGCCCGGTGGGAGGTGGAGGGTGGGCTCAGATTTTCTCGAATTCACGAGCGTGCGCAGGGAAGGTCAGTCGCTGCTGAATGCCAAGCATCAGCGTGCTTGCCTTGGTGCCTTTGCGGAACAGCGAGGCCGGCGGCAGCTTCACGTCGCAGGGCAGTGCCTGTTCGCCACTGGCCAGCGACTCTTCAACGTGCCGCGCCATCTCTGACCAGACGTGCAGCTCGAGTCTAACCTCTGCGCGCACGGCCTCGATGATCCACATTGGGAGGGTGACCAGTCGCTCGTCGCGGGAGGCCGTTGGATGTTCTATGAGCATGGCTGATCCTCGCCGACTGGCGTGATTCGATGGAGTTGTAGGTGATTCGAAGTTGACTACAGAGATGCTTCGCCGGTATCGATCTTGCGAAGCTCAGTTACCTCGATTTTCTGGATGCCGTCGGTGATCACCCAGCAGGACAGCTCAAGATTGCGGAAGGTGCCGTGATAGTTGCGGTACGCGCCGAGGGCGGCCTTGCGGAAGCAGTCAGCCGCGACTTTGCCGATCGGCATTGGCTGCCCCCCCCCCCCCTAGCAGACTGAGTTCAAACACAACAGCTTTTTGAATGCGCTTTGCGGCAGCCCGAATGGTATTCGGCGAGAGTTTGAAGTCCTGTGCGACCTCGGCAACGTGCTTGTAAATGAGCGCATCGTGGATCTGCTGATCTCGGGCGCCATTACGCAGGCCCGCATAGATGACTGCTTGCATGGGTTGTCTCCAGTCAGGCGCCGCCCTCTGCTGGAAGTGCGGCGTTACAGTGTCCTTTAGGCGGCTGCGCGCTTGAGTTGCTCGGTTAGCTGGGTCGGCAGGCTGCGAAGCGTCAGCGTTCCGCCGGCTTCGTCGAACTCGATCTTCGAACCAAGCAGGTGCTGTTCGAAGCTGATCGACAAACCATCGATGCGACCAGTGAAGCGCCGGAATTTGTTGAGGGTCTTCTTGTCCGGCGGCAGAGAGGCGGAAAGCCCGTAGTCTTTGGCCTGGATGAAGTCTGCGAAGTTTTTCGGCTGATCTTCATCGATCAGTTCCGACAACTCGTCGAGGGTGATCGCCTCGCCCATCTTTGCCTGGGCCATCGCGTAACTGACCAGCGTGTTGGTCTTCTCGCGGGCAGAATCTTCAGCCAGATCTTCGCTTTCAATGAAGTCGCTGAACGCCTTGAGCAAGGTGCGGGTCTCGCCCGGGCCGTCGACACCTTCCTGGCAGCCAATGAAGTCGCGGAAGTAATCGGTTGCCTTTCGGCCGTTCTTGCCCTTGATGAACGAGATGTACTGGCGTGATGCCGGATTGCTCTTCCACTCACTTAGGTTGATCCGCGCGGCCAGATGGATGTGATCGAGATCCAAGCGTCGAATAGGCATCAGTGTCAGCCCTTCGGTCATGATCACCGCTTCGGTTTCCTGCAGCAGAGCAATGACCAAATAGTCGGTCATGCCTTGCAAGTAGTGGCAGAAGAGGGCGCTCCCGCCAATCGACAGATTGGATTCTTCCATGAGCCTTGTCAGATGCTCGACGGCGTCGCCGCTGAAACTCACAAAGTTATCGGTGCCGGCCATGTACTTACTGAGCCAGCCACTGAGAGGGAAGGCGCCAGATTCAGCGTGGAAAAAGCCCCAGGCCTTACCTTGCTTGGCGTTGTAGCTTTCGTTGAGCTGGTGCATCAGATCGTCCCTAGCCTGGCTTTCGGCCAGCTCAGCGTTACCGTAATGCAGAATGGCCGGGCTGCCGTCGGGTTTCTTGTCGATCCTGTGGATGATGCTGTGGAGAACAGGCATTGCGGTTACCTCGGGTAGGCGCCGCCCTCCGTGACCGGATGCGACATCGTGGGTAGGGGTTTATTTCGGGATGTCGATTTCGTCGTCAGACTCTGGCGGGTCGTCGGCGAGCGACTTCATGCCGGCCGCCCTGATGAGTCGCGACACCTTTTCACTAACAACAAAAGGTGTCGTGACACAGCTAAGCATCTTGGCTTGGGCTTCAAAGTCGGCGGCGATCAGGTTCATCAGCAGCAGCTGGTAAACCTCTTGCTGATTGTTTATTCCGTGGGCGGCCATGACCCGCTTGAGGTCTGGCTTGAACACACCGGCCACCTCAACCGTAAACTTCTCGACGCCCAGCGCAGCGTTCTTGGCTGCCGCCTTCTCGCGCTTCCTGAGCTGCTTCTTGGCTTCCGCCGTCAGCTCCTGTTCTTCGGCCATGGCCTGCCTCTTCAATTTCGTGGGCCGGTAGATCCAGCCATGTCTGTCGTCGGCGCTGGCGCACCTGGTTGCTGATGCGCCTCACGAGGCGAACTTGAAGTTGTTTTCCCGGGCGATCAGGCGGGCGCGCTTGGCTTCCATGCCGCACTCTCTGGCGGCCTTGGCGACGGGCGTGCCGGCCTCGGCCAACTCCTTTAGCCTGGGCGCGATCTTGTCCCGCTCGGCGCGCAGCTTGTTGCTGTGCGGCGTGGTGCCGAAGTGGGGCGCTTCAGCGCTGACGCCTGAGGCGATCTGCTGCGCTGTCTTGCCAGAGCCGAAGAACTGATCCAGCTTTCGGTTGAGGTCCTCGATGATCGAGTCTCTCGGGTTGGGCATTGGTACGCCGATCATTTATCCCACCCATCGATGTTCACTTTCTTGCCGTCAGCGCGTGCTTCCAGTACTTGGGCCAGGTTAATCGCTGCCTTCCAGGTGAAGCGGAAACCCTTCACTTTGCCGGTGGCGCGCTCAATGACGTGGTAGGCGTTGTCGCCCTTGGTGACGACCTGGAAGCGAACCGCACTTACCGGTGCTTCCTTGCCGATCATTGCGTAGAACTCGGCGGTGGCCGCCGTGGCGCGTATGTGCAGGGCAATGTTGCCGTCGACTCGCGCTTGCATCAGTGGGTGCATTTGCATGGCTGATCCCTCGGTGTGGGTTGCGTGTATTCGTCAGCACTCGGCCGCCTGCTGGTTGCCGTTGGGCGCAGGGGAGAGTGCTGACGGATAAAGGCAGGCGTAAAAAAGCCCGATCGGAACCGGGCTTTTGTTTGCGTCACGAAGACCTCCCTACGTGATCGCAGGTGCCGCCATTGGGCGGGCTTCGATATCTGTCGGTTACATGGCTGCCAAACCTCCATTTGTTCACTCACTGGGTTGGCAGTGGCCACCGCTCTCAAGGGTTGTTGCAGATGGCAGGATAGGCGAACCGTTCCTGCTCCCGGCGTTATCACCTCGCCGCGCTTTCAGCTCTACAGCCGCGATCAGGTATCCGGGGACGAATGGGCAATTCCCGCGCTCGGCGGTTCATCTGCGATGCAGGTGGCCGGCACGTTGCCGGGTGTTCGTCCGCATCCCGCTGCCCACTCAGTGAATGGGCAGAAGTGATGCCTACGGTTTGTCTTTCGCCTTGCCGACCATCAGCACCATCAAGAGCAGCGCGACCAGTACCAGGTCGCCAACCATTGAAAGGATGCGACTGGCCGAGTCGACGAAGACGACCCCACCGGCGAGCCCGTAGGCAGCCAGCGAGCGCGCTTTGTTGCTGAGCCTGGCGAACATGACTACAGGTAGTCTTTGAGGTTGAGGTTCATGATCTTGGCGGCCTTCTCCAGCACCACCATTTCGGCGTCCTCGATGTCACCATCAGCCTCGGCCACGGTCAGCATGAAGTTCAGCACCGTGGCCGCGTCATCGACGCTGTGGGCCAGGTCCTTCAGTTCCTTCTCGGCGTTCTGGCGAATGATGCGTGGGCCGCCGTCGTTGAAGTCGGCCTTGGCGCGGTCGATGGTATTGCTCAGCTCGGCGCCGAAGCCTTTCAAGGCGGGGGAGTTGTTGATCAGCTTCTCGATCTTCTCCAGCTCGTCCTTTTCGATGTCGCCATCGGCGGAAGCGACGTAGAACACGCCGTAGACCGAAGCCTGCATCAGATCGCGGTTAGTCATCACCGCCAGGGCCTGGCGGGCTTCGCCGGATTTCTTGCCAAACAGTTTGCCGAACATGGTGATTCCTCTGGGTTGGGTTACATCCCGATGCACCCTGTCGCCAAGGTGCAGCAGTGATGCTTATTCAGCCTGGAGCGCTTCGATTGCCTGCCGGTAATCGGCAGCGATCGTCCTGCTGTTTGACGCGTCGTCGTACCGTCCTTCCTTTTCCTGAATGACCGCGTTGCGTTCGTAGTTGGTGGCGCAGCTTTCGAGCAGGGACACTGCAGATGGGTGCTTCATGGTTTGTTACCTGTCGGTTGTCATCCCAAGCAGCCCTCGCGAGAAGGCTGCTCAGTGATGCTGTCCGTCCTACTGCCGCCGGAGGGGCGGGGCGCATTGCTTGCCGGGTCATTCACTCGGTTAAGGCGTTTCACCATCGAGCAGCCGTCCAGGTTGTTCCTGTCGTTGGCAGGCTTTCGGGCCTGTCTGCTCGCCGGTCGCCGGTAGAGGCAGTGCGGTCTGTTGTTTATTGCGCTGGCTGTTAAAGAGCGGCAGGCCACTTGACCCTGTCTGCTCGCTGGTCCCGATGTGGGGACTGCGTTGCGACGAAGCAAAAGTAGCACTGCTGCTATTTGATGTAAATAGCACTGCTAATATATTTTTGTTGAGGCGTAAAAAAGCCCGCACTCGGCGGGCTCGCTCTGAAATGAACGGTTATTCGCTCATAATCTTTTTGTACCTTTTCTGGTACTCCGCATAGGGAAGATTAAGATCAGTAAGCTTTTGAATCTGTGCCTTTTGGTACGCCTCTTTTGTCATGGGCGCCTCCGCAATGGCTGGGTTGTCACGAGCGTCGGGTTTGGAGTTTTTGAACCCCGCGCCTGCGCTGTTGACGTTGACAATAAACAGATTCAGTGCGGAATAAGGTAGGTTTCCGCAGGTATAGCGGCACGAAAAGCTCGCTTCGATAGCAGTTGTTCCATCAGGCTGAGGCACTCGCTTTACTGTCCCGGTTAGCCTGCTGCCAGTTCCGTTAAACGTTTGCACAAAGGAGTCTGTCGCAATCTGAGCTTTCATCCCGCTAAGGTTTTGAACCTCTTCGATGGCTTTTGTCCACATTGCATCACACTGATCTTTTGAAGAGCATGTAGGCACAGGGAGAATTTTTGGCGGCGGTTCCACGGGCTGCGAAACGCAACCTGATAGTGCTGTGGCGGCAAGCAAGAACAGTCCAATGCTTTTTAGCTTCATGGTATCCCTCCAAAATTTAGCCACAAATCTACCATTTGCGGCACGCGGCCACCATTGGCCATCCCGGCAGACGTGGCTTATCGCGAATGCGGTAAAGCCTGCGGATCACCGGAATTGGTACTAGCTCCTTCGAGGCGCTCGCCGGACTGTAGACCACCAGAAAACGCGCCCTAGAATCCGGATTTCTGCCATTTGCTCCGCGGTGAATATCTCGTCCGGATACTCCTCATGGTTCTCGCTGCGAGCTCTAACATTGCCGCCTGGGAGCTTGTAGAGATACTTAGTTCGCAGCATGCCTTCGTGGTCAAAGGCATAAATTTCGCCATCAATGATGTCTGTTTGGCCACGATCAACGCCGACCGCCGCCCCATCTAAAATCATCCTCTCCATGCTTCGGCCGTGAACCCTTGCACACATGGCGTCATTGATGTTGACCCCAGCCTCACGCAGCGTTGATTTGGAGAAGCGCAGCTTCCTTCCTGGAACCTCTACAACATGTGTCATACCACTTCCGGCGGCTAATTGGACTTCAGCAAAGTACGGAACCTCAACCTCATCGTCGTCAAGCGGTGTGCTTTCATCCCAAATACTCATTGGGACGAGCTCGGCAGATCTGCCGACAACAGCATCACTCGGTGCCGAATTGAGACTCACAAGAGAGAGAAGGCGTGGGCTGACTTGCTCTGGATTGAATTCAAGGACCTTCGCCAGCTTCAGCAGCGCCTCAACATTCAGCGGCACCTTGCCAGTCGCGTACTGACTAAAGGCGCTTTGCCCTGACCAGCCGCACGCCTCGGCAACATCGGCCTGTGTAAGGCTTCTTCCAGATGCCTTTGCTGCAGATTTTCGTTCTTCGTAGATAGCCTTGAGCCTGGCGCTCTCAGCACTTTCTTCGGGGGTCAAAGGGCGTCGTTTATTCATACCGATAAGAGTATTAGCACCGCTGCTTAAATCACAAATAGCGGTGCTAGTATTTTGTTGCTCGCGATAAGTAGCACTGCTACTATCCATGGCAGATACCGAACCGTGGAAATTCCATGAAAAAAATTCCTTTGAATGAATATCTCGAAAAGCACGGCACCCAAGCGGCGCTGGCTGCTGCTCTCGGGGTTAATCAGAGCGCGATTTCCCAGATGGTTAGGTCGGGAAGAAACATCGAAATCTCGCTGCTTGATAACGGTCGCATCGAGGCGAATGAAATCCGCCCGATTCCGGCGCGTCCCCGAAATGCAAGTCACGCCGCTTAACCCTGACTCCCGATACAAGACCGAATGCGGAAGTAACCCTATGGCCTACGACGATAAAGCCCACCGGCACGAGCACCAGGTGAAGGTGCGCCTTGATGATGAAGTATTTCAGGAGCTGAAGGACGTTGCCCGCGACATGAAGCTGCAACACAGCGTGCTTAGCCGAGAAATCATCGAGGCCGCGCTTGAGGTCAAGCGAACGCTCGGAGAGCTGCCGTTTGAGCTGGAGAAAAGGCGGGCCTGAGCAGGCCGCAGAGGAGGGATTCATGCCCAGTGCAGTAGTTGACTTACGGAAGGGCGACACGGAAGACCTGGCGCGATGGGCGTCGGAGATCGGCATTACCCCGGACGAGCTGGCCTCGCAGATTTTGCGACTGGCTATGCCGGGGCTCAAGAAGGCGGCAAGCGACAACATCCCGCTCGACAGCAACGTGATTGCCTTCGCTCCCAAGCGATGAGCAACGGCCCTCATTAGGGACCGCACGGCAGGGAAGGTAGGCAGGTTGCAGATTTCAAGATTGGCGCTGGTCCCTGTTTCGGGACTGGAAGAAGAAATGGTCATGGGCTCGTCCCTGATCAGTTGATGAACGAATGATCTCCTGGTTGGCATAACGCCACCACGGAAACAGAAACGAGGTTTTACGAATGGACAAGTTCTTGCGGGCCTGCCACGACGCGGTCAAGGACAACGAAGCTAAGTCGCTGAGCGCCAAGATGGGTGTTCCGCATGTGAGCCTGCTCCAACGCTCAAACCCGGATAACGACGCTCACCACCTGACCATCGAACATCTGTTCGGGATCTTGTTGCACACCGGTGACATGCGCCCTCTGTCGGCGCTGGCTGATCCGTTCGGGTTCGACCTGGTTGCTCGCGAGAAACCTAACGCCAAGCCGCTGATGGTAGCGCTCGGTCACCTTTCGGCTGAGTGCGGTGACGTAGGCCGTTTGATCTTCGATGCCACGGCGGACAACCACATTAGCCAGCACGAAAAAGCCCAGGGCGAGAAAGCAATTCTTGAAGCGATTGAAGCGCTGCAGGTACTGCGCGAGTCGCTCAAGGCAGCCTGAATCGCAGGCACAAAAAAACCGGGCTGCAACCCGGCTTCTTCAAAACACAAAACACTTGAGGGACCATTATGAACACGATCGTCGCTCCAAGCAATACGGTCACCATGTCGAGCCGGGAGATTGCCGAACTCACCGGCAAGCAACACAAGGATGTCATTCGCGATATCCGTGTGATGTGCAAGGCCCTGGCTGATGATGGCGCAGATCTGCGCCATCTCCACGAGGTCAAGGATGGACGGGATTACACGGCCGAGTTTCGCCTCGACCGGATCCTGACCGAAACCCTTTTGACCGGCTACAGCATCCCGCTTCGTCATCGTGTCGTGACACGTTTGAGCGAACTAGAAAACGTGTCACGACAGGTTGTCTCGATTCCGCAATCCCTTCCCGAAGCCCTCCGACTTGCCGCCGATCTCGCAGACAAGAACGGTGAGCTACAGCGTCTGATTTCTGTTCAGGCCCCGAAGGTCGCCGCCATCAATCGGCTCGCAGCTGCCGGTGGTGCCATCTGCATCTCAGACGCAGCGAAGCAGCTTGGAATGGCTCCGGCACGTTTGTTTGCATGGCTGGAGCAGCATCGGTGGATCTTCCGCCGCCACGGCTGCAAGCGCTGGGTTGCCTATCAGCCGCGCATTTCCTCCGGTCACATGACCCACAAAGTAACAGCCCTGAAGCCTGATCCGGAAACCGGCATCGAGCGAGCTGCATTCGACCCAATGGTCACCCCGAAAGGCCTTACCCGCCTTGCTGAACTTCTGCAGGAGGCCGCGTAATGGCCGGCGATTGGATCAAGTTTGAACTCACCACCCTGGACAAGCCCGAGGTCTGCCAGATCGCGGACTTGGCCGATATCGATCCCGACGCAGTGGTCGGCAAGTTGATGCGCGTGTGGGGGTGGTTCGATCAGCAGACCGAAAAAGGTAACGCTCCGAGCGTTAGCAAAAAGTTACTGGATCGTCTTGTCGGCGTTACCGGTTTTTGCGAACACATGAAATCAGTGGCATGGATGATCGAGGCTGAGGGTGTGATCAGCCTGCCGCACTTCGACCGTCACAACGGCAAGACCGCTAAAAACAGGCTTCTCACGGCAAAGCGCGTGGCAAACCATAAGGCCGGTAACGGTAAAAGTAACGCTGCGAACGTTAGCGGTGCGTTACCTAAAGAAGATTTAGAGAAGAATAAAGAACCTCTCTCTGCGCGTGAGTCGGTTGACCCTCGAATGCCCAGCGAAATGACCCTCGACTGGGTGCCGGACGAAAAGACCCTGAAGACCTATGCGCTCCATCGCGGTCTGTCACTGGATCTGTTCACCGAAGAGGTTCGTGTTGCATTCACGGGTCATTACGAGCCTCAGCGCCAGGTCAACACCCAGGCAGAGTGGGTGAGCATGTTGGTCAAGTGGGTTGCGAATGACAAAGCACGGGCAGCGGCTTCGAATGTGACGCCGATCAAGCCGAAACAGGCTCCGGCCTCTGACTTCGACGATACCGACACCGAATGGCAGAACGGGGTGAAGCCATGAAAGCCGTTTCCGTGATTGCCCAAGGCCTGTGGACCAAAGCCCAGTCCGGTGAGTTCATCGCCGCCGAAGACGCTTCACCAGTAGCCACTGAAACCAACAACACACTGGTCACGGCCATCAACGAACTGTTCAAGGAGCTGCGCTCGATCCGCTCGGCCTGGCGCCAAGCGTGGCCAGACAAAGAAACCTACCAGGCGTCGAAGCGTCAATGGTTTCAAGCCTTTCTCGAGGAAGGCGTCTGCACTCAGGGTCAGATCGATTTCGGCATGACCCAGGTTCGCAAACAGMCCGGCGACTTCATTCCAAGCCCTGGCCAGTTCATCGAATGGTGCAAGCCAACCCCCGAAATGCTGGGATTACCCCCGCTTGCCGCCGCCCACCGGGAGGCTTGCCGTAACGCGCACCCGGGCATGGCTGGGCAAGGCAAGTGGTCGCATGACGCGGTGTGGCACACCGCCAAGGAGTGCGGGTTCGAGAGCCTGAACAAGCTGGACACGGCGCTCAGCCTGAAACTGTTCGATCGCAATTACACCATCACCATTCGCCGATTGCTGGCCGGCCTGCCGCTTCAGTCGATGCCCAAGGCGCTACCGGCGCGGGCCGAAGCGAGGGTGACGCCGGAAATCGGCAAGGGCGCACTTGCTCAACTGCGCGCCACGCTGGGAGGTGCCCGTGCCTAACCCGTATCTCGCACCAACTGACCCGGCCGAGTACCGGTACGCAGTGCATTGCTGCGCCTACAAGTGGGATCTCACCGATAAACCAGATCGCGCTGTAGCGCTGTTCGAGCATCACTCGGCCGCCGAGAAGTTCGGCAGCCTGATGTGGCCTAGCACTTTCGAAGTAATCGACATCACCACAGGAGAGAAGGCATGAACGACATTCTGCTGACGCCGGTCGCCATGAAGCAGTTCAAGCAGAAGCCGGTGCGCGCCAAGTCAGTCGACCGTGAAGGCCAGGAGCAAGCCGCGTTGCTGTCCGAGATCGAGCTGCGTTATCCGCAAGTGTTCGAGCTGATCTACCACGTTCCGAATGGCGGTCACCGTCACAAGTTGGTGGCCTTGAAGTTGAAGCAGCAAGGCGTGAAGGCGGGTATTCCTGATCTAGTTCTGCCAATGGCTCGCGGGGGTTACTTCGGCCTGTACATCGAATTCAAGGCCACTATCGATCCTGCGGCCGTGTCGGCTAGCCAGGCGGCCTGTATTCGGCGCCTGAATGAGCAGGGCTACCTCGCGGTGGTCTGCCGTGGGCACTTCGACGCGATGGAGCAGATCCGCGCCTACCTTCGGCTCGCTCCCACAGTGGTGGCCGCATGACCCATCAATTCAAACCGGGTGATCTGGCAATCATCGTTGGGGCCAACTCGCTAACACAGAATATCGGCAAGCAGTGCGAGCTTCGCGAGTACGTAGTGAGCGGTGACTGTTACGTGGCGCCGAATGGCGTGGTGTACCGGCACGATGATGTCCCCTGCTGGACGCTTGTCGGTGACGGTCTCGTTGCGGTTGTTGAGGATGAAGTCGTGCAACTTGGCTTTGGTATCCACGAGCCGCGGCACCTGATGCCACTGCGAGACGGTTTCGCTCCCACAGGGCAGAAGTCCAAGGCGGTACCGGCATGACCAGTACCGCTGCCGTGAAGATCAGCCAGGCCGAAATCAAACGGCAGGCCGCGGGCACTGTGCAGGACCTGCGCGACCTTGAGAACAAGGGCCTGTATCTGCGATTCAACAAGGCGCGCACCGGTGGTTCGTGGTTCCTGGTGCTCAAGGGCAAATGGAACCCCATCGGCAAATACCCAGAGCTCTTTCACACGCAGGTGGTTGCGGCGCTGCCGTCGATCCGCTTGCGCCTGGCGGCCGGTGAAGGTGCGAGTCTGTCGAAGTGGGACACCGTCGGCGAGCTGCTGGACTGGTACGCCGATCGCATGTCGCGTGACCGCAACCTGTCGGCCAAGCGCAAGAAGACCGGCGCCTCGATGATCAAATGCCACCTGGCGCCGCGCCTTGGCGACCTGCCGCTGATCAGTCTCGACAAGGCCGCGCTGGACAACCTGCTCATGTGGCCGCTGCAAGAAAGCATCTCCATCGACTATGTGCGGTCGGTGTTCCAGCTGCTGGCCCTGGCTTTCCGGCAGGCCTTCAAGTTGGGCCTGATCACTGCCAATCCAATGGCGGCGATCAAGTTCAACGACTTCTCCAAGGCGAAGGTCGGGATCAAACCGGCTCGTCTGCGCGGCGTTCAACTGGAGGGCCTGCTGGCGCAATTGGCTGAGGTCATGGCCGCTGCGCCGCTGGATTCGATGCTGGCCCTGATGATGCTGTGCCACGGCACGCGGATCGGCGAAACCCGCATGGCGCGTTGGTCGCACATCAGCCTGGCCGAGCGCGAGTGGTTCATCCCGGCCGAGCACACCAAGACCGGCGTCGAGCATCACCTGCCACTGACCGAGCAGGTCTGTGCGCTGCTGATCAAGTACCGCGATGGTCAGTATGCCCGAGGCTATGACGGTCAGTTCCTGTTCCCGGCGCGCAACGGCAAGGCACTCGGTGAGGCTCAGGGTTGCGCCGTGTTCCGTCGGTTGGGGCAGGGCGAGTGGACCAGCCACGACCTGCGCAAGGTGGCCCGCACCGGCTGGGCAGACCTCGGCGTTGACCACCTCATTGGCGAGCTGCTGATCAACCACGCGATGGGCCACAACGTGAAGGTGTACATCCAGTCCGACGTCATGGCTCGCAAGCGTGACGCGCTGGAGCAGTGGCACGCGCATCTAGATCAGAAAGGGTTTGCAGTCATTCACGGATTGACCGGCTTTAGATTTGAAGATTCCGGTAATCCGCTGGAAGCCACGCAGGACAAGGCCTGCAAGGCCATTCAAGAATCAACCATAGGCGAGGTTTAAAAATGATGAAAAAGAGCAGTGGCCCCGCCTTTGTGCGTTGCTTGATACCGCTCACCGAGTGCCCATCCTGCTGTGGCGCCGGTCTCATACAGGGCGTGTTTCATCAGCTTGAATGCATCGGCTGTCACTCGTCTGGGTTCGTCCATTCCGAAACGCTCGAGCCGTTGCCAATGCAAGACCTGGTGATTCAGCTTGGGCTGGAGATCCGCCGAGCACGGAACCGACTGAGCAGTTCGCCGGCCGTTGGTGGGGCCCAGGACCAATACGAACGGAACAACCGCCGCGGCGCCGGCGGATCGAACTACACAGGGGATTGAGCGATGGGCATCTATAAAGACGTGATGGGCACCTTGGTGCGCGTACTGGCCGCCGACAACATCGACAACAGCACCAAGCAGTCATGGCAGAAGCTGATCGACGCCGACCTTCGCCAAGGCGGCACGGGCAGTTCGCTGTCCGTGCGCGACAAGTTCGATTACGACTGCTGCCTGTATGCGCTCCTGCATCGCCAGCTTGAACCGGCACAGTGGGATGTGCTGGTCGCCAAGTACTCCACGCACAAGGCCAACAAGGTCGCCGCCATCGGCCGCCTGGTGGCTCGTATGGTTTCCCCGGCCCCACAACTGTTCATCTATAAGGCGCTCACTGCCTGGGCGATACCGAAGCTCAAGGGAGTCCAGACCGACAAGCGCTCCACCGACATGATCGTGTTGCCTGCCGAGTTCTACGACATGAACACCTGGGACCTTGAGGGTTCGCCAGAGCGCACCCGTCGTAACTGGCGCGGGGGAATCCACAAGCGTCTTGAGCAGCTGGAAGAGGCCGCTGTGATACACGCGACCGAGATCTTCGATCAGGAACAAATCTTTCTAGATGCCGCTTGACCGTGATGGCCGACTGGCCGTAAATTAACCCCATCATGTCGATCTTGCGCGTTATGAGAGAGACACCAGAAACCCCGCCACCGTTGCGGGGTTTTTTATTGCCCGAAGAAAAGCCAGCCCACGAGGAATACCGAATGATGAAGCGACTCACGATGTACCTGGGGTTGGCGTTCGCCGCCTGCCTGTCCTGTTTCTCGATTGGCGCGATCGCTGAGCCGATCCGCATGGTCGAGCGATACCTGACTGCCATGTCCGAGCCGCAAGGTGTCGCCATGCAGCGACTGGATCTGACCCTGGCCATGTGGCGAACGGGCAGTCAGTCCGATGAACAGGGCCTGAAAAGTAACCTGCGCGCATCCAGCAACCACTTCGTGATGACCTCGGCCAAGCCTGCCCCTGACGGTGTCGGTCTGTCCCCCTGCTGAATACGCCTGGTTGCAATGGGAAAAGCCCGCGCACATGCCGCGGGCTTTTTTGTACCACCGAGGAAAGCAGCTACCCGAGTGGATGCTTTCCCGGATGTGCAGATTTCCCCTCGCTGCTCCTTTGGCCGCCACCTGACGGCCTTTTTATTCAGGCCTCTGCATTCGCTGGGGCTTTTTCGTATCTGGCACCCATGCCCCCGTCTTTGCTCCGAGCGGATGAGGAAGGCGTGGATTGCCGGACCTGTTCAACTGCCCGACACCGGGACAACGAGACATGAAGATGCCCGAAAAAGACCCGACGTTTTGGGCATTGGTCCTGCTCGCCCTGAAAGAGAACGGCCTCGCCATGACGCTGACCTTCGCCCTGACCTGGCTGCGCGTGCAGTACGACGGCAAAGAGCCGAGTCCGTGGCGAAAGCTCATCGAGGCCAGTCTCGGCGCCCTGATCGTTATGGTGGTCGGCCTGACCGTGAAGGAGTTCGGCTTAAGCATTGCCTGGTCATTCGCCACCGCGGGCTTCGTCGGCGTGCTGGGCGTTGAGCAGGTTCGGCAACTGGGTACGAGCTGGGCCAAACGTAAATCCGAAAGCATCTGAGGGTACGACCATGCAACTGATCGACAACTGGAAACAGGCGCTGAGCATGACCAGCGTTCAGGCTGGTGGTGCAATCGCTGCCCTTGGCGTGGCTGAACAACTGATGCCCTCGCTTCAGGCAGTGTTGCCACCGATTGCCTATGGCGTGCTGGGCCTCCTGGTGATGGTTGCCCGGGTGATCCTTCAGCCGAAGCTGAGCAAATAACGAAACCTCAACTGATACAAGGAGCAACGGACATGTCATCGAACACCAATTCATCGAACGCGGTATCCGTGCTGGGCGTTGTCGGCCTTGTTCTGGTTGTGCTGATCGTAGCCGTATTCGTGGTTGCGGGCTGACCATGAAGGTCTACACCCGACGACTTCGCGGCGCTGTCACCGTCGAGCGAACGGGCTGATGTCTTGCGGTGGATGTACCGCACGGCGTGAGTGGCTCAAGAAGTGGAGTGGCATTGCGTATGAGCGAGCAGCTCAGTTACTTGGAAAGCCTCCTGACCCAAGTCCTGACCGAGCAGAAGCAGCAGACAGCGATTCTCAACAGGATGGCCGAGCAGCAACTGCTCCTGATTCAGGCGCTGGCCGATGAGGATGATGAAGACCCTGATGCCATGCCATCGACCTATATGGATGGCACACCATGCCGCTGAGGCCGCAGAAGCCGTGCAATGCCCAGGGTTGCAATGTGCTCACCCGCAACCCTCGCTACTGTGATGACCATGCTCACCTACTGAAGAGCGCAGCCCGGGCCAAGCCACGGGAGAGCAGCACCAAGCGACACTACAACTACAAGTGGCAGCAGGCGCGTGCGGGGTTCCTTGCCAAGCATCCGCTCTGCCTTCATTGCTCGGCCCGCGGGCTTGTGGTCGTGGCCACCGATGTCGACCACATCATCCCTCACAAGAACGACATGGCCCTGTTCTGGGACAAGACCAACTGGCAGAGCCTGTGCGGTCCGTGCCATTCGGCCAAAACGGCCGCCGAAGACGGCGGATTCGGCAATGCGAGGCGCTGAAAGCAGAAAAACCCCGGAAAAAGCAGAAAAAACGGACCAAATGAGACGGATTCGCGTCTATGGGAGGGGGAGGGTCGAAAGTCTGGGCCTTTTTGCTTCTAGACCGCGCCCTCAATCGTTTTCTTACGCCCGCGAAATTAAAAAATCAGGAGTTGCGCGATGGGAGGCACCGCCACGGTCGCCGGCCGTGGTCGCAAACCCAAGCCGACGGCTCAGAAGAAACTTGCTGGGAACCCCGGAAAGCGGGCACTGAACAACGATGAGCCTCAGTTCACCACCGTCACAAATATTGATCCGCCGGAGTGGTTGAGCGAGCGCGCAGCCACCATGTGGAAGATGCTTATCCCTGAATTACTCCGGGAAAAAGTTGTTGCGCTGA
Organism: Pseudomonas sp. P4_C1; assembly: GCF_056402155.1. Taxonomy (NCBI): domain Bacteria; kingdom Pseudomonadati; phylum Pseudomonadota; class Gammaproteobacteria; order Pseudomonadales; family Pseudomonadaceae; genus Pseudomonas; species Pseudomonas sp. P4_C1. Next base: position 217,937 of record NZ_JBFUHY010000004.1, read on the forward strand.
CTGATCTGCACAACGTCGAAGCGTTCTGCACCGCCTATGACAAGTGGCGGATGTCCGAAGAAGCGGTCCAGAAGTTCGGCATCGTTGTCGAGTCGTCCCAGGGCAGCCCGATGAAGAACCCCGCACTCACCGCGGCGAATGAGTCCATGCGCCAGTTGGTCACCTTTGGCTCACTGCTGGGCCTCGATCCGGCCAGCCGGACGCGGATCATTGGCGGCAACAAACAATCGTCCACCAACGAATTCGCCAAACTACTGAGTTCCTGATGACTAAAGCCCTGCACGCCAATGTCGATAAGGCAATGGCTTGGGGGCGTTCCGTGTTGCGCGGGAAGGTGCCCGCGTGCCGCTACATCCATCAGGCAGTGCAGCGGCACTTCGACGACCTGGCCGCCAGTCGTAAGCGCGGCTTTCGTTTCAAGTTCGACCCGGTCAAAGCCGAGAAAAAGTTAAAGCTGATCCAGTTGCTGCCGCACACAAAAGGTGAGTGGGCCTTTAAACGTCAGCTCATCACCTTGGAACCGTGGCAGTTGTTCGGCCTCGCCGTCACCTTTGGTTGGGTCAAGAAGAAGGGCGGGCACCGCCGGTTCCGCGAAAGCTACTGGGAAGTGCCGCGCAAGAACGGTAAGTCCGTGGTCGCGGGCGGTGTGGGCATCAGCATGTTCGTTGCCGACGGTGAGTTCGGCGCAGAGGTCTATTCCGGCGCGACCACGGAGAAACAGGCGTGGGAGGTTTTCCGACCGGCGAAGCTGATGGTCAGCAAGTCGCCTCACCTCATTGAGGCGGCTGGYATCGAGGTCAATGCCTCGAACATGAACATCCCGTCCGACTTCAGCCGCTTCGAGCCGCTGATAGGTAACCCGGGCGACGGCGCGTCACCGAGCTGCGCGATCGTCGATGAATATCACGAGCACCCAACCTCAGCTCAGTACGACACCATGCTGACCGGTATGGGCGCCCGGCGTCAGCCGTTGATGTTCATCATCACCACCGCCGGTGCCGACATCGAGGGCCCTTGCTACGACAAGCGCCGTCAGGTGATCGAGATGCTCGAGGGCACCGTGCCCGACGAGGAATTGTTCGGCTGGATCTGGACGCTCGATGAGGGTGACGACTGGACAGATCCGAAGATGTTGGCCAAGGCCAACCCGAACCACGGGGTCTCAGTATTCCAGGAGTACCTGGAAAGCCAGCAGGCCCGGGCGATTCGTTCGGCCAGGTTCACCAACACGTTCAAGACAAAGCACTTGAATCTGTGGGTGAGCGCCAAGTCTGGCTACTACAACATGGAAAGCTGGAAGGCCTGCGAGGACACCACGCTGACCCTCGAACAGTTCGAAGGCCAAGAATGGAACGCGGGCTTTGACTTGGCGCGCAAGCTCGACATGAACTCAAGGTCTCGTCTGTTCTGGCGTGAGATCGACGGAAAGATCCATTACTACAGCGTGGCCCCCAAGTTTTGGGTGCCATACGACACCGCCTTCAACACCGACAACAAGCGGATGGCTGAGCGGTATCAGGCCTGGATTCACTCCAAGCACCTGGAAGTAACTGATGGTGCTGAGATCGATTACCGCGAGATCCTCGAAGACACCAAGGAGGCGAACCATCACGCCCCTGTGCGCGAGTGTCCGATTGACCCCCACGGCGCAACTGGTCTCAGTCATGACCTGGATGACCAAGGGTTCAACCCCATTACGATCACGCAGAACTACACCAACATGTCGGACCCAATGAAAGAGCTCGAAGCCGCCATTGAGGCTGGCCGGTTCCATCATGACGGAAACCCAATCATGACCTGGTGTATCGGTAACGTGATTGGCAAGAACTTGCCGGGCAACGATGACGTGGTGCGCCCGATCAAGCAGGGCGATGACAACAAGATCGACGGCGCTGTTGCGCTGATTATGGCAATAGGCCGAGTCCTGGCGAATGCTGAGGTGCAAGGTTCTGTTGACGACTTCCTATCCAGACCGATGAGCATGTAATGGCAGATACCGACTACAGCATCGACCTGCGCACGCGCAGTCCCTTCTGGGCGCGTATGGCGAGCTTCTTTGTCGGCGGACGCTTGTCGACGCCAAACAATGGGTCGCAGACGGGGCCGGTCTCCGCCACCGGCCAGGTTGGCGACTCGGTTGTAACAGACGAGCGCTCATTGCAAATCTCCACGGTGTTCGCTTGCGTGCGGCTTATCTCGAGCGTAACGGCCTGCATGCCACTGGACGTGTTCGAAACAAAGGGTGAGGACCGGTCAAAGGTTGGGCTGGACAACCCGCTGGCCCGGCTCTTGAAGTATCGGCCAAACGACTTCATGACGGCCTTTGACTTCCGCGTCGCGATGACGATGCAGCTTTGTTACTACGGAAACGCCTACGCCCTCATTGAGCGCAACAGCGCCGGCGATGTCATCAGTCTTGTGCCACTGATGTCGGTCAACATGGACGTTCGCCTCGAAGGGAAGCGAATAATCTACCGATATCGCCGAGACACCGAGTACGCAGATTTTAAGCAAAGCGAAATATTCCACCTCAAAGGCTTCGGCTTCAACGGGCTTGTCGGGCTTTCCCCGATCGCCTTCGCTGCTAAAACAGCGAGCGTTGCTGTCGCCATGGAGGACCAGCAGCGCGACTTCTATGCCAACGGTGCGAAGTCTCCCCAGCTACTTATGACTGGCGAGGGCAAGGTCCTTAACAAGGAGCAGCGCGCCCAGGTGGAGGAGAACTTCAAGGAGATCTCCGGCGGCCCGGTGAAGAAGCGCTTGTGGATTCTTGAGGGAGGCTTCACCACTCAAGCCATCGGCGTGAGCCCGCAGGACGCAGAAACAATGGCTGCCCGAAAGTTCCAGGTCAGTGAGTTGTCCCGTTTCTTTGGTGTACCGCCGCACCTGGTGGGAGACGTTGAGAAGTCCACCAGTTGGGGTTCCGGCATCGAGCAGCAGAACCTGGGGTTTCTTCAGTACGCGCTTGATCCGTACCTAGAGATTTGGGAGGGGTGCATCCTGCGCTGGCTTGTGAAGCCCGCAGACCTTGGCCGAATCCACGCAGAGCACAATCGCGATGGCCTATTGAGTGGCGATTCAACTGCCCGGGCGAACTACCTGAAAACTCTGATCGATACAGGCCTGCTGACGCCGAACGAAGGCCGCCGCGTCAACAACCGGCCCAAGCTGCCTGGTGGCGATGTCGCGACGCGACAGTCACAGAACGTGCCGCTTGATCAACTTGGCAAAACGAACCCCGCCCCGAGCGGGGTTTAGTTTTTATGGAGCCACCCAATGTCAAACATCCAAAAGACCCTGGCCTTTACCGAGACCGAAATCAAGTTTTCCTCTGACGGCAAGGTTGGGGTTTTCGAGGGATACGCCAGTGTCTTTGACGTCATCGATTCGGACGGCGACATCATCCTGCCTGGCGCTTACAAGAAGGCCCTGGCCACGCAAAGCCGACAGGTCGGCATGTTCTTCAATCACCAGACCTGGGAGTTACCAGTAGGGAAGTGGCAGAACCTTGAAGAGGACAGCAAGGGGCTCATCGTTATCGGTGAGTTGACTCCCGGCTTGTCAGTGTCCAATGACCTTCGCGCCGCTATGGAGCACAAGACGGTCGAGGGGATGTCGGTTGGGTTCACGGTGACGAAGGACGATTACGCACTTATCGACACCGGGCGCGCCTTCAAGAACGTACAAGCGCTCCGCGAGATCAGCATCTGCACCTTCCCCGCCAATGAGCAGGCGACCATTGAGTCCATGAAAAGCATGGAGTCGATCGCAACAATTCGCGATGTAGAACACTGGCTGAGGGATTCGGCTGGCCTTTCTAAGTCGCAAGCACTGGGCTTCATTGCCCGGTTCAAGTCCGCAGTTCGGAGTGATTCCGAAGGTGGCGAAATCACCGCGCTCCTGGAGCGCATCAAGTCCTTCCCATCTGTAGGAAAATAAACCATGTCCGAATTGGCCCAGATCCAAAAGGCGATCGAAGACGCGCAAAAGAACATGACCGATCTGTTCGATGCGCAGAAGAAAGAAATCACCAGCACCGGTGAGGTCAGCAAAAAGCTGCAATCTGATCTGCAGACCGTCCAGGATGAACTGAAGACAGCCGGCACCCGACTGTTTGACCTGGAATCGAAACTTGCCGCCGGCGGTCTCGACAACCCAGAAACCAAAAAAACCTTTGCTGAGCGCGCCGCCGAAGACCTGAAGAAAGGTTGGAACGGTTCCAGCACTGGCAAGGTTGACGTGAAAAGTTTCAGCAAGGCCCTGGGGTCCGGTGCGGCTTCAGCTGGCACTCTGGTTCAGCCTCAACAGAATCCCGGCATCCTGATGCCCGGCCTGCGTCGCTTGACTATTCGCGACCTGCTCGCCCAAGGCCGGACCACATCGAACGCCATCGAATACGTGCGCGAGAACGTGTTCACCAACAGCGCGGCTCCAGTCGCCGAGGGTGCGCAAAAACCTGAGTCGCAACTGACCTTCACCAAGGAAACAGCCAACGTCAGAACCATCGCGCACTGGATTCAGGCTTCTCGCCAGATCATGGACGACGCGCCGATGCTGGAGTCGTACGTGAATGGTCGCCTGCTGTTCGGTCTGGACCTGGTAGAAGAAGGTCAGCTGCTCAACGGTGACGGTACCGGCGACAACCTGATCGGTCTCAACCATGTGGCGAGCGCCTATGACACAGGGCTCAACGCTACCGGCGATACCCGCGCCGACCAGATTGCTCACGCGATCTTTCAGACCAGCGAGTCCGAGTTCGAGGCATCTGGCCTGATCCTCAACCCGCGTGACTGGCATGCCATTGCTCTGTTGAAGGACGCAGAAGGTCGCTACATCTTCGGCGGTCCTGCAGCATTTGCCGCCAAGGTCATGTGGGGCCTGCCAGTAGTGGCCACCAAGGCTCAGGCTCAGGGCACCTTCACCGTAGGTGGTTTCGACCTGGCCTCGCAGATCTGGGACCGCATGGATGCGACCATTGAAATCAGCAACCAGGACCGCGACAACTTCGTGAAGAACATGCTGACCATCCTCTGCGAAGAGCGACTGGCGGTGACTCACTACCGTCCGACCGCAATCATCAAAGGCACCTTCACCGTACCTACTCCATAAAAGGGCTGGGGCAGGCAACTGCCCCTTCAACGTCGTCATGATCAAAATTCGCGCATTACGGCAGTTCTCCCACTATCACGCTGGTAGCTTTGACCAGTACGAAGTTCGCGAGGTAAGGGAAGAATATGCCGAAGCATTGATCGGAATGGACTTGGCAGAAAAGGTTGAGCCAATCCAGGAGCCAGAGCCAGAGCCAGGCCAAAAGAAAGGCGCTAAAAAATGACTATCGCCGCTGCTGATCTGCTCCCCATCGAGCTGATTCGCAAGCACTTGCGTCTGGACTATGAGGACGAAGACGAACTCATAGACCTGTACGCCGAGTCAGCACTGGCGTGGGCTCTCTGGTTTTGTGACAACCCAAAGCTCGTTGCCGTCGACGACTTCCCGGCAAGTTTCAAAGCGGCACTGTTGCTGCTGATTGGGCATTCCTACGCTAATCGGGAGGCAGTCGTGATCGGTACGATTACTGCGGAAGTGCCGATGGCCGTTGAGTCATTGTTGTGGTCCTCTCGTAATTGGTCAGGTCCACCTGATCCAGTGGTGGCACCGTGAGAGCCGGCGCACTGCGGCATCGCATCACGTTCCAGGCCCCGGGCCTGACTCAAGATCCCGAAACGGGCGAGATGTTGCCGGGATGGGAAACCGTCTGGGAGAAGGTGCCAGCCTCGGTTGAGCCGCTCAGCGCTCGCGATTTGATCGCAGCTCAGGCGGGCCAGTCAGAAGCCTCAGGCCGCATGGTGATCCGCTACCGCGCGGGCGTTCTGCCGACGATGCGCATTCTGCACCGTGGCGACATCTACAACATTCAGGGGCCGCCGATGCCGGATCCGGTATCGGGCCTTGAGTACCTCACCATTTTGGTGGCGAAGGGGTTGAATGATGGCTGAGACAGTGGAGTTCAGCATCCTTGGCCTTGACTCGCTGACGGCAAAGCTTGAGTCGGTCACCTATGACATGAAGCGAAAAGGTGGTCGCTCGGCGTTGCGCCGTGCTGCTGCCGTAATTGCAGAGAATGCAAAGGCCCGTGCCATGCTTCTGGACGACGCTGAGACGGGGCGCTCGATCGCGGACAACATTGTGTTGCGATGGAATGGTCGGCTGTTCAAACGAACCGGTGACCTCGGGTTTCGCATTGGTGTTAAACACGGCGCGGTCCTCAAGGATGGCGGTGAGTTATCGGCCAACTCCCCAACTCCTCACTGGCGTCTTCTGGAATTCGGCACCCAGTACATGGCCGCTGATCCATTCATGCGTCCAGCATTGGAAGAAAGCATCAGCGAAGCGACCAACGTTTTCGTGACTGGGTACGAAAAAACTATTGATCGTGCGATCAAGCGTGCGGCCCGCGCCTCCGGAGGTGGTTGATGTTTGCACCCATTTTCGCGGTATGTGCTGCTGACGCGGGAGTCGTCGCGCTGCTCGGCACGAACCCGACCAGGCTTTATCCGTTTGGCGAAGCCCCGCAGGACACGGTCAAGCCATACGCGGTTTGGCAGATGATCACCGGTAGTCCCGAGAATTACTTGGCGGGACGTCCGGACATTGATGGTTTCACGCTGCAGGTCGACGTTTACGCAGCGACGGGTACGGCCGTGCGGGACATCGCCAAGGCTCTGCGTAACGCGATTGAGCTAAAGGCGAACATCRTGCGCTGGGGCGGCGAGTCGAAAGACCCAACCACCAAGATCTACCGCTACAGCTTCGACGTTGACTGGATAGTCCAGCGCTGATTCACCCCAGCCCGCCTTGTGCGGGCTTTCTTTTTCCCGAAACTTGGAGACATGCCATGTCGATTTTGACCCAAGGCACGCAGATCTTTGCACTGGTGCCATCTGTTGCCGACCCATCTGATCTCGAAGTAATCGAGATCCAGTGCGCGACAGCATTCAATCCAGGCGGTAACCCCGCTGACCAAATTGAAGATACCTGCCTCAGCGACAAGGTTCGCAAGTACTTGCGCGGCTTGCGTACCCCGGGCCAGGCAACCCTGACGCTGAACGCCGACCCGCGCAACGCTTCTCACGTGCGCCTGCATCAGCTGTCGGAAGACGACGACATCGGCAATGTCAGTTGGGTAGTGGGCTGGTCTGATGGCACCGCACCACCGACGCTCAACGTCGCTGGTGATGATTTCCAATTGCCTACCACGCGCACCTGGTTTTTGTTCGACGGCTATGTCAGCGACTTCCCGTTCGACTTCGCGGCAAACACGGTGGTGGTTACCTCGGCAACCATTCAGCGTTCGGGCGGTTCCGCCTGGATCCGCAAGACCATCACTCCGTAAGGATCAATCATGCAGCTGAGTATCAAATCTCTGATGGAGCAAGGCTCGTTCACGGGCCGCCCCGTCATGAAGGAAATCACCTGGAAGCAGGGTGATACCGAGCATACGGCCACCGTGTATGTCCGGCCGCTGGGCTATCAATCTGCCGTAAGCGATCTGATGTCGGGTGTGGGCAAGCAGGATGGTGTGGCCGGCCGCATCGCTGTGAGCATCTGTGACGAGGCAGGCAATCCGGTCTTCACCGTTGGCGACATCACCGGCGAAGCTGACCCAGAGCGCGGCGCGCTGGATGGCAACCTGTCCATGGCCCTGCTCACTGTGATCGGCCAGGTAAACCAGCTGGGAAAGACGACGAGCTCTCCGACACCGACGAGCTCTGGCACGAAATCGCGATCTCGATCGGCGCCACGATCGCGGAAGCCAAAGAGCGTCTGAGTCTTTCCGAGTTCCGTAGCTGGGTGAGATACCGCGACAAGCGCGGCCCACTCAATTGGGGAATGCGCATTGAGCGAGGGGTGGCCACTCTGGCTGTCCTGTATGCAAATGTGCACAGCAAGAATGGCGGCTACACCCTCTACGACTTTATGCCGCATGACTCAGAGCCGGAAATCTCGCTCGAGCAGGCGATGGAAAGCTGGGCATAAACATAGGTCATGTCGCCATTCCGAAAGGTCGGTGTCGCTTGGAGTTATAGATGGCTAATTCACTTGGCACGCTGACGCTCGATCTGATCGCGCGCATCGGTGGTTTTACTGGGCCTCTTGATAAAGCCGAGGTGGCGGCTCGGAAGTCAGGCAAAGGAATTGCCGACTCCGCGAACATGGCCTCGCTTGCCTGGACCGCTCTGGGCGAAGTGGTTGCAGGTGCTGTCGCCGGTTTTTCGGTGGGCGCTGTTCTGACCAGCTTCATCACCGAGACTCGTGATGCTGAAAAAGAACAGGCGCAACTTGCCGCCGTGCTGAAGTCCACCGGGGAATCGGCGGGCTTCAGTCGCGATCAGCTGAACGAAATGGCAGACGCCATGGAGAAAGCCACCACCTTTTCCGGTGGTGATATCAACCAGGCGCAGACAGCGCTTCTTGCCTTCACTGGCGTTGTGGGCACTCAGTTCACGCGGGCGCTACAGGCTGCTTCCGATATGGCTGCCCGCACAGGCACCACCGTGCAGCAGGCTGCCGAAACTATTGGTCGCGCACTGGACGTTCCAACAGACGGCCTGAGTTCGCTGAGCAAGCAAGGTTTCAGATTTACCGAAGATCAAAAGAAGCTCGCCGAGTCGCTTGAATCCGTGGGTGACGTGGCTGGCGCCCAGGGCATCATCCTGAATGCTCTGGAAGAGTCGTATAGCGGGGCGGCGGCTGCCGCTCGTGACACCTTCGGTGGTTCGCTGGATGCGCTACGCAACACCGTTGCTAGTTTACTTACCGGGGAGGGCGGTCTTAGCAGTGCTCGCGCTGCGATTGAGGAAGTGAATAGCGCCCTCGGCTCTCCGGCAGCCCGCACAGCTCTGGGCTTAACAGCTCAGGCCGCGACCGCCTTGGCTGTGGTTTTAACCACCCGTCTTGCTGCAAGCGCCGCCGGCACCGCGATAGCTTTCGCCGCCGCTCAGGTCGAGGCTGTTCGCTACCAACTGGCGCTGGCCCGTATGGCCGGTGTAGCTCCGGCAACTGCTGCCGGACTTGTAGGGATAGGCGTAGCCGCTCGGGGTGCTTCGGCAGCCATGGCGCTGCTTGGTGGTCCAGCAGGAGTGGTCCTGCTCGCGGCCAGCGCACTGGCCTACTTCGCGCTGAGTGGTGATGACGCAGACGAATCGGCCACGGCACTCACCAACAAGATCGACTTCCTGAATAAGTCGTTCGATGGATTCACCAAGAATCAAGCTGCGGCCGCCCTACAAGACATCAATCAGGATCTGATGGACGCGCAGCTACGCGCCATAGACGCAGAGAGCGCGGTTTCGCAGTACCAGCGATTGCTGCGCGATCATCCGAATGACGCTCGTCAGCGTGAGTGGAACGAATCGCTGGTCACCGCTCAGGGCGAGCTTGATACAGCACGCCAGAAAGTCGAGGCCTTCGGCGCACAGATCAATGTGCTGAACGGAATCCTTACCGCGCCTGTGGTGGTTGAACAGTCGAAGGCATTCAAGGACTTGGCCAAGACACTCGACGAGCAGATATTGCTCTCGGGCAAAAAGACGAACGCCGATAAGCTTGCGGCCCGCATAGGGGCAGGTCTTGTCACCGGCCTGAAAGCGGGCGAGGGCGATTTGCTGGTAGCCAAGGCGAAAACCTTGGACGCGAGCGAAGCGGCTATTGAAGCAGAGAAGAAAAGCGCAGCGGCTTCGAAGCAGGCCGCTACAGCCGCAGCCACCGCCGCGACAGCACTGACCAAGCGAGGTGAGGATGCTGTCACCGACTACCAGCGCCAGATCGCGCTGATCAATACTTCTGTCGATGCGCAGAAGAAAGCCACGGAGGCAGACAAGCTCAGGTTTGAATTAGCTTCCGGCAAGTTGGTTGGCATCAACGCAACTCAGCAGAAGAGGTTGGAGGGTCTGGCTGCGGAGCTCGATGTGCTCCAGAAGCTCAAGCTTGCCAACGAGGAGTCGGCCAAGTCAGCGGCTTTTGCAGCAAATCTTCGCGCGGAAAACGATACCGTGCGTACAGGTTTCGATATGGATCTTGCTGGCGCCGCCATGGGGGAACAAACCCGGGATCGGATGAGGCAGGATCTGGCGCTTCAGCAAGATTACAACCGGCAGGTGGCCGATCTTCAGAAGCAATTGAACGCCGGCGATATCACCCAAAGCTTGTACGACACCGAAACCGAAATGCTCCGGGAAGCTCTGGCCGAGCGGGTGCTCCTGCAAGAGGACTATTACAGCAGGGTGGACAGTCTTCAGAACGACGGGGTGACGGGGTTCATCAGCGGCGTAGCCACTCAAGCCGAAGCCAGCATGGACCTTTACAGCACCATGCAGGATGTTGGCGCAGAGACGTTCCACGACCTCACCGATGCAATTACGGATTGGGCCGAAACCGGCAAGCTTGACGCCAAAGGGTTGGCTGCCAGCTTCATTCAATCCGTTGGGCATGCGCTGCTTTCCTACGCGGCGGCTCAAGTTGCTATGGCCGGACTCAATGCATTCACCGCAATGATCGGCATTCCATTCGTTGGGCCAGCCGTTGCGCCTGGTGCAGCCATCGCTGCGACAGCTGCGGCGGGAGTGATGATGGTTGCCGTGGGCTCAGCTCTGGACGGCCAGGCGCACGACGGTATCGATTCCGTCCCGGCGGATGGTACTTGGAACCTCAAGAAGGGTGAGCGGGTAACCACCGCTAAAACCAGCGCCAAGTTGGACCGCACGCTCGAGAGGGTGAGTCAGGGGCGCAGCAATAATGGCCCGTCAGAGGCCCCCGTCATTAACCTGATCGAGGATGCCAGCCGAGCCGGCAAGGTCAATCGCCGCCAGATCAATCGTCAGGACGTTATTGATATCTACATCTCTGACATTCAGGCCGAGGGCGATATTCACCAAGCCGGCCAGCAAAAGTACGGCTGGACATCTCAAGGCAGCTGAGCAGTGGAGTAACGTATGAGCAACCCGATCAACATCTGCTACGCCTCGGGTGGGTCGTTGCCGATCAATACCATTGAGGCGACCTGTGACATCTGGCCTGCCCCGATTCTGATCTGTGACGGCTACGAGGATCGCGTCTGCGGTACCGAAGATTCGCGGACGCTCGTCTTTACCGCCATGGCCTATGAGCAGGGCCTGCCCAATCAGGATAACAGCGCCTTCCAGAACTTGATCATCGCCCTGGACAACACGTCAGGCGAGGTGCAGATCCAGATTGAGAAGGCCAAGGCGGCGAGTGCTCGCGTGGTGCTGACCTGCCGGCGCTACTTGGAGAACGACCTGACCTATCCGGCTGAGCACTACCGCATGTCGCTGCTGAGTCGGCGGTACGAAGGAGTCACTGCGACCCTGACCTGCGGCCTGTTCGACCTGCTCGGCACAGCGTTCCCGCGCGAGCAACTGACCACCAGTGTCGCCCCTGGGTTGCTCTACATATGAGCCCGCTCAGTCGATACCTGTCAGCCCCCTACAAAGACGGCGCGCGCGGACCGCTGGCCTACGACTGCTACGGGCTGGCCATTGCTGTGCGACATAAGGTGTTCGGCCTGCCGTTGCTGCCCTCGCTGGGTGGCGTAGGGCGGGACAAGCTGCGCGCGAACACCCTGGCTTACCGAGAACTCAAGATCGGCCTGGAAGAATGCTCGCCAGAGCCTGGAGCCATCGCGGCAGTCTTCAAGGGCGAGCTGATGGCGCACGTCGGCGTGGTCGTTCATCTGGACGGGCAACTGAAGGTGCTCGACACCAACCCGGGCGGCCCACGCATTCGCCCCGTGCGCGACTTCGAGTCGGCCTATCAACGAGTGGTGTATTACCGATGATCGAATTTTTTGCGAACAAGCTTGCCGGCTGCCAGCCGATGGCGACCTTCACCACTCATCAGCGGATGACGATCGAGGCGTGGATTCAACAGCAGACAGCGGAATATCAGCGCTCGCCCGAGCAGCCAATCAGCGTGGCGATCAATGACGAACTGATTTGCCCGACACTCTGGCACAAGGTCAAATTCAAACCGTCCGATCGCGTCCAAATTTGGCGCGAGCCGAAGGGTCTGGCGGCAGTCGGCTGGGGCCTGCTCGCCATTGCGGCGGCGGTGGTCGTCAGCAAAGTTCTGGCGCCAAAGATGCCCGGCATGCCGAATAATTCTGGCGTAGCTCAGGGCAACCCGCTCGACGAAGCCAGCGCCAAGGGCAACAAGGTCAAGCTGGGCGATCCAATCCGAACCCTGGCCGGTTTGCAGAAGTTGTACCCGTCCTACTTGGCTGAGCCGCGCACCTATTTCGCCGGCCCGCGTGAGCAGTGGGTGGAAATGCTGCTGTACATCACGACGGGCAGCGTGTGGGTTGAGCCCAGTGATATTTCGGTGGGTGAGACGCCGATTATTTCGCTCGGAGCGGATGCCAGCTACACCATCTTCCCGCCGGGCGCCGACGTCATCGGTCACCCTGCGTCGATGCTCTGGTACAACGCACCAGAGGTGGGCTCCAGTTCCAGTGGCTCGGCAGGCTTGGACCTGACCATTGCCAATCCGCTGACCCCATCATCGAGTGCGGCGGCCTATCAGTTCAATGGCGTGACGATCGCCATCCCGACTGGCGCCGGCTCATTCCCGACCGACTGGTCGACGGGGCTGGTGATTCGCGTGCTGTCGCCGTACCTGTACAACGTGGTCGATGGCGGCTCAGGCCGTGACATCGTTCGAGGTCCGCTGGAAATGCTCGGCCCATTCCCGGGTCAGCTGATCGAAATCAGTGGCGACAATGCCGGGCTGTACGTCGTCAACTCCTACACGCCATATGCGCCGGCCGTTCCGCCATCTACCGGAACCGCCTCGACCATTCTCGGCTCGAGCATCCCGGCGCGTTACGACTTTGATGTCACGCCGCTGACTTTTACCGTTACGCTCGGTACCACTCCGTATTCAGTTGCGTTGAGCACGGCCACCGCTGACCTGTCCGGCCTGGTTTCGGCGATCAACACCGCGAAGGGCTCCGCGCCATTCCTGGCCAGCGCCTCGTCGGGCAAGATTCTGATAACCGAAATCGGCACTTTCTCGGGCCTAGCTATGGTGTCGTCCGGTGGCGCCGACGTGTTGGGCTCCAGCCCGGTTAACACCACCGGCACCGCCGCCAGCGCCGGAACGCCTGAGCAATTGGCCGAAATTACCTTGAACTATGACGGCGGGTCACCGGTCAGCGGTCTGGCCATCGGCGCCAGTTTTTCCACGATCGGTCCTCGCGGCCTGCGCTATCGCATCACTGCCTTTAGTGCCGATCTGATGCTGGTGGACCGGCTGACGTCTTCTGGCTCAGTCGATGAAAGCTGGCCCGGGTTTGTGTTCAACGAAACCGTCAACGGCCTGATCACGCTCGACCCTTCCAACCTCGAAGGCGGCTACCGAGGCCCGATCGCCTGTAGTCCGAAAGGCGAGCTGGTCACGCACATCGAGTACACGGTGCTGGCTCAAAACGGAATCATTGGTCTCGGCCGCAAAGGCGACACCTACGCAGTTCCGACCGGGCATGTCTTTGAGTACCGCGACATGGATGTTGCCGGATCCTGGACGGTTCTTCCGCAGACGATATGGGGCGACTCGCGCGACACGATGGGGTTCACCTTCCGGCATGCACTGCCGTACCCGATGCGACCCGAGGCCAGGATTAAACGCCTGCCCAAGGTTGGCGGCGAAAACTCGTCTGAGGTCAATGACGACATGACCTGGTACAGCCTGCGTGGGCTGCGCCAAACCCGACCTACCAGCTACCCGGGAATGACCACAATTGCCCTGCAGATTCGCGGCGGCGACAGGCTGTCCGCGCAATCGGAAAGCCAAGTCAACCTGATCGGCTGCCGCGTGCTGCCGGTCTACACGGGTGGCGCCTGGACTGCACCGACACTGACGCGCGGGATCGTGCCGTGGTGCCTGCATGTACTGAAGTCGCTGGGCTACACCGACGCGGACATTGATCTGCCCGAGTGGGGGCGCTACCACACGATCTTCGAGGCCGCCGGCCAGTATTACGACGAAGTGATCGACGAGACCAGCACAGCCAAGGACCGGCTCAACAATGCGCTGGCCTGCGGCCATGCCGAGCTGACCATCAAGAATGGCCTGGTCAGTCTGGTGCGGGACGAGCCGCGAGCGGCGTTCGACATCACCTACGGCCCAAAAACGCAGACCTACTCACCGCAGAACATGACCAAGGGGTTGAAGATCGAAGGCCCGCTGCCCTCGATCAACGACTTCGACGGTGTCGACGTGGAGTATTTCTCAAGCCTGACATGGGCCTGGGAGCCAGTACCGTGTCGCTGGCCGGGTGATGCTGGGTTGAAGGTCGAGAAGATCAAGCTGCCGGGTGTCTGTGACCGTGATCGCGCCTACCGCTTCGGTATGCGTCGTCGCGGTCACCAGCTGTTCCGCCAGGACACTTACACCTGGGAAACCGAACTCGCCGGCATGAACTCGGGCTACCTGAGTTTCTGTGCGGTGGCCAGCGACACTCCCGGGTTGTGCCAAAGCGCGCAGCTGCGCAGCGTCACGGCGGTCAGCGGCGGCTTCCTGTTGGAATCGACCGAACCTATCGACTGGTCAGCGGCCGAGGCCTACCGGGTTGGCATCAGTCGTCCCGATGGCTCTCTCTCTGGGCCCTTCCCGGTCACTGCGATTGACGAATACCACATGCAGATCGCCGACCTTGACTTCGTGCCGGACACCAGCATGACCCTGGAGCTGCCTYAGTTGCTGGTCGGCCCGGAAAGCAAGTGGGCGTACCCGGTCCTGGTCAACAGCTCATCTCCATCCAACGGCAACGTGGCAATGAAGGGCATGCCCTACGACGCCCGCGTTTACACTTACGACAGCGCTACGGCGCCCGCTTGATATGGGTGCCCCCGATAAAAGGACGACGAGCTAATGCTCACATACCCCGACAACCTGCCGTTGCCCTTGCGCGAAGGATATGGATTAAAGCCGGTCAGCCCGATTGTCCGAACTCAACTGGTGAGCGGTAGAGCGATTCAGCGTGTCAGGTTCCGAAGCTTTCCCGCCATGGTGACGCTGTCTTGGGTGTTGGATGCCAAGCAGGCCAGGCTGTTCATGGGCTGGTTCAAATGGGGAGTCGGGTACATCGATTGGTTCATGTGCCCGATCAAAAGCCCCATGGGGCTGACACCGACCAGGGTTCGCTTCACCGACATCTACAGCGGACCGGAACTGGTCGGCGTGGACCACTGGCGCTTTTCGGTTCCGGCTGAACTATTCGAGATCCCGATCGTTGATGAGGCCGAGTTCACCAGTCTGCTGGCCGGCATGGACCTTACGGTCATGAATACCGAGCTACGAGAGCAGCTTGAAGCCTGGTACACGAAGAACTGGCCTGGCGCCCTGTAACCCCACTTTACCCACCTACTTTCGAGCCCGCCCTGTGCGGGCTTTTGCATTTATTGAGGATGCGATATGAGCGGGGCTACTGACCTCCAACTGTTTGAGCAACTCGTTGTCGGTGCCAACGAATTGTTTCTTTCCGATGTCGATTTCGTCGTGATCAACGGCGTGACAAAGCCGACTCTGAAGAAAATCTATGCCGAATTTCTGGCAAGCATGGGTACCTTCATGACGGTGGCGGACGGCCTGACTGCGACCAGCGGAACAGGTGTTAGCAACCGTTTTTTCACGGTGCCTGTCACCGGTGAATACTTTGAGATCCGCTATCGGAACGACGCGGGCGCAGCCGTCGAAGTTGGTCGCACGTCGAGCGCCGCAGTGAACACGCTGACTTTAAACGCTGGCAAGGCCTTCCCATTGAAGTCTGCAACCCGGGCTGGCGCTGTAAGTGTTGATCGCGATTCTGTCAGGCGCGCAATCCTGGATGCTCAGGTCATTGGCATTGCTGCGGGAAAATTTGCGCGGCTTGCTTGGTACGGTAATGGCACAACTGCATTCGGGGCCCCTGACTACGGGATGATCTTTGAGATTGCCGACGTAAGCACCTATAGCACCACAGGCGTTGCCACCCAGATTGTTGGTCGTACGACTACCTGGGAGGAGGTGGCAGTAAGCGGCACAATCGTGACTCGCATTTATCGCACAACGACTATCGACAGTGTGTTGCTGTCGATAACCTACGATAAGGCGGTCTTTGCTGAGACCCTCGGAACAGAAGTTGTACTAAACGTGCCGGGCTCACCAAATTACAGTTGGATCATTGACCCTGCCTGTTATATGCCGATGCAAGCCCGGCGGGTGCTGGATTCGCTCAAGGTCAACAGTGATGTGGACTTCCCTCTCGCCAGTTACAGCCGTGCCGGGTCCGTCAGTGCGGCAGAGTCTCGCCTAAATCGGGCCATCTTGGACGTAAAGATCTCCGGCATGGAAGACGGCAAGCTGGTCCGCCTGGCTTATGTGGCCAACGGCACGACAGCATTCGGCGGCGGCCCGAACTACGGCATGATCTTTGAAATTGCGGATGCTGCGACCTACAACACCACTGGTGTGGCCACTTCCTTGGTCGCCCGTACCGACCCCTGGCAGGAAGTTCCCGGTGAAGGCACGCTGGTCACACGCTACTACCGGCAAACCGCGCAGGCCCAAGGCGGCATTACGGTCGCTATCACCTACGACAAAGCCGTGCTGGCCGAGATCGATGGTACGCCGATTGTACTCAACAACCCGGCCTACCCGGCCTACAGCTGGATCATCGACCCAGCCTGCTATCGCCCCGCTGAGAAGCCGGTCGCGTACAAAGCCAAAGGCCTGCTGTACTCGGCGACGGCGGATGAGCTGACAGTGGTCTGGCAGTACTCGGCAACCAAGTTGTTCCGTATCAAGATCGGGCGCTACGGGCCGAACTTGTTGAACGACATCGGAGAGATTGCCGAACAACTGAGCGGCACCCTGACACTGGGTGGTGCCTGGACCGTGCTGGCGTCACGCTTCACTGACTGGATTGGCCCCTACCAAGTGACTGCCGTCAATGGTGGGGATGGTGGCGGCACCGTGCAGTCCACAGGCGGGAACCACCCGATCAACAGCACGTCAATCCCGACCGCCGAGCAGATCAGTCGAGCGGTGTACGCCGACGGCGGAGTGTTGGTAACCGGTAACGGTCAAGCTGATGAAATCTCCATTGTGTGGGCAAACCGCATCATGGGGCACAACACCATGACCACAGCGCGGCGCTACATCCTGCGCGAAGACCTCATGTTGCGCATTCGGCCAGGGTCGTTTGAGGTGCACGGAGAAATCACCGCGCTGGAAGACATCGTTGTGGGTAACTACTTTGGGTTGCAGTGCTACGACCCTGGCCATGACCAGACGATTCACTTCTTCAACGGCCAAGATAACGGGCGCGTTACCCTTACTCCAACCGTGGCGCAATACTCAGGGAACCCAGCCACTTATCCGAACGCGTGGGGCGTCACCCTACGCGGCGCTAGTGATCGCAACCTGACCCTATGGATGGACCGCACCTACGGTATTGCGGCGCCTGGCTTCCTGCCAGCTAGCGGACTTAGCGGCATGATCTTCCACCAAGCCAACACCAAAAAGGCCTATCACCAAATTATCGAGCCAGGCAAGCCGCTGGCATTGGCGAGCGGGGAGTATGGCAACTGGCGCGGTGGGTACATTTTCTCGCCGAACCTGTCGGCTTCCGCTGATCTGGCGCAGCGTTACTACAACGGCGGCGTACCGGGCTACATCGTTGCGATGACTGCCGCCGGATCAGCAAAAGTCACCACGCCGCTGGCAGATGCTAACCGCAAGGTCACCCAGGATGGCAGCGGAATGACTGTGCCCGGATACATCCCGCCAAGCGGTCTGCCTGTGAAGGCCACCGGCTACAGCGTGTCCAAAATCACCACAGGTTAGGCGTCTTAGTAGACTAGACGCAGACTGACGTAACCCATGAAGGGGATTTAAGAGATGAAGTTCCTGATTCCGCTGACCGACGATAGCTATAACGTCATCAATCAAAATAATCCGGCAGAGATGGCGGTCAGAGTGTCTTCTGACAATGAAACGATATACCTGAAAGTTGAAAACCCGGAGCGTGAGGTGGCCGTGAAGGTTGACGATCTCAGAAGAATCCTCGGAGCCATTCGCTAACGCTGCTATTTCGGAAACATCGAACGCCCGCCCCGTGCGGGCTTTTTTACGCCCTGGAGAAACCATGGCCAAGCTTACCCAGCAGCAGTTGCTGCAGATCCTCCCGAACGCCGGCCCAGTTGCCGGCGTTTTTTTGCCTGGAGAAAGTAATGACTGAAACAGAAAAGGGCCGAGACATTCTCGCGCGTACGCTATGGGGTGAAGCCCGCGGCGAAAGCCTGGCTGGCCAGATCGCGGTAGCCTGGACCATCCGAAACCGCGTGAACGACGGCAAGGCCAAGTCGTGGTGGGGTGAGGGCTATGTCGGCGTGTGCCAGAAACCGTACCAGTTCAGCTGCTGGAACAGGAACGATCCGAACTACGGCTACCTGAGTGGCGCGAAGCCGATCCCGTTTCGCGAGTTTGCTCAAGCGCAGATCGCCGCTGACCAGGTGATCGCCGGCAAGGTGCCAGATCCCACCGGCGGCGCCACGCACTACTACGCGACCACTATGCCGAAGGCTCCAGCGTGGACCGCGGGAGCGAAGCAGACGCTGAAGCTCGGTCATCACATCTTCTTCAAGGACGTACCCTGAAGGCGTGTCGCCTGTCAGCGGAACGTTGAACGCGGCGTGAGTGATTGCGATACTGTTTATTTGTCCAGTATCGAGCAGGTAATGTACTTCCTTATTACGCGCATGAGAGAGAAGGGTGTCGCTAGGGATTGGAAGGCGATCCGGCAAACGGTCGGCATTCGCGCCGACATCAACATCAGGAATCAGATGTGCGAGCAGCTGAACCGGACCAGCGACATCGCCGAGATCCGGCCGGCAGGTATGCCGCTTGATGCTGTGTCGCTTCCACCATTACTAGATGCCAGGCTTTCGGGAATGGCGACCAACGCTTTTACGCTGAGCGGCCTGGAGGAAATCGACGGCTGCCTGTATGCGCAGTCGTGGTGGTGCAGGGAGGTTTGATCGATCGGCAGGACGCCGGAGACGGGATTTGCTGCGGGGAATTCTTCCCCAAAACGCAACCGTTTGGACCAATGTTTATTGGGTTCCAAAGAGTCGCAAAAGATGCTGCTTTTTGTGGTCTATTTGTAGCTCAAGGCCTTGATTATAAAGGCCTTGATTGATTTTTATGCGGCATCCCAGGCTTTGATGCCGAAAAGGTGCAACGTTTTGCTTGAAACGGTCAAGGAATTGCCCCCTTTGCAGGTGCTGGATTTAAAAGGTGATGGATTATGCCATGACCCTTGAGTTAAAACGCAAAACCCTGTGGGAGGGTGTCGGTACCGGGCGGCGATCCGACGAAGGCGGTGGGCCCAGTCACGGCCCCGCGCACACCGCCCACGGTCAGCAACCAACAGGATCGCGCTGTCGGCACCCGGGTCACTTCACCCTTGCCGCGCAGGCGCCGCCGCCTTCTGCCCCGACCTGTTCGAGCAGGAGCACGTGACCGTGGTGCCGGGTTCTTATTTGTCCCGCGATGTTGATGGTTTAAATCCAGGCGCGGGTCGAGTACGCATGGCACTCGTTGCCCCGCTATCCGAATGTCTTGAAGCGGCAGAACGTATTCGCAACTTCATAACTCGCCGCAACTGACACTGACAAGGCCTGTACCGTGCAACGCAGTACCGGCCGCCACCGGCAACAACATCTAACAAGCAGCAACTTTACAGTGCAACTTTAATTTAAATAATCTCCAGTTCGAAAGCAATCTATTGACCAGGTTAAAACATCGAGAAGGAGAGCGATAATGCCATATTCAGAGCCATGCAAAGTTATCAATAGTTTTGATATACACGCCTCTTACGAAGCGGCCATCAGTGAAAACCCTGGCAACGACAATACCGACTCTATAGGAAGCAGAAAAAAACGCGGCGTCGCATCTCACAGTAAATTCTGGGCAAGTCATCGAACGCTCAAGATTGCTTTTCTTGCCCCACCCTCCAACGCACACCGTCAGGCGGCCATAGCAGCCATCAAACAATGGCAACCCTCTATCAATTTGACGCTGGAGTTCGCAGACGATGCGGTGGGGGATATCAGAATCAGCATGGAAGCCCCCTTGAACTATTCAGCAATCGGTACCGATGCAACACTGCGAGGTCCAGGCGAGAACACAATGAACATCGGCACGGAGCTAACACACCCTGCGTTCGAAAGCACCGTTTTGCATGAGTTTGGCCATGCACTGGGAATGGAACATGAACACCAGCACCCCAAAGCCGACATTCCCTGGAACAGGCCGTTCGTCTACCACTATTACCTCACAAGATATAACTGGTCGAAAGAAGAAGTCGATCACAACTTATTCAAAATACTGGAAACCTTCACTACCCGCACAACGCCCTATGACAAAAAATCAATAATGCACTATCAAATCCCGAATGAACTGACCACGGGCAATTGGAGCGTAGAGAAGAACACCAGCCTCAGCCAGAATGATCGGCGACTGATGCGAAAAATATATCCAAAATCCTTACTGCTCCAATAATTTGCAAGCAAATAAAACCAACACCCCCTTTTCAAAAAACTACAACCGACAAAGACATGGACGCCACCCCAATGAAAAATGGAGCTTGCAGCATTGTTAGAAGCATTGATCCAGTCGCCTCTTACGAGGCCGCGATCAATGAACGAAGTGATAATGTCAAATCCAATACTTCCGGACGCACCAAGAGAAGCGTCGCCGTGCATACTACTTTCTGGAAGCCTGGGCGCACCCTGAAAATAGCCATGTACGACGAGAACCAGAAAACCATAGATACAGTAAAAAACATTGCAAACAAATGGTTGGCGCATGTCAATTTAAAATTCGAATTTATTGCCGGAGCAGTGGGTGACATTCGCATAAAAATCGAGCCAAACCAAACCATTGGCTCTTACTCCCTTTTAGGTACAGATGCACTGACCTGCCCCCCAGACAAACCCACTATGAAAATAGGAACAGCTTTAGAGAATGATGATTTCGAAACCACTGTATTACATGAATTTGGTCACGCACTCGGCCTCCATCATGAACATCAACATCCCGATGCAGATATCCCTTGGGATCTGGAAAAAGTCTACGCGTGGTATAAAGAAAATTTCGACTGGGAGCGTGATCGAGTTGATTCACAGGTCCTGCCGTTACCTCGCTCCACATATTACATCTATGGCGATTACGACCCCTTGTCAGTCATGCATTACGACATCGATAGCAACCTTACCCTGAACAACTGGTCACACCCTGAAAATTCCAAGCTAAGTGAAAGCGACATGGAGATGATTCGCAAAATCTACCCTCACAAAACTATACTCGACACACTCTCTGAGCTATACGACAAACTGAAATCACCACTTTTTGGCAGAACTCATTAACAACTAAATGTTTTTAAAGCACGATTTTTAGCTCTAGCCATATCGATGACTCTTCGATACTCGCTGCAACACAGCAATGAAAACGATCAAAAGAGTGTGCATCATTACTTCATTGCTCCCAGCTTGGCTTCACTTGGATCCAGTTCCCCAACACCTCTCGCAGCACGTCATCACCTAATAGGAGATGACGTGTTCGGAAAATTTCGGGAAATCTGAAGTTCAAATGAGGCCACGCCGGGAAACCTGAAATAAGCGATATAGGCCGGGCTTACAGCAGTGGATAGATGTTGTTTATGTTGATCTTGTCTTGCTCACTTAACTCTGTATAGCGGCCAACGTGCCAGTCTCCATCGGTGAGGGAATTTTCTACGCTGTAGTGCATGATGGAATATTTGTCATAGTTTCCCAGGAAGGTGTCGGCACCGGTTTCTAAATCAAATATATTGTGATCAATGACTTCTCTGCTCCACCCAATAACGTTGGTGTAGTACTCATATACTTTTTCCCGGTTCCAGGGGATATTTGCCTGGGGATGCAAGTGGGCGTGATGCAAACCTAATGCGTGGCCGAACTCGTGAAGTACTGTACGGCGAAAGACCATGTATGGGGCATCTATCCCAATGAGGAGCGTGGGTTCGTCTGGTGGCTGCAGCAATGCATCTGTCCCGAGTGTGGACCAGCTGTCTTCGCCCTTCATGTCAATCCGTATTTCACCGCCAGATTCAACGACTTCGAAAGCCAGGCCGACATAAGGTTCCCACTCGCGAATGATTCGTTCAGCGTCATACTTCATCTCGTCGCGCAATCCTGGCATGAACGAAATAGTAATGTTTTTTCCATTTTCCCAGAACGTGCTGTGGTAACCAACCGAGCGTTTTTGGTGCCGTCCGGGCAAGGTGCTGGCGACGTTCCTGGCGTTTTCCTTGACAGCCGCGGCGCGAGAGTCTTGCTCATTTAGCGGCTTTTTCATTCGGACAAAGTGAGGAGTGTGCATAAGTAACTTCCATGTTGTTTGTAACGTTATATTGATCCCTCAGAGCAATAGGTTGTGGATATTAAGATAATGCACTTGAATGTTTCAGGGTCAGCGTTGTTGTAACTGGATAATGAATTGATGTCCCGCCGCCGCATTGCACAGGGCGGGACTTGGTTGTTTATCGTTTTGCGGTAATGAAAGCGCGAATCCGTTCCGCTGCTTCGACGCACTCCGCCAGCGGCGCGACCAGCGCCATCCGCACACGGCCTGCGCCCGGGTTGACGCTATCCACCTCACGGGACAGATAAGAACCCGGCACCACGGTCACGTGTTCCTCGATAAACAGATCACGGCAGAATGCCTCATCATCGCCTTCCACATTCGGCCACAGATAGAAGCCGCCATCCGGGCGCTCCACGTCCATCACCGGGCCGAGGATGTCCAGCACAGCGTCATATTTTTCGCGATACAGCGCACGGTTGGCGCGCACATGCACCTCGTCATTCCACGCGGCAACACTGGCCAGTTGTGTTTGAACCGGCATCGCGCAGCCGTGGTAGGTGCGATAGAGCAGGAAGCCCTTGAGGATGTCGGCGTCACCGGCGACAAAGCCCGAACGCAGTCCCGGCAGGTTCGAACGCTTGGACAGGCTGTGGAACACCACGCAACGCTTGAAGTCCTTGCGACCCAGTTCCGCGCAGGCACTGAGCAGGCCGGGTGGCGGGGTTTGCTCGTCGAAGTACAGTTCGCTGTAGCACTCGTCCGCTGCGATAACGAAGTCATGTTCGTCAGCCAGGGCAATCAGTTTTTTCAGGGTCTCGACCGGGATCAGTGCGCCAGTCGGGTTGCCTGGCGAGCACAGGAACAGGATCTGGCAGCGTTGCCAGATATCCGGCGACACGGCGTCGAAATCCGGGTTGAAGCCGTTCTCGTCCAGGCACGGCAGGTAATGCGGCTTGGCCCCGGCGAGGAACGCCGCGCCTTCGTAGATCTGGTAGAACGGGTTCGGGCTGACCACCAGCGCGTCATCGCCACGGTTGACCACGGTCTGGGTGAAGGCGAACAGCGCTTCGCGGGTGCCGTTGACCGGCAGTACGTTGCGCGCCGGGTCGATCCAGCCTTTGGGGACGTCGAAGCGACGTTCGCACCATGCCGCGATGGCTTCGCGCAGGGCCGGAATACCGAGGGTGGTCGGGTACACCGCCATCTGATCCAGGTTGCTGGCCAGGGCCTCGGCGACAAAGCTTGGCGAACGGTGTTTCGGCTCGCCGATGGACAGCGCGATCGGACGTTTGTCCGGGTTCGGCGTCACGCTGCCAAGCAGGGCGCGGAGTTTCTCGAACGGGTAGGGCTGGAGCTGGGACAGAGCGTTGTTCATCGATGTATCTCGTTCGGTGTGGGAACGGGCAAGCCCTGTTTCCTGTAGGAGCTGGCTCGCGTTGTTGGTTCAGATGCTGATGCGCGACAGTTTGATATCGGGTTCCTGGTTGACGCTCAGTTGTTCGACGATCGCATCCTGCAGGCGGCTGCACAGCAGTGGGTCGGACAGCGGCTGGTTGTTGGCGTCGGTGATGAAGAACACGTCTTCCACGCGCTCGCCGAGGGTGGCGATCTTGGCGTTTTGCAGCGACAGATCGAACTCCAGGAAAATCGTGCCAATCCGCGCCAGCAGGCCCGGGCGGTCGGGCGCCGTGAGCTCCAGTACCGTCACCTGGCGCTGGGCGTCGTTGTGGATCGTCACCTGTGGCGCAAAGGCGAAATGCTTGAGCTGACGGGGAACCCGGCGCTGGATGATGGTCGGGTAGTCGTCCGGGTTGCGCAGGGCTTCGGTCAGGCCGTCGCGGATTTGCTTGATCCGCGCCGGGTTATCGCCGATCGAGTCGCCGTCGGCGTCGAGCACGATGTAGGTGTCGAGGGTGAACTGGCTGCTGGAGGTGATGATCCGGGCGTCGTGAATGTTCAGGTTGAGCTGGTCCATCGCCGCCACGGTCACGGCAAAGAAGTCGTGCTGGTCGGGGGCATAGATGAAGATTTGCGTGCCACCTTCAAATTCGCGCTGGGTGGTTTCCTTGATGAGAACCAGTGGCCCTCCGTCAGCTGGTTGCTGGAGGATCGCGTCGCTGTGCCAGGCCACGTCGCCGGCGGTGTGGCGCAGGAAATAGTCATCACCCAACTGCGCCCACAGTTGTTCGACATCGTCCGGGTCGGTGCCGCCGCGCACCAGGATATCCAGGGCGGCGCTCTGGGTCTGGCGGATCTGTTCTTCGCGGTCCACCGGGTTCTCCAGGCCACGACGCAGGGCGCGCTTGGTCTCGGTATAGAGCTGACGCAGCAGGCTGGCGCGCCAGGAGTTCCACAGGGTCGGGTTGGTGGCGTTGATGTCGGCGACGGTCAGCACATACAGATAGTTGAGGCGGGTTTCGTCGCCGACGATCTGCGCGAAGTCGTGGATCACCTGTGGGTCGGACAGGTCCTTGCGCTGGGCTGTGGTCGACATCACCAGGTGGTTTTGCACCAGCCACACGATCAGGCGGCTGTCCCACACTGGCAGATGGTGGCGCTGGCAAAAGGCCTCGGCATCCACGGCGCCGATGTCCGAGTGATCGCCATGCCGGCCTTTGCCGATGTCGTGGTACAGGCCGGCCATGTAGATCAGCTCGGGTTTGGGCAGCTTGCCCATGAGCTTGCTGGCCAGCGGGAATTTTTCCGACACCTGGGTGTACTGCAACTTACGCAGGTGTTTGATCAGGTTCAGGGTGTGCGCGTCGACCGTATAGATGTGGAAGAGGTCATGCTGCATCTGCCCGACGATAAAACCGAATTCGGGTAGATAACGCCCAAGGATGCCGTAACGGTTCATTCGCCGCAGGTTGCGGTGGATACCGATCTTGCATTTGAACAATTCGATAAACAGGCTGGTGTTGCGAATATCGTTGCGGAAGTCGTCGTCGATCAGGTGACGGTTCTCCCGCAGCAGGCGAATGGTGTCGGCGCGCACGCCCTTGATTTCCGGCTGCTGGGCCATCAGCACGAAGATTTCGAGCATGGCGAACGGCGTGCGGCGAAAGACGTTGTCGTTGCGTGCTTCGATGTAGCCGTCATGCAGCTGGAAGCGCGAGTTGATCGGCTGCGGTGGCGCTTGGTCTTGCGGTGCGAGGATGACTTCCTCGAAGTGCTGGATGATCAGGTCGCTGAGCTGGGCGATGCTCATCACCACCCGGTAATACTGCTGCATGAAGTTTTCGATGGCTTGCTTGGCGTCGTCGCCTTTGAAGCCCAGCAGCCCGGCAATGGTGCGCTGGTGATCGAACAGCAGGCGGTCTTCGGAGCGGCCGGCGAGCATGTGCAGGGCATAGCGAACCTTCCACAGGAACTCCTGGGAAGAGGCGAGCAGGGCGTTTTCGCTTTCGACCAGAAAGCCTTCGCCAGCCAGTGCCCGCAGGTTCAGGGTGCCGTACTCGCGACGGGCCACCCACAGGATCGTCTGGATATCCCGCAGGCCGCCGGGCGAGCCTTTGACGTTGGGTTCCAGGTTGTATTCGGTGTCGTTGTACTTGTGGTGGCGGGCCTTTTGTTCGGCGCGCTTGGCCAGGAAGAAGTCCTTGCTCGGCCACATGTGCGCGGTGCTGGTGACGTCCAGCATGCGCAGGCGCAAATGCTCGGGGCCGGCGATGGTGCGGCTTTCCATCAGGTTGGTGACGACCGTCAGATCGGCGCGGGCCTCGACGGCGCACTCCTCGATAGAGCGAACGCTCTGACCAACCTCCAGGCCGATGTCCCACAACAGCGTCAGAAAACGCTCGATGGAATCGCGGAAAACTTCGTGGTCGGCGCTGTCCAGCAGGATCAGCAAATCGATATCGGAGTAAGGATGCAGTTCACCACGGCCGTAACCGCCGACCGCGACCAGCGCGATGTCGGCGTCCTCGCTCCAGCTGAACTGCTCCCAGGCCTTTTGCAGGATGTTGTCGACGAACCAGGCGCGATCCTCGATCAGCCGGCGAATGTCGCGGCCGCTGCGAAAGCGCGCGTCAAGCACCTCGCGGGCCTGGCGGATCGCCTTCTTGAAGGCCGCGATCGGGCTTGCCTTCAGGGCCAGTTCAGCCTGGAACTGGCCACGGTCGAAGAGTTCGGGATCCACCTGCGGCATCGATTGGCTTTCCTTTCTATAGGCGATGTACGGTAACGGGATCAGGGCGAAACGCGAGGGATGGTGTCATCGCTGCGCAGGGTGAAGATCTCGTAACCGGTTTCGGTCACCAGCAGGGTGTGCTCCCACTGTGCCGAGAGCTTGCGGTCCTTGGTGATCGCGGTCCAGCCGTCGCCCAGTACCTTGGTGTCGGCACGGCCCTGGTTGATCATCGGCTCGATGGTGAAGGTCATGCCGGCCTTGAGTTCCATGCCGGTGCCAGCGCGGCCGTAGTGCAGAATCTGCGGCTCTTCGTGGAACACCTTGCCGATACCGTGGCCGCAGAATTCGCGAACCACCGAGAATCCGTTCTTTTCAGCGTGCTTCTGGATGATTTCGCCGATGTCGCCCAGGCGGCAGCCGGGTTTGACGATTTCAATCGCTTTGTACATGCATTCCTGGGTCACCTGGGACAGGCGCTCGGCCCAGACCGGCACGGTGCCGACGTGGAACATGCGGCTGGTGTCGCCGTGGTAGCCGTCCTTGATGACGGTGACGTCGATGTTCAGGGTGTCGCCATCCTTGAGCGGCTTGTCGTTCGGGATGCCGTGGCAGACTACGTGGTTGATCGACGTGCAGATCGACTTCGGATAGCCCTTGTAGTTGAGCGGGGCAGGGATGGCTTTCTGCTCATTGACGATGTAGTCGTGGCAGATCTGGTTCAGTTGGTCGGTGGTAACGCCCGGCTTGACATATTCGGCAATCATTTCCAGCACATCGGCGGCCAGTTTGCCGGCGATACGCATTTTGGCAATGTCCTCGGGGGTTTTGAGGGTGACGGTCATACAGGCTCTCTCTGCGCCAGCCGGCGCTTTCTAAACGGAAAGGGCATTGCGCGATCGATCTTCGCAGCCCTGAAAAATGCGATTCTACCAGACGATCAGCGCAAATCTGCGCCTGTGTGCATCGCTTCTCTCTATAGAATGGTGCATTCTTGGCGGATTCCAAGGGACGGAGCAAAGCGCCCGCCAGGATTTCAGAATCCGGGTTCCGTTTTGCCCTGCCTTGTGATATAAAATGCGCCGCTTTCCGGGGATGTCCCGAAAAGCCTAAATCCACACACGTGTCGACACGATGACCTGGGTGCCTTCAGCTGATGCTGCTGGTTGGTCATTGGGATACGTGGAGGCCAAACCCGACTTATTAAGGAACTATCATGTCCCAAGTCAACATGCGCGATATGCTGAAGGCCGGTGTGCACTTCGGTCACCAGACCCGTTACTGGAACCCGAAAATGGGCAAGTACATTTTCGGCGCGCGTAACAAGATCCACATCATCAACCTTGAAAAAACCCTGCCAATGTTCAACGAAGCTCTGACTTTCGTAGAGCGTCTGGCCCAGGGCAAAAACAAGATTCTGTTCGTCGGCACCAAGCGTTCCGCTGGCAAGATCGTTGCTGAAGAAGCAGCACGTTGCGGTTCGCCGTACGTCGATCACCGCTGGTTGGGCGGCATGCTAACCAACTTCAAAACCATCCGTGCTTCCATCAAGCGTCTGCGTGACCTTGAAGTTCAAGCCGAAGACGGTACTTTCGCCAAGCTGACCAAGAAAGAAGCGCTGATGCGCTCCCGTGACCTGGAAAAGCTGGATCGTTCCCTGGGTGGTATCAAGGACATGGGCGGTCTGCCAGACGCTCTGTTCGTTATCGACGTTGATCACGAGCGCATCGCGATCACCGAAGCCAACAAGCTGGGCATCCCGGTTATCGGCGTAGTCGATACCAACAGCAGCCCGGAAGGCGTTGACTACATCATCCCAGGCAACGATGACGCAATCCGCGCTATCCAGCTGTACATGGGTTCGATGGCTGACGCTGTCATCCGCGGTCGCAACAACGTTGCCGGCGGCACCGTTGAGTTCGCAGCTGAAGAAACTCAGGCTGCAGCTGAGTAATTGACGCCCTGGCGTTGACTCAGTAAGCAAAAAGGGGGCTTGGCCCCCTTTTTGCCACCTCGAAAACCATTTGTCGGCGCCCACTGCTCTATCTGTAACGTGCGGCAGCTAACAAGGGTGGTTCGGGAAGAATTGATCGCCCGTTCGATCGGGTGGAATGGTTGAAAACCTATCCAAGAGGAATTTGAAATGGCAGAGATTACTGCAGCGTTGGTCAAAGAACTGCGCGAGCGTACCGGCGAAGGCATGATGGACTGCAAAAAGGCCTTGACCAAGGCTGGCGGCGACATCGAGAAAGCCATTGATGACATGCGCGCTTCGGGCGCCATCAAGGCTGCCAAGAAAGCCGGCAACGTTGCCGCTGAAGGTGCTATCGCTCTGAAGGAAGACGGTAAATCCGCCGTTCTGCTGGAAGTGAACTCGCAGACCGACTTCCTGGCCCTGCAGGACGACTTCAAGGAATTTGTTGCAGCAAGCGTTGAAAAAGCGTTCGCCGACAAGTTGACTGATGTTGCTCCGCTGATCGAAGCTCAAGAAACTGCTCGCCTGGTACTGGTCGGCAAGGTTGGCGAAAACGTCAATATCCGTCGTCTGGCACGCGTTGAAGGTGACGTTGTCGGTGGCTACCTGCACGGCAACAAGATCGGTGTTGCAGTTGTCCTGAAAGGCGGCAGTGTTGAGCTGGCCAAGGACATCGCTATGCACGTAGCGGCTACCAATCCTGAATTCCTGCTGCCATCGGAAGTTTCCGCTGAAGCGATCGAGCGCGAGAAAGGCGTGTTCCTGACGCTGAACGCTGACAAGATCGCCGGCAAGCCGGAAAACATCGTTGAAAACATGGTCAAAGGCCGTATCAGCAAGTTCCTGGCCGAAGCCAGCCTGGTTGAGCAGGCTTTCGTCAAGAACCCTGAAATCAAGGTCGGCGACCTGGCCAAGAAAGCCGGCGCTGAAATCGTTTCCTTCACTTACTTCAAAGTAGGCGAAGGCATCGAGAAGCCAGTGGACAACTTCGCAGAAGAAGTTGCTGCCCAGCTGGCTGCCGCCAAGCAATAAGACGGTTTTTTAACTGTCGCCCAGAAGAGGCTGCCCGCTCACGCGCGCAGCCTCTTTTCAGATGGGGCGCCAATTTTTATTTGGTTTCCTTTTGGAACTGGCTTACAAAGCCATGTTCCGATGGCGCTGAAGCAGCGCCAAGCTAGATTGAACGCCAGCTGTAAACAGCTCGCAAAGAATTTTTAAAATACGCCGCAGGAGAGATTCGCAATGGCTCAGCAGGGCAGTGGTTATCAGGCTCGCTATAAACGCATTCTACTCAAGCTTAGCGGCGAGGCCCTGATGGGCTCGGAAGAGTTCGGGATCGACCCGAAAGTTCTGGATCGCATGGCATTGGAAGTTGGCCAACTGGTCGGCATCGGTGTTCAGGTCGGTCTGGTCATCGGTGGTGGCAACCTGTTCCGCGGCGCGGCGCTCAGCGCGGCGGGCATGGATCGGGTTACCGGCGACCACATGGGCATGCTGGCCACTGTGATGAACGCCCTGGCAATGCGCGACGCGCTGGAACGTGCCAATATCTCGGCCATCGTGATGTCGGCCATTTCCATGGTAGGCGTGACCGATCACTACGATCGCCGCAAGGCCATGCGCCACTTGAATTCCAAGGAAGTGGTGATTTTCGCGGCCGGTACGGGTAACCCGTTCTTTACGACGGATTCGGCTGCCTGCCTGCGTGCAATCGAAATCGATGCCGATGTCGTGCTCAAGGCGACCAAGGTCGATGGCGTCTACACCGCTGACCCGTTCAAAGACCCGCATGCCGAGAAGTTCGATCATCTGACCTACGATGAAGTGCTGGATCGCAAGCTGGGTGTGATGGATCTGACGGCCATTTGCCTGTGCCGCGACCACAAGATGCCGCTACGCGTATTTAACATGAACAAGCCCGGCGCCCTGCTGAACATCGTGCATGGTGGCGCTGAAGGAACCCTGATCGAGGAAGGCCAACAATGATCAACGAAATCAAGAAAGACGCTAAAGAGCGCATGCAGAAGTCCGTGGAATCGCTGGCGCACAATTTTGGTCGTATTCGTACCGGCCAGGCGCACCCGAGCATCCTGGAAGGCGTGATGGTGCCGTACTACGGCGCCGACACCCCGATCAAGCAAGTGGCCAACATCACCGTCAAGGACGCCCGTACCCTGCAAGTCGTCGCTTTCGAGCGCAACATGCTGGGTGCTGTCGACAAGGCGATCGGCAGTGCTGGTCTGAA
The DNA here is from genome assembly GCF_056402155.1 of Pseudomonas sp. P4_C1. Classification (NCBI taxonomy): domain Bacteria; kingdom Pseudomonadati; phylum Pseudomonadota; class Gammaproteobacteria; order Pseudomonadales; family Pseudomonadaceae; genus Pseudomonas; species Pseudomonas sp. P4_C1. The sequence goes on from NZ_JBFUHY010000004.1 coordinate 248,747, forward strand.
CTTGAACCCGACCAACCTCGGCGAGCTGCTGCTGATCAGCATGCCTGCACTGACTGAAGAAACCCGTCGTGGTTTCACCAAGCAGGCTCGCGACGTTGCTGAAGATGCCCGTGTTGCCGTGCGCAACATCCGTCGTGATGCCAACAGCCAGCTCAAGGATCTGGTCAAGGAAAAAGAAATCAGCGAAGACGAAGAGCGTCGCGCCACTGGCGAGATCGATGATCTGACCAAGAAGTTCGTGGCCGAAATCGACGCGAAGCTGGCAGAGAAAGAAAAAGACCTGATGGCCGTATAAGGGTCGCGTTTTCATGGAAAAGACCAAGCAGACTGCACCGTCCGCGGTGCCGCGCCATGTCGCGATTATCATGGATGGTAACAATCGCTGGGCGAAGAAGCGCTTTATGCCGGGTGTCGCCGGGCATAAAGCGGGTGTGGATGCGGTACGTGCGGTCATTGAGGTTTGTGCCGAGGCCAAGGTCGAAGTATTGACCCTGTTCGCCTTTTCCAGCGAGAACTGGCAGCGTCCGGCCGATGAGGTCAGCGCCTTGATGGATCTGTTCTTCAGGGCACTGCGTCGTGAGGCCAAGCGCCTCAACGACAACAACATCAGCCTGCGCATCATTGGTGACCGCTCGCGTTTTCATCCGGAGCTGCAGGCTGCCATGCGTGAAGCCGAGGCCATGACGGTCGGCGCCAATCGCTTTATCCTGCAGATCGCCGCCAATTACGGCGGTCAGTGGGATATCGCGCAAGCTGCGCAGCGACTGGCGCGAGAAGTTCAGGCCGGGCACTTGCGTCCCGAAGACATCACGCCTGATCTGCTGCAGACCTGCCTGGTCACGGGCGACCTGCCGTTGCCGGACCTGTGTATCCGTACCGGTGGCGAGCACCGCATCAGCAACTTCCTGCTCTGGCAACTGGCCTATGCCGAGTTGTATTTTTCCGACCTGTTCTGGCCGGACTTCAAACACGATGCCATGCGCAATGCGCTGGCCGATTTCGCTTCCCGCCAGCGCCGCTTCGGTAAAACGAGCGAGCAGGTCGAGGCTGGAGCCCGGGTTTAATGCTTAAACAACGAATCATCACCGCGCTGATCCTGCTGCCGATTGCCCTGTGCGGGTTTTTCCTGCTTGAAGGTTCCGGTTTTGCACTGTTCATCGGTCTGGTCGTAACCCTTGGTGCCTGGGAGTGGGCGCGCCTGGCGGGTTTTGCCGGTCAGGTGTTCCGCGTCGGCTATGCCGTTGTGGTCGCATTGATGCTGTTCCTCATGTACATCCTGCCCGGCCTCGCGCCTTGGGTATTGGGTGCTTCGGTGTTGTGGTGGGTGGTGGCGACGTATCTGGTGCTGACCTATCCGCATTCGAGTGAGCATTGGTCCAATGCGGCGACCAGGTTGGTGATCGGCCTGTTGATTCTCCTGCCGGCCTGGCAAGGTCTGGTGCAGATCAAACAATACCCGCTGGGTAACTGGCTGATCATGGCGGTGATGGTGTTGGTCTGGGGGGCCGATGTTGGCGCCTACTTCTCTGGTCGTGCTTTCGGCAAGCGCAAGCTCGCACCGCAGGTCAGTCCGGGCAAGAGCTGGGAAGGCGTGTACGGTGGTCTGGCGTTGAGCCTGGTGATTACCGCAATGGTTGCCCTGGTGCGCGACTGGACGGTGGCCGAGCTGCTCAAAGGGCTGATCGGTGCCGCGCTGATCGTGTTCATTTCGGTGGTGGGCGACCTCACTGAGAGCATGTTCAAGCGCCAGTCAGGGATCAAGGACAGCAGCAATCTGCTTCCGGGGCACGGCGGCGTGCTGGATCGTATCGACAGCCTGACTGCAGCGATTCCGGTATTTGCCGTGCTGCTGTGGATGGCGGCCCCATGAGCCGCTCGCAACAGATTACCGTGCTGGGTGCGACCGGCTCGATTGGCCTGAGTACGCTCGACGTCATCGCTCGCCATCCTGACCGTTATCAGGTCTTTGCCTTGAGTGGCTTCACCCGCTTGAGTGAATTGCTGGCGCTCTGTGTGCGCCATGTCCCGCGATATGCTGTGGTGCCTGAGGTCGCGGCTGCCCGCACCCTGCAGGATGATTTGCGCGCGGCAGGTCTTTCGACTCGAGTTCTGGTGGGTGAGGAAGGTTTGTGTCAGGTCGCTTCCGATCCGGAAGTCGATACGGTCATGGCGGCCATCGTCGGTGCAGCGGGATTGCGCCCGACACTGGCGGCGGTCGAGGCTGGCAAGAAGATCCTCCTGGCCAATAAAGAAGCACTGGTCATGTCCGGCGCGCTGTTTATGCAGGCGGTGCGCAAGAGCGGTTCGGTGTTGCTGCCGATCGATAGCGAGCACAACGCGATTTTTCAGTGCATGCCGCTGGATTATGCCCGTGGCCTTGAGGCGGTCGGTGTGCGTCGGATTCTGCTGACAGCTTCCGGCGGTCCGTTCCGGCAGACGCCAATAGCTGAACTGGCGCATGTTTCTCCCGATCAGGCTTGTGCGCACCCGAACTGGTCCATGGGGCGAAAAATCTCCGTTGACTCGGCCAGCATGATGAACAAGGGGCTTGAGTTGATCGAAGCCTGCTGGCTGTTCGATGCCAAGCCATCTCAGGTCGAAGTGGTGATTCACCCGCAAAGTGTGATTCATTCGCTGGTCGACTATGTCGACGGTTCTGTCCTGGCGCAGTTGGGTAATCCGGACATGCGCACGCCCATCGCCAATGCCCTGGCCTGGCCGGAGCGGATTGACTCGGGTGTGGCACCGCTGGATCTGTTTGCCATTGCACGGCTGGACTTCCAGGCGCCCGATGAAGAGCGTTTCCCTTGTCTGCGTCTGGCCCGTCAGGCAGCCGAGGCGGGTAACAGCGCGCCGGCGATGCTCAATGCGGCGAACGAAGTGGCGGTGGCGGCATTTCTCGACGAGCGGGTTCGTTACCCGGAAATCGCGAGTATCATCGAAGAAGTATTGAATCTGGAGCCTGTAGTGGCAGTGGGCGATCTCGAGGCAGTGTTCACGGCAGACGCGAAGGCGCGATTGCTGGCCGGACAATGGTTGAGTCGTCACGGGCGGTAAATGCTGCGGATAGTTGACCCAGGCAGCAGCGGATCGGATTGCGGAGAAAGTAGATGAGCGCGCTCTATATGATTGTCGGCACCCTGGTCGCTCTGGGTGTGCTGGTTACCTTCCACGAGTTCGGCCATTTTTGGGTCGCGCGTCGTTGTGGGGTCAAAGTGCTGCGCTTCTCCGTAGGCTTCGGCATGCCATTGCTGCGCTGGCACGACAAGCAAGGCACCGAATTCGTCATCGCCGCGATTCCGTTGGGCGGCTACGTCAAAATGCTCGACGAGCGCGAGGGTGAAGTGCCCCTCGATCAGCTCGGCCAGACCTTCAATCGCAAGTCCGTTCGTCAGCGCATTGCCATCGTAGCTGCAGGGCCGATAGCCAATTTCCTGCTGGCATTGGTGTTCTTCTGGGGTTTGGCAATGCTCGGCAGCGAGCAGGTGCGTCCAGTCATCGGGGCTGTCGAGTCCGGCAGTATTGCGGCCAAGGCGGGTTTGAGCCCAGGCCAGGAAATCGTGGCCATTGATGGTGAGGCGACTTCAGGCTGGGCGGAGGTGAATCTGCAATTGGTTCGTCGCCTGGGTGAAAGCGGCTCGTTGCAGATAATGGTTCGCGAACAGGGCTCCACGGCTGATTCCCCTCGTGAACTTGCGCTGAACAAATGGCTCAAAGGGGCTGACGAGCCGGACCCTATCCACTCGTTGGGGATTCGCCCGTGGCGCCCGGCATTGCCGCCTGTCCTGGCTGAGCTCGATCCAAAGGGGCCAGCTCAGGCTGCCGGCCTGAAGGCGGGTGACCGGTTGCTGGCGCTTGATGGTCGTACGCTGGATGACTGGCAGCAGGTCGTCGATACCGTCCGTATGCATCCTGACACCAAAATCATGCTGCGGGTTGAGCGCGACGGTGCTCAAATCGACGTCCCTGTGACGCTGGCCGCTCGCGGCGAGAGCAAGTCACCCAGCGGTTACCTGGGGGCTGGGGTGAAGGCGGTCGATTGGCCACCGGAAATGATCCGCGAGGTCAGTTACGGGCCATTGGCAGCGATTGGCGAGGGGGCTCGACGCACCTGGACCATGAGCGTGCTGACCCTTGATTCACTGAAGAAAATGTTGTTCGGCGAGCTCTCGGTAAAAAACTTGAGTGGACCGATAACCATTGCTAAAGTGGCGGGCGCTTCGGCCCAGTCGGGTGTTGCTGATTTCCTGAATTTCCTTGCTTATCTGAGTATTAGCCTGGGCGTTCTGAATTTGTTGCCCATTCCGGTACTGGATGGGGGACATTTGTTGTTTTATCTGATCGAGTGGGCGCGTGGTCGTCCCTTGTCGGATCGGGTGCAAGGTTGGGGGGTACAGATCGGTATCAGTTTGGTGATCGGGGTGATGTTGCTTGCTCTGGTCAATGATCTGGGTCGATTGTAACGCTTCGCTGAATTGCGAATCTGCCGCATTTTGCGGCAGTTTGTTTATTGCCAGTTGGAATAAGAAAGGACTTCATGAAACGTCTGCTGCTAACTGCGGTTCTCACCGTATTGATGATCGCCGAAGTTCACGCCGAGTCCTTCACTATCTCTGATATTCGCGTCAATGGCCTCCAGCGGGTCTCCGCGGGGAGCGTCTTTGGTGCTTTGCCGTTGAACGTCGGTGAACAGGCGGATGATCGTCGCCTGGTGGAATCCACTCGTGCGTTGTTCAAAACCGGTTTCTTTCAAGATATCCAGCTGGGCCGCGATGGCAACGTCCTGGTCATCACGGTAGTCGAGCGCCCGTCTGTTGCCAGTATCGAGATCGAAGGTAACAAGGCGATCTCTACTGAAGACCTGATGAAAGGCCTCAAGCAATCCGGTCTGGCCGAAGGCGAGATCTTCCAGCGTGCCACCCTTGAAGGTGTGCGTAACGAATTGCAGCGCCAGTACGTCGCCCAGGGTCGCTACTCGGCTACCGTCGACACCGAAGTGGTGCCGCAACCGCGTAACCGCGTCGGCCTGAAGGTCAACATCAACGAAGGTACGGTTGCCGCTATCCAGCACATCAACGTGGTGGGCAACACGGTTTTCCCCGATGAAGACCTGATCGACCTGTTCGAACTCAAAACCACCAACTGGTTGTCGTTCTTCAAGAACGACGACAAGTACGCCCGTGAAAAACTGTCCGGTGACCTGGAGCGTCTGCGTTCCTACTACCTGGACCGTGGCTATATCAACATGGATATCGCTTCGACCCAGGTCTCCATTACACCGGACAAGAAGCACGTCTACATCACGGTCAACGTCAACGAAGGCGACAAGTACACCGTTCGTGACGTCAAGCTCAGCGGTGACCTGAAAGTCCCTGAAGACCAGGTCAAGTCCCTGCTGCTGGTGCAAAAAGGCCAGGTGTTCTCGCGCAAGCTGATGACCACCACCTCTGAACTGATCACCCGCCGTCTGGGTAACGAGGGTTATACCTTCGCCAACGTCAACGGCGTGCCTCAGCCGCACGAAGAAGATCACACCGTAGACATCCTGTTCGCGGTCGATCCGGGTAAGCGTGCCTACGTGAACCGCATCAACTTCCGCGGCAACACCAAGTCCGAAGACGAAGTGCTGCGTCGTGAAATGCGCCAGATGGAAGGCGGCTGGGCTTCGACCTACCTGATCGACCAGTCCAAGACCCGTCTGGAACGTCTGGGCTTCTTCAAGGAAGTCAACGTTGAGACCCCGGCCGTGCCGGGTGTCGATGACCAGGTGGACGTCAACTACAGCGTTGAAGAGCAAGCCTCCGGTTCGATTACCGCCAGCGTCGGTTTCGCCCAGAGTGCCGGTCTGATCCTTGGTGGCTCGATCACCCAGAACAACTTCCTGGGTACCGGTAACAAGGTCAGCATCGGCTTGACCAAAAGCCAATACCAGACGCGTTACAACTTTGGTTTTGTTGACCCCTACTGGACGGCTGATGGCGTGAGCCTGGGTTACAACGCCTTCTACCGCACCACTGACTACAAAGACCTCGATGTCAACGTAGCGAGCTACGCCGTAGACAGCTTGGGTGCAGGTGTCAGCGTCGGTTACCCGATCAGCGAGACTTCGCGTCTGACCTTTGGCCTGAATGCGCAGCAGGATAAGATCAAGACCGGTGAATTCACCGTCGACGAGATTTTCGACTTCGTTAACCGTGAAGGTGATCAGTACCTGAACTTCAAGGCTTCGGCCGGCTGGTCCGAATCTACCTTGAACAAAGGCGTATTGGCGACCCGTGGTCATTCTCAAAGCTTGACGGCGGAAGCCACCATACCGGGTAGCGACCTGTCGTTCTACAAACTCGATTACCGTGGCCAGTTGTTCCAGCCACTGAGCGAAAATTACACCATGCGCCTGCACACCGAATTGGGTTATGGCGACGGTTACGGCTCGACCGATGGCTTGCCATTCTATGAAAACTACTATGCTGGTGGTTTTAATTCGGTTCGTGGCTTCAAGGACAGCACTCTGGGTCCTCGTAGTACGCCGAGTCGTGGCGTGGGTGTAACGGGTAATACCGGAACGCTGGCTGATCCGGACGATGATCCACTGCCGTTTGGTGGTAACGTCCTGATCCAGGGCGGTGTGGAAGTACTGTTCCCTATGCCTTTCGTCAAGGATCAACGATCCCTGCGTACCTCGGTATTCTGGGATGTGGGTAATGTGTTCGACTCCAAGTGCGAGCAGACGACAAATACCAACCCTGCGTCGAAGTCCAACACGCAGTGCAACGACATCAGCTTGAGCAACTTGGCCAGTTCTGTCGGTGTGGGTGTGACCTGGGTCACCGCACTGGGTCCTCTGAGTTTCGCATTGGCCATGCCGGTCAAGAAACCGGATAACGCTGAGACTCAAGTGTTCCAATTTTCCCTCGGCCAGACGTTCTAAGCGTCTGACCCAAGATAACGACAATGAATTTTGTAGGAGTGCATCGTGCGTAAGTTGACTCAATTGGTTCTCCTGGCCAGCGTACTGGTCGCTGGTCCGGCATTCGCCGACATGAAAATTGCTGTTCTGAACTATCAGATGGCTTTGCTGGAGTCCGATGCGGCCAAGAAATACGCCGTGGATGCCGAGAAGAAGTTCGGTCCTCAACTGACCAAGCTCAAGACCCTGGAAAGCAGCGCCAAGGGCATTCAGGACCGCCTGATGGCCGGTGGCGACAAAATGCAGCAGGGTGAGCGCGAGCGTCTGGAGCTTGAATTCAAGCAAAAGGCCCGTGACTTCCAGTTCCAGTCCAAGGAGCTGAACGAAGCCAAGGCCGTTGCCGACCGTGAAATGCTGAAGCAGCTCAAGCCGAAACTGGACAGCGCTGTGGAAGAAGTCATCAAGAAAGGTGCTTTTGACCTGGTCTTCGAGCGTGGCGCAGTGATTGATGTCAAGCCTCAGTACGACATCACTCGCCAGGTTATCGAGCGCATGAATCAGCTGAAGTAATCCATGACCGTGACCATTAAGCTCGGCCAGCTGGCCGAGTTCCTCGGCGCCACGCTACATGGCGATCCCGAGAAAGCAATTACTGGGCTAGCCACCTTGCAGGAGGCTGGCCCAGCTCAGTTGAGCTTTCTCGCAAACCCCCAATACCGTAAGTACCTGGCAGGTAGTCAGGCTGCAGCCTTGTTGCTGAAAGCCGCTGACGCCGAAGGTCATTGCGGGGATGTGCTGGTGGTGCCGGATCCGTATGCGGCCTACGCACGTGTTTCCCACCTGTTCGATCCCAAGCCCAAGTCCGCTGCCGGCATACATCCCACGGCGGTGATCGCTGCGGATGCGGTAGTCGATCCTGCGGCGAGTATCGGTGCTTTTGTGGTGATCGAAAGCGGTGCGCAGATTGCAGCCGGTACGACTGTCGGCGCGCATTGCTTCATCGGTGCTCGCAGCGTGGTGGGTGAGGGTGGCTGGCTCGCGCCGCGTGTGACCCTTTATCACGACGTTCGCGTCGGCAAACGGGTCGTCATTCAATCCGGAGCGGTGCTCGGCGGCGAAGGTTTCGGTTTTGCCAATGAAAAAGGTATCTGGCAGAAAATCGCCCAGATCGGTGGCGTGTTGATCGGCGATGACGTTGAAATCGGCGTGAACACGGCTATAGATCGCGGTGCGCTGGCCGATACCATCATCGGTAATGGTGTGAAGCTCGACAACCAGATCCAGATCGCTCACAACGTTCAGGTCGGTGATCACACCGCCATGGCCGCCTGTGTCGGGATCTCCGGCAGCACCAAAATTGGCAAGCATTGCATGCTCGCTGGTGGTGTGGGGCTGGTAGGGCATATCGAAATTTGCGACAACGTTTTCATCACCGGGATGACCATGGTGACCCACTCGATTACCGAAAAGGGTTCCTATTCTTCCGGTACGGCCATGCAGCCGGCAGCCGAGTGGCGCAAAAGCGCGGCACGCATTCGTCAGCTCGATGACATTGCGCGGCGTCTGCGCCAGCTGGAAAAGCAAGTAGGGGAAGTGACCCCTGACGGTAATGCTTCATCAGATGGCTGATACCATTTCCATATCAAGTGTGCACAGCCGCAAAACAGACTGCGTGGAAACGTAGCGAGCGAAGACAAGACAAGGCAAAAACAGGCGAGGAACGGTTGGAGTCGCACTCGACTTTACTGGCTGTAAATGAGCATTCCGAGCCTGTTTTTAACGCAGTATTGTCGAGCGCAGTAGTTTCCACACAGTCTGTGGACTGGCTCCTTGATTTGCTAGAGGAACGTGCGTCAGTCGCGCGCTCCCAATCTTTACATAGGCTTCCCCCCGAAATGATGGACATCAACGAGATTCGCGAATACCTGCCTCACCGTTACCCGTTCCTGCTGGTGGACCGGGTAGTGGAGCTGGATGTTGAAGGCAAGCGCATTCGCGCCTACAAGAATGTCAGCATCAACGAACCGTTCTTCAACGGTCACTTCCCTGCGCATCCAATCATGCCTGGCGTATTGATCATCGAAGCAATGGCTCAGGCTGCCGGGATCCTTGGTTTCAAAATGCTCGACGTGAAACCGGCCGACGGCACTCTTTATTACTTCGTCGGTTCCGACAAGCTGCGCTTCCGCCAGCCGGTTCTGCCAGGCGATCAGTTGATCCTTGAAGCCAAGTTCATCAGCTGCAAGCGTCAGATCTGGAAGTTCGAATGCCAGGCTTCGGTCGATGGCAAGCCTGTCTGCTCCGCTGAAATCATCTGCGCGGAACGCAAGCTATGAGTTTGATTGACCCTCGTGCAATCATCGATCCGACAGCCGTTCTGGCTGACGGCGTCGAGGTCGGCCCGTGGTCGATCGTCGGCGCAGGTGTGGAAATCGGCGAGGGGACAGTCATCGGGCCGCACGTGATCCTCAAGGGCCCGACGCGAATCGGTAAGCACAATCGCATCTACCAGTTTTCCTCGGTGGGCGAAGACACACCTGACCTGAAGTACAAGGGCGAGGAAACCCGTCTGGTGATTGGTGATCACAACGTCATCCGCGAAGGCGTGACGATTCACCGTGGCACCATCCAGGACCGTTCGGAAACGACCCTGGGCGATCACAACCTGATCATGGCGTATGCCCACATCGGCCACGACAGCGTTATCGGCAACCACTGCATCCTGGTGAACAACACCGCACTGGCGGGCCATGTGCATGTGGAAGACTGGGCGATCCTTTCCGGTTTTACCCTGGTTCACCAGTATTGCCACATTGGCGCCCACAGCTTTTCAGGCATGGGTACTGCCATCGGCAAGGATGTTCCTGCGTATGTCACGGTGTTCGGTAACCCTGCCGAAGCCCGCAGCATGAACTTTGAAGGCATGCGTCGTCGCGGTTTCAGCGAAGATGCGATTCACGCCCTGCGTCGCGCCTATAAGGTAGTTTACCGCCAGGGCCTGACCGTGGAGCAGGCGCTCGTCGAACTGTCCGAGCCTTCTGCGCAGTTCCCGGAAGTAGCGGTGTTCCGCGACTCCATCCAGTCTTCGACCCGCGGCATCACCCGCTAATCATGGCCAATCTGCGTATTGCGCTGGTAGCGGGCGAGGCTTCCGGCGACATTCTGGGCGCGGGCCTCATGCGCGCGCTCAAGGCTCGTCACCCGGCTGTCGAATTCATCGGTGTGGGTGGTCCGCTGATGCAGGCCGAAGGCCTGACCCCGTATTTCCCGATGGAACGTCTGTCCGTCATGGGCCTGGTGGAAGTGCTGGGCCGGTTACGCGAGTTGCTGGCACGGCGCAAGAAGCTGGTCGCCGACCTGATCGAAGCGAAACCTGATGTGTTCATCGGTATCGACGCGCCAGACTTCAACCTCAATATCGAACTCAAGCTGCGCCAGGCCGGGATCAAGACCGTGCATTACGTCAGCCCGTCGGTCTGGGCCTGGCGGCAGAAGCGGGTGCTGAAGATTCGCGAAGGCTGCGACCTGATGCTCACGCTGTTCCCGTTCGAAGCCAGATTCTACGAAGAGAAGGGCGTACCGGTGCGGTTCGTCGGCCATACCCTGGCCGACGCCATTCCACTCGAAGCCGATCGCAGCGCAGCGCGGGCCGAACTTGGTTTGCCTGACGGGCCGCTGGTGGCGTTGATGCCGGGCAGCCGCGGTGGTGAAGTTGGCCGACTCGGCGCGTTGTTCCTCGATACGGCCCAGCGCTTGCGTACGTTGCGCCCGGGCGTGCGGTTTGTCATGCCTTGCGCCAGTGCGCAGCGTCGGGCTCAGCTGGAGGAGTTGCTGGCCGGTCGTGATCTGCCGCTGACCTTGCTCGATGGCAAGTCCCATCTGGCCCTGGCAGCCTGCGACGCCGTGCTGATTGCCTCCGGAACCGCAACACTTGAAGCATTGCTGTACAAGCGGCCGATGGTGGTTGCCTACCGTCTGGCACCGCTGACGTTCTGGATTCTCAAGCGCATGGTGAAAAGCCCCTACATTTCATTGCCGAACTTGCTGGCTCAGCGTCTGTTGGTGCCCGAGTTGTTGCAGGACGATGCAACGGTCGAAGCGCTGGCCCAGACCTTGTCACCGCTGATCGAGGGCGGGGAAGAGCAGACCCGTGGCTTTGATGAGATTCACCGGACCCTGCGTCTGGATGCCTCCAACCAGGCTGCGGACGCAGTGCTGAACCTGATCGGCCAAGACAAATGAGTAAAACGAACATGCAGATGGGGCTGGATTTTACCTTGGTCGCCGAAGTCGAAGAGTTGGTTGCCGGCGTCGATGAAGTCGGTCGCGGCCCGCTCTGTGGCGCGGTGGTTACGGCGGCGGTGATCCTTGATCCGAACCGCCCGATCCTCGGCCTGAACGACTCGAAGAAACTCACCGAAGCCCGCCGCGAAAAGCTCTACGACGAAATCTGCGAAAAAGCCCTGAGCTGGTGTATCGCTCGCGCCGAAGTCGAAGAAATCGACGAACTGAATATCCTGCACGCCACCATGCTGGCCATGCAGCGCGCGGTTGCCGGGCTGCACATCCAGCCGAAGCTGGCGATGATCGATGGTAATCGTTGCCCAAAGCTGCCGATGCGCTCCGAAGCCGTGGTCAAGGGCGATAGCAAGGTTCCAGCCATCGCCGCCGCATCGATTTTGGCCAAGGTCAGCCGTGATCGTGAAATGGCGGCGTTCGAATTGATTTACCCGGGTTACGGCATTGGTGGGCATAAAGGCTACCCGACGCCCGTTCATCTGGAAGCGCTCGCCCGTCTCGGCCCGACCCCGATTCACCGGCGTTCATTTGCCCCGGTGCGGCTGGCCTATGAGGCGCGAGAAGGTCTCATCGAGAGTTAGTCGCGAGGCTGATTTTTTTTACCAAGGCCCGGTACAATCCGGGCCTTGTTGTCTTCATGTTTATAGACAGGATCACTATGCCGGCTTCATTCGTTCACCTACGCCTGCACACTGAATACTCCCTGGTCGACGGTCTGGTGCGGATCAAGCCGCTGGTCAAGACCCTGGTCGGCATGAACATGCCTGCCGTAGCGGTCACTGACCAGAACAACATGTGTTCCCTGGTCAAATTCTATAAAAACGCCATGGGTGCCGGGATCAAGCCGATCTGCGGCGCCGACCTGTGGCTGTCGAACAAGGATCCGGACAACCCGCTGAGCCGGATCAGCCTGCTGGTGATGAACGCCGAAGGCTATCGCAACCTCACCGAACTGATTTCCCGCGGCTTTATCGATGGTCAGCGCAATGGCGCGATCATCATCGAGCGCGAATGGGTCGCTGAAGCCAATGCGGGCTTGATCATGCTGTCGGCGGCCAAAGAAGGCGAGATCGGCCAGGCCATGCTCAGCGGCAATCCCGCCGAGGCCGAAACCCTTGCCCGCGAATGGATGGACGTGTTTCCGGATCGTTTCTACCTGGAAATCCAGCGCACCAACCGCCCGAACGATGAAGAACAGCTGCACGGCGCGGTGGCGCTGGCCGAGAAGCTCGGTGCGCCGCTGGTGGCGACCAATGACGTGCGCTTCATCAAGCAGGAAGACTTCGCCGCCCACGAAACCCGCGTTTGCATCGGTGAAGGCCGCGCCCTCGACGATCCGCGGCGTTCGAAGAATTACAGCGATCAGCAGTACCTCAAAAGCGCCGATGAAATGGCCGAGCTGTTCAGCGACATTCCCGAGGCGCTGGAAAACACCGTCGAGATCGCCAAGCGCTGCAACATCGAAGTGAAGCTGGGCACGCACTTCCTGCCCAACTTCCCGATCCCCGATGGCATGACCATCGACGAGTACTTCCGCAAGGTGTCCTTCGACGGCCTGGAAGAGCGGCTAAGCGTTCTGCTGCCCAAGGACACCACCGAAGACTACGAGGCCAAACGCCAGGTCTATGTCGACCGGCTGAATTTCGAGCTGGATATCATTATCCAGATGGGGTTCCCCGGGTACTTCCTGATCGTGATGGACTTTATCCAGTGGGCCAAGAACAACGGCGTACCGGTGGGTCCTGGCCGTGGATCGGGTGCCGGGTCGCTGGTGGCCTATGTGCAGAAGATCACCGACCTCGACCCGCTGGAATACGACCTGCTGTTCGAACGTTTCCTTAACCCGGAACGGGTTTCCATGCCCGACTTCGACGTCGACTTCTGCATGGACGGTCGTGACCGGGTGATCGACTACGTGGCCGAGAAGTACGGCCGCAATGCGGTAAGCCAGATCATCACCTTCGGTTCCATGGCCGCCAAGGCTGTGGTCCGCGACGTGGCGCGGGTGCAGGGCAAGTCCTACGGCCTGGCGGATCGCCTGTCGAAGATGATTCCGTTCGAAGTCGGCATGACCCTGGAAAAGGCCTACGAGCAGGAAGAGATCCTGCGCGACTTCATCAAGGTCGATGAAGAAGCCGCGGAAATCTGGGAGATGGCCCGCAAGCTCGAAGGCGTTGTGCGTAACGTCGGCAAGCACGCCGGTGGTGTAGTTATCGCGCCAACCAAGCTGACTGACTTCTCGCCGATCTATTGCGACGAGGCCGGTGACGGTCTGGTAACCCAGTTCGACAAGGATGACGTCGAGGCGGCCGGCCTGGTGAAGTTCGACTTCCTCGGTCTGCGGACCCTGACGATCATCGACTGGGCGCTAAAAACCATCAATCGTGACCGCGCCAAGGTCAACGAACCGCCGCTGGATATCGCGTTCATCCCGCTGGATGACAAGCAGACTTACACCTTGCTGCAAAAAGCCGAAACCACGGCGGTGTTCCAGCTTGAATCCCGGGGCATGAAGGAGCTGATCAAAAAGCTCAAGCCCGACTGCCTGGAAGACTTGATCGCACTGGTGGCGCTGTTCCGTCCAGGCCCGCTGCAGTCAGGCATGGTGGATGACTTCATCAACCGTAAGCATGGTCGCGCCGAGCTGGCGTATCCGCACTCGGACTACCAGTACGAAGGCCTCAAGCCAGTACTGGCGCCGACTTACGGCATCATCCTGTATCAGGAACAGGTGATGCAGATTGCCCAGGTCATGGCCGGTTACACCCTCGGTGGTGCGGACATGCTGCGTCGAGCCATGGGTAAGAAAAAACCCGAGGAAATGGCCAAGCAGCGCGGTGGCTTCATTGAAGGTTGTGCCACCAACAACATCGATGCGGACCTCGCCGGTAACATTTTCGACCTGGTAGAAAAATTCGCCGGTTACGGCTTCAACAAATCCCACTCCGCTGCTTATGGCCTGGTGTCGTATCAGACCGCGTGGCTGAAAGCCCATTACCCGGCACCGTTCATGGCTGCGGTACTCTCTGCGGATATGCACAACACCGACAAGGTCGTGACCTTGATCGAAGAAGTGCGGACCATGAAGCTGCGTCTCGACGCGCCGGACGTGAACACGTCCGAGTTCAAGTTCACGGTGAACGACGAAGGCCGGATCATTTACGGCCTCGGTGCCATCAAGGGCGTGGGTGAGGGCCCGGTCGAGGCGATCACCGAAGCGCGTCTGGCCGGTCCGTTCAAGGACCTGTTCGATTTCTGCGCCCGGGTTGACCTCAAGCGCATCAACAAGCGCACCCTCGACGGCTTGATCCGCAGCGGCGCGCTGGATCGCCTCGGGCCGTATTTCCACGATGAGCAGAAAGCCTACCAGGCCAACATCGACCGCAATCGCGCGGTGCTGCTGACGGCCATGGAGGAAGCGATCAAGGCGGCCGAACAAACTGCACGCACCCAGGACAGCGGTCACTCCGACCTGTTTGGCGGTCTGTTTGTCGAAGAGGACGCCGACGTCTACGCCAATCACCGCAAGGCCAAGGAGCTGACCCTCAAGGAGCGCCTGAAAGGGGAGAAAGATACCCTCGGCCTGTACCTGACCGGTCACCCGATTGACGAATACGAGGGTGAAATCCGTCGCTTCGCCCGTCAGCGCATCATCGACCTGAAACCGGCGCGCGATACCCAGACGGTCGCCGGGATGATCATCGCCTTGCGGGTGATGAAGAACAAGAAGGGTGACAAGATGGGGTTCATCACCCTCGACGACCGCTCAGGGCGGATCGAGGCCTCGCTGTTTTCCGAGGCGTTCCATTCCGCGCAGTCGCTGTTGCAGACCGACGCGATGGTGGTGGTCGAAGGCGAGGTCAGCAATGACGACTTCTCCGGTGGCCTGAAGTTGCGGGTCAAGCGGGTGATGAGCATGGAAGATGCGCGCACCAACCTGGCCGAAAGCCTGCGCCTGAAGTTGCATGCCAAGGACCTCAAGGGCGATCAGCTACGCTGGCTGGGTGAACTGTTGAAGCGTCACCGCGGTGCGTGCCCGATCACCATGGATTACACCAGCCCTGATGCGAAGGCCTTGTTGCAGTTTGGCGAAGGCTGGCGGATCGATCCGGCGGATGCGTTGATTCAAGCCCTGCGTGACCAGTTCGGGCGAGACAACGTCTTCCTCCAATACCGTTGACCGGCAGGTGATCTCAGAACGCCTGCCCGCAACCTGAATTTTTAATCTCGACCTCAACGCGCCTGTCCCTTAAGGTAGGGCGCGAATAGACAACCGGCCGGCCCAAGATCCCTTGGGACTCGACCCAAGACGGACGCCTATGAACCCGAATTTTCTAGATTTCGAACAGCCGATCGCCGACCTGCAAGCCAAGATCGAAGAGTTGCGCTTGGTCGGTAATGACAATTCGCTGAATATCGGCGATGAGATCTCCCGCCTGCAGGACAAGAGCAAAACGCTGACCGAAGACATTTTCGGCAAGCTGACCAGCTGGCAGATCGCACGTCTGGCGCGTCACCCGAAACGTCCGTATACCCTGGACTACATTGAACACATCTTCACCGAGTTCGACGAGTTGCACGGTGACCGTCACTTCTCCGACGACGCTGCCATCGTTGGCGGTATTGCCCGTCTGGACGACCAGCCGGTGATGATCATCGGTCACCAGAAGGGCCGTGAAGTGCGCGAGAAAGTTCGCCGCAACTTCGGCATGCCACGTCCGGAAGGCTACCGCAAGGCTTGCCGCCTGATGGAAATGGCCGAGCGTTTCAAAATGCCGATCCTGACCTTCATCGACACCCCGGGCGCCTACCCTGGCATCGACGCCGAAGAGCGTAACCAGAGCGAAGCGATCGCCTGGAACCTGCGTGTCATGGCCCGCCTGAAAACCCCAATCATCGCCACCGTGATCGGTGAAGGTGGTTCCGGTGGTGCACTGGCGATCGGTGTCTGCGACCAGTTGAACATGCTGCAGTACTCGACCTACGCGGTGATCTCGCCGGAAGGTTGCGCGTCGATTCTGTGGAAAACCGCCGAGAAAGCGCCGGACGCCGCTGAAGCCATGGGCATCACCGCTGAGCGCCTGAAAGGCTTGGGTATCGTGGATAAAGTGATCGGCGAGCCATTGGGTGGTGCGCACCGCGACCCAGCCGCTGCCGCCGCATCGATCCGCGCCGAGCTGAGCTCGCAACTGGCGATGCTGAAGAAGTTCGATAACGACGCGCTGCTGGCCCGTCGTTATGAGCGTCTGATGAGCTACGGTCTCTGATCTGACCTCGCTTCGGCCAATGATGCAAAACACTGTGGGAGCGAGCTTGCTCGCGATGAGGGTATAACAGTCGACGAATATGTTGAGTGTTAGGCCGCTATCGCGAGCAAGCTCGCTCCCACATTTGATTTGTGCAAAGGGAAAGATATGGATCGGCCCGCGATTGATTTGCCTTCCAGGCTTTTGCTGAATCTGAAACCATGGCGCAATGCGGCCCATTGGCACATCGCCTTCTCCGGCGGCCTGGACTCCACCGTCCTGCTGCACCTTCTCGCACAACTCGCAAAAACCGAATCCCTGCCGGCGCTGAGCGCCATCCATGTTCATCACGGCCTTCAAGCTGTGGCCGATGCGTGGCCGGAACATTGTCGTGCTGTGTGCGCTGCGCTGGGCGTGCCGCTGCAAGTGGTTCACGTGCAGGTGCAACCGGGTGCCAGCCTTGAACGTGCAGCTCGGGAGGCGCGGTATCACGCCTTCACTGAAACCGTTCAGGGCAACGAAGTGCTGCTGACAGCCCAGCACCGCGACGATCAGGCGGAAACCCTGTTGTTTCGCCTGTTGCGCGGAGCGGGCGTGCGCGGATTGTCCGGGATGCCGCGTCATCGCCCGTTGGGCAAGGGGTATTTGCTGCGGCCATTGCTTGATGTCACGCGGGCTGAACTGGAGGCTTATGCCAATGCGCATGGCTTGAGCTGGATCGAAGATCCCTCGAACCAGGATCGGCAGTACTCGCGCAATTACCTTAGGCATCAAGTCTTGCCCGTGCTGATCCAGCGCTGGCCACAAGCGGTGGCGACCATGGCCCGCAGCGCGGCGCATTTTACTGAAGCGCAGGGGCTGCTCGAAGAGCTGGCGGACATGGATTTGCGTGAGGCCAGCTCTGCCAGTGAGTTTGCCTGGCTGGGCTTGCGATCCCTTGAACTGGCGCCGCTTGCGCAATTGTCTGTTGCCCGGCAGCGCAATGCCTTGAGTCATTGGCTCGATCCGCTGACTCGCTTGCCGGATACTGACCATTGGTCGGGTTGGGAGAATTTGCGCGACGCCAACGGCGATGCCTGTCCGGTGTGGCGGCTGGCTGATGGCGAACTGCACCGTGCAGGCGGGCGCATCTGGTGGCTGTCCGGTTGCTGGCTGCGCACTATGCCCTCTGCTGGAACGTGGCAAAGTCCAGTATCACCGCTGATATTGCCGGATAACGGTGTACTGAGTGTCACCGGCCAAATCCCCGATGGCCCGTTACAGATCCGCTATCGTGAAGGGGGAGAGGTCATGGCTTTGCCAGGCCGCGGCCATCGGGACCTGAAACGTTTGCTCAATGAAAGCGGTGTACCGTCCTTCGTACGCGGCAGATTGCCGCTGCTCTACAAAGACGGGCAACTGCTGGCGGTAGCGAACCTCAAGGGGCTCGATGGTGGTGCGATCGGCGACTGGCATTTGCATTGGCAGCCACTGAACGAAGATCAAGGTTTGAGCTGAAAGGGGCTTTCCGGTAGACTACGCTCCCTTCTTGATACAACTTCTGTGGATTCGCCTGAATTGCAGGAGTTGCCGATTACCAAGCAGTCTTTGCTGGGCGATTCCAAAAAATGTGTAGCGAGCAACGAACCGGTGTTTCATTTTCCGGTCTGTCCCAACGCGGCGGTTTTTTTGAAAGGTGCGCTGTGATTAATGCAGGTGATCGGGGGCTTCGGCCTTCCTTCGCTTTCCCCGGCGGCTCGGACCGCTTTAACGCAGACTTCTAGGGTTTTTCATGACGCGCTACATATTCGTCACGGGCGGTGTTGTTTCTTCATTGGGGAAAGGCATTGCATCGGCATCATTGGCGGCCATCCTGGAGGCGCGGGGACTTAAGGTCACCATGCTGAAGCTGGACCCGTACATCAACGTCGACCCGGGCACCATGAGCCCGTTCCAGCACGGTGAAGTGTTCGTCACTCACGACGGCGCGGAGACCGACCTGGACCTGGGCCACTACGAGCGGTTCATCCGCACGACCATGACCCAGAACAACAACTTCACCACCGGCCGTGTCTACGAACACGTCCTGCGCAAAGAGCGCCGTGGTGACTACCTGGGTGCAACCATCCAGGTGATCCCGCACATCACCGACGAAATCAAGCGCCGCATCATCAAGGGTGCGGGCGACGCTGACGTGGCTATGGTCGAGATCGGCGGCACCGTGGGTGACATCGAGTCGCAACCGTTCCTCGAGGCGATCCGCCAACTGCGTTTCGAAGTCGGCGCCAAGCGCGCGATGCTGATGCACCTGACACTGGTGCCGTACATCGCCACTGCCGGCGAAACCAAGACCAAGCCAACCCAGCACTCGGTGAAGGAGCTGCGTTCCATCGGCCTGCAACCCGACGTGCTGGTCTGCCGCTCCGATCACCCGATCGATATTTCCTCGCGTCGCAAGATCGCGCAGTTCACCAACGTTGAAGAGCGTGCGGTGATCGGCCTGGAAGACGCCGACACCATCTACAAGATCCCGGGCATCCTGCACTCCCAGGGCCTGGACGATTTTGTCGTCGAGCGTTTCGGCCTGCAATGCGGCGGTGCCGATCTGTCCGAGTGGGAAGCCGTGGTCGACGCCAAGCTCAATCCTGAGCACGAAGTCACCATTGCGATGGTCGGCAAGTACATGGAGCTGCTGGACGCCTACAAGTCGCTGATCGAAGCGATGAGTCACGCCGGCATCAGCAACCGTACCAAGGTCAACCTGCGCTACATCGATTCCGAAGACATCGAGAACCAGGGCACTGCGTTGCTGGAAGGCGTCGACGCCATCCTGGTGCCAGGCGGCTTCGGTCTGCGTGGCGTTGAAGGCAAGATCACCGCCGTGCAATACGCTCGCGAAAACAAGGTTCCGTACCTGGGTATCTGCCTGGGCATGCAAGTGGCCGTCATCGAGTTCGCACGTAACGTGATGGGCTGGAAAGACGCCAACTCCACCGAGTTCGATCGTGCAAGCGGTCACCCGGTCGTGGGTCTGATCACCGAGTGGGAAGATGCCACCGGCGCTGTTGAAACCCGTACCGAAACCTCGGATCTGGGCGGCACCATGCGCCTGGGCGCGCAGGATTGCCTGCTGGAGCCGGGCTCGCTGGTCCACGGCTGCTACGGCAAGGACGTGATTGTCGAGCGTCATCGTCATCGCTACGAAGTGAACAACAACCTGCTGCCGCAAATCATGGAAGCCGGTTTGAAAATCTCCGGTCGTTCCGGTGATGGCGCACTGGTTGAAGTGGTTGAAGCACCGGATCACCCATGGTTCGTCGCTTGCCAGTTCCACCCGGAGTTCACCTCGACGCCACGTGACGGTCACCCGCTGTTCAGCGGTTTCGTCAAGGCAGCGTTGACTCAACACCAGAAGAAGGCGTAACCCCGATGGCACAGAAGATCATCCGCGTCGGCGACATCGAGATCGCCAACGACAAACCCATGGTGCTGTTCGGCGGCATGAACGTGCTGGAAAGCCGCGACATGGCCATGCAGGTTTGCGAAGAGTATGTGAAGGTCACCGAAAAGCTCGGTATCCCTTACGTGTTCAAGGCCAGTTTCGACAAGGCCAATCGGTCTTCTGTGACCTCCTATCGTGGTCCTGGCCTGGAAGAGGGCATGCGCATCTTCCAGGACATCAA
The DNA here is from genome assembly GCF_056402155.1 of Pseudomonas sp. P4_C1. Taxonomy (NCBI): domain Bacteria; kingdom Pseudomonadati; phylum Pseudomonadota; class Gammaproteobacteria; order Pseudomonadales; family Pseudomonadaceae; genus Pseudomonas; species Pseudomonas sp. P4_C1. The sequence goes on from NZ_JBFUHY010000004.1 coordinate 268,861, forward strand.
GCAAGCCTTCGGCGTGCCGATCATCACCGACGTCCACGAGCCTGACCAGGCCGCGGTCGTCGCTGAAGTCTGCGACATCATCCAGTTGCCAGCTTTCCTGTCACGCCAGACCGACCTCGTGGTCGCGATGGCCAAGACCGGTGCAGTGATCAACATCAAGAAAGCCCAGTTCCTCGCGCCTCAGGAGATGAAACACATCCTGAACAAATGCGTAGAAGCCGGTAACGATCAGTTGATCCTCTGCGAGCGTGGTTCGAGCTTCGGCTACAACAACCTGGTCGTCGACATGCTCGGCTTCGGCATCATGAAGCAGTTTGAATACCCGGTGTTCTTCGACGTGACCCATGCGCTGCAAATGCCTGGCGGTCGTTCCGATTCCGCCGGTGGTCGTCGCGCCCAGGTCCTCGATCTGGCAAAAGCCGGCATGAGCCAGTCCCTGGCCGGCCTGTTCCTGGAAGCCCACCCGGATCCGGACAACGCCAAATGCGATGGTCCTTGCGCCTTGCGCCTGGACAAACTGGAGCCATTCCTGGCCCAGCTCAAAGCCCTGGACGAACTGGTGAAGAGTTTTCCGACGGTAGAAACCGCGTAATCCTCAATTCTCCGGTAAAGTACCGCACGATTTAACGCCCAGGCCCTCGGGCCTGAGCCTTGTCGTCTGCAAGACTGCCCGCTGCACCTCGCTTGCCGACGATCAAAGATTTCCTACAGCTGCGTCGTTTTCGTCAACTTTGGAGTGTTTACAACAATGGCTAAAATCGTCGACATCAAAGGTCGTGAAGTTCTCGACTCCCGTGGCAATCCCACCGTGGAAGCGGACGTGCTTCTCGACAACGGCATCATCGGCAGTGCCTGCGCGCCGTCCGGTGCTTCCACTGGCTCGCGTGAAGCGCTCGAGCTGCGTGATGGCGACAAGAGCCGTTACCTGGGCAAAGGCGTTCTGAAGGCAGTAGCCAACATCAACGGTCCGATCCGCGACCTGTTGAAAGGCATGGACCCAAGCGACCAGAAAGCGCTCGATCTGGCAATGATCAAGCTCGACGGTACTGAAAACAAAGGTTCCCTGGGCGCCAACGCGATCCTCGCCGTTTCCCTGGCTGCGGCCAAGGCAGCAGCACAGGACCAGGACCTGCCGCTGTACGCTCACATCGCCAACCTGAACGGCACCCCGGGTGTCTACTCGATGCCGGTTCCGATGATGAACATCATCAACGGTGGCGAGCACGCCGATAACAACGTCGACATTCAGGAATTCATGGTTCAGCCGGTTGGCGCCAAGTCTTTCTCGGAAGGCCTGCGCATGGGCACCGAAATTTTCCATCACCTCAAAGCTGTGTTGAAGGCCCGTGGCCTGAGCACTGCCGTCGGTGACGAAGGTGGTTTCGCACCGAACCTGGCGTCCAACGAAGATGCACTGAAAGTGATCTCCGAAGCCGTGGCCAACGCCGGTTACAAGCTGGGCACCGACGTGACCCTGGCTCTGGACTGCGCCGCCAGCGAATTCTACGAAGACGGCAAGTACAACCTGTCCGGCGAAGGTCAGGTGTTCACCGCCGAAGGTTTCGCTGATTACCTCAAAGGTCTGACCGAGCGTTACCCGATCATCTCCATCGAAGATGGCCTGGACGAGTCCGACTGGGCCGGCTGGAAGATCCTCACCGACAAGATCGGCGAGAAGACCCAACTGGTAGGCGATGACCTGTTCGTCACCAACACCAAGATCCTGAAAGAAGGCATCGACAAAAAGATCGCCAACTCGATCCTGATCAAGTTCAACCAGATCGGCACCCTGACCGAAACCCTGGAAGCCATCCAGATGGCGAAGGCCGCCGGTTACACTGCCGTGATCTCGCACCGCTCCGGCGAAACCGAAGATTCGACCATTGCCGACCTGGCCGTGGGCACCTCGGCTGGCCAGATCAAGACCGGTTCCCTGTGCCGTTCCGACCGCGTTTCCAAGTACAACCAACTGCTGCGTATCGAAGAGCAGTTGAACGGCAAAGCCAAGTACAACGGTCGCAGCGAGTTCCGCGGTTGATATAAAAAAAGACACCGGATTGTGTCGGAAAAATCGCTACAGCGACGTTTTTGCCACTAATCTGATGCCTTATATGCACAAGCCTGGTTCTTCCAGGCTTCGTGCTATCAGAAGCTTCACGTTTGGCATGGCTGTCTTTTTTCACTGGATACCTGATATTCGATGCGCAGTCCCAATTGGTTGTTCCTCGTCTTGCTCCTGCTGCTGGCTGGCCTGCAGTACCGCTTGTGGGTGGGTAATGGCAGCCTGGCGCAAGTGGCCGAGTTGACTCAGCAGATTGCCGATCAGCAAGCTGAGAACCAGGCATTGCTGGAGCGCAACCGGGTGATGGACGCCGAAGTCAGTGAATTGAAAAAGGGCATGGAGACCGTTGAAGAACGGGCTCGCCATGAATTGGGCATGGTCAAGGACGGTGAAACCCTTTACCAGTTGGCCCAATGATTAATTCGTTACCGGCCTTCTGGGCCGTGATTCCTGCCGCGGGCGTCGGTGCCCGTATGGCTGCGGACCGTCCCAAGCAATACTTGCAACTGGGCGGGCGCACTATTCTCGAACACAGCCTTGGCTGTTTCCTTGATCATCCATGCCTCAAAGGTCTGGTGGTCAGTGTTGCTGTTGACGATCCTTATTGGCCGAACCTGGCGTGTGCCAGTGATCCGCGTATTGCCCGGGTCGAGGGTGGCACCGAGCGTTCCGGGTCGGTGCTCAATGCGCTGCTGCACCTGCATGCGCAGGGCGCTGATGACGAGGATTGGGTACTGGTTCACGATGCCGCACGGCCGAACCTCAGTCGTGACGATCTGGACAAGCTGCTGGCTGAACTGGCTGACGATCCTGTCGGCGGACTGCTGGCGGTTCCGGCTCGGGATACGCTCAAGCGAGTCGACAAGCACGGTCGCGTGGTCGAAACCGTGGATCGCAGTGTGATCTGGCAGGCCTACACGCCGCAGATGTTTCGCCTTGGGGCGTTGCATCGGGCTTTGGCGGACAGTCTGGTGGCCGATGCCGTTATCACTGACGAAGCTTCGGCGATGGAGTGGGCCGGTTCGGCCCCACGCCTGATCGAAGGGCGGTCCGACAACCTCAAGGTCACGCGTCCTGAAGACCTTGAATGGTTGAGACAGCGTTGGGCCAATCGTCACTGATTGACTTTGGTTTTGTGCTGCCCCCAATCGCGAGCAAGCTCCCTCCCACATTGGGCGGGGACGAACACAAATCTTGTGAACGCCAGCAAACCCTGTGGGAGCGAGCTTGCTCGCGATTACGGTAGTACTGACAACCGCCATCCTGCTGACACACCGGCACCTTCCTAGCTTCGATACTCCGGCCTTTCAGCCAACCCCTCCTTCAAAAAATCCACCAACTTGCGCACCTTCGGCGACAAATGCCGCTGCTGCGGATACAGCGCCCAAACCGCCGTGTTCGGTGGTTGATGTGCCTCCAGCAACGAAATCAACGCGCCGCTATTCAAATGCTCCAGCACGTAATAGTCCGGCAACTGACACAGCCCTACGCCTTGTAGCGCGGCATCCAGCACCGCTTGCCCACTGTTGCAGCGCCAGTTTCCCTGCACCCGTTGGGAAAATTCCCGCCCGTTCTGCTCCAGTTGCCATAAGTCCGAGCTGCCGATGAGGCAGTTGTGGCGGCTCAGTTCCGACAGACTGTGCGGGCGACCGTAGCGCTCAAGGTAGGACGGCGATGCGCAGAGAAACATACGCCGTGGCGCGAGGCGGGTGGCGACCAGTCGCGAATCTTGCAAACGCCCGAGACGGATCGCCAGATCGAGGCCTTCGTGCACCAAGTCAAGCTGGCGATTGGTCAGTTCGATGTCGATACGCAGTTGCGGATATAGCCCCATGAAGCGGGTCACCAGCGGCACGATGAAGCGCTCACCGTAAGCCACGGCGCAGGTCATGCGCAGCATGCCTTTGGGCTCGCTGGTCAAGTCGCCGACTGCGCGCAACGCCTCTTCACGTCCATCCTGCAAGCGTTGGCAATGTTGCAGGAAGGTTTGTCCGGCTTCGGTCAGCGTGACCCGGCGGGTACTGCGATAGAGCAAGCGGGTTTGCAGGCGCTCTTCGAGGCGTACGATTTGTCGACTGATATGGGAGGAAGAAACCCCGAGGCGTTCCGCGGCAGCGGTAAACTGGCTGCATTCGGCCACCGCGACAAATTCGTCGATTCCTTCCCAGCGGTTTTCGGACATGGATGATTATCCCTGTGCAGCAATAATGTTTTGCTTTTGTCCGGATTATTCACTGTAAGGCGCTGTATTACACTCCCTGTCTCGTTTTCTTCACTGGAGAGTCACCATGATCAAGTCGCGCGCCGCCGTTGCCTTCGAGGCCAAGAAGCCCCTCGAAATCGTTGAAGTCGATGTCGCCATGCCCAAGGCCGGTGAAGTATTGCTGCGCGTGGTGGCCTCCGGTGTCTGCCACACCGATGCCTACACACTGTCTGGCGCTGATCCGGAAGGCATCTTCCCGTCGATCCTCGGCCATGAAGGCGGTGCGATCGTGGAAGCGATTGGCGAGGGAGTGACTTCCCTTGCGGTGGGCGACCATGTGATCCCGCTGTACACCCCGGAATGCGGCAAGTGCAAATTCTGTCTGTCGGGCAAAACCAACCTCTGCCAGGCGATTCGCGCGACCCAGGGTAAAGGCCTGATGCCGGATGGCACTTCGCGTTTTTCCTACAAGGGCGAAACGATTTTCCATTACATGGGCACCTCGACTTTTTCCGAGTACACCGTGCTGCCAGAAATATCCGTCGCCAAGATTCCTAAAGAAGCGCCACTGGAAAAAGTCTGCCTGCTCGGCTGCGGCGTCACCACCGGCATCGGTGCGGTGCTCAACACTGCCAAGGTGAAACCGGGTGATACCGTGGCCATTTTCGGCCTCGGCGGCATCGGTCTGTCGGCTGTCATCGGCGCCGTAAAAGCCAAGGCAGCTCGCATCATCGCCATCGACATCAACCCGGCGAAATTCGAAATCGCCAAACAGTTGGGTGCAACCGACTGCGTGAACCCGAAAGACTTCGATCGTCCGATCCAGGAAGTCATCGTCGACATGACCGATGGCGGCGTCGATTTTTCCTTCGAGTGCATCGGCAATGTGCAGCTGATGCGCGCGGCGCTGGAGTGCTGCCACAAGGGCTGGGGCGAGTCGGTCATCATCGGCGTTGCCGGTGCCGGGCAGGAAATCTCGACCCGTCCATTCCAGCTGGTCACCGGCCGCGTCTGGCGCGGTTCGGCGTTCGGCGGCGTGCGCGGCCGTACCGAGTTGCCGAGCTATGTGGAAATGGCCGAGACCGGTGAGATTCCGCTGGATACCTTCATCACCCACACCATGGGCCTGGAAGATATCAACAAGGCGTTTGACCTGATGCATGAAGGAAAAAGCATCCGCTCCGTCATTCATTTCTGAGGTCTGTCATGAGCCTGGAAAATATCTCCTGCCAGAAAAGTTTTGGCGGCTGGCACAAGCGCTATCGCCATCGCTCGGAAGTGCTCGGCTGCGACATGGTGTTCGCCGTCTACCTGCCACCGCAGGCGGAGCAGGGTGGCAAGCTGCCGGTGTTGTACTGGTTGTCCGGCCTGACCTGCACCGACGAGAACTTCATGCAAAAGGCCGGCGCCATGCGCATGGCCGCCGAACTGGGGCTGATCATCGTCGCACCGGACACCAGCCCGCGCGGTCCTGATGTGCCGGGCGACCCGGATGGCGCCTGGGACTTCGGCCTCGGCGCCGGGTTTTATCTGAATGCCACCCAGGAACCGTGGTCGCGACACTATCGGATGCATGACTATGTCGTGCAGGAATTGCCGGCATTGGTCGAGGCCCATTTCCCGGCGTCGGACAAACGCGGTATCAGCGGCCATTCCATGGGTGGCCACGGTGCGCTGGTCTGTGCCTTGCGCAATCCGGGGCGCTATTTGTCGGTATCGGCGTTCTCGCCCATCAACAATCCGATGGATTGCCCGTGGGGGCAGAAAGCTTTCTCCCGCTATCTGGGAGAAGACCGTTCGAAATGGCGCGAATGGGATGCTTGCGCGTTGATTGCCGAGGCCGATGAAAAGCTGCCGCTGCTGGTCGACCAAGGCGATCGCGACGATTTCCTCGCCAACCAACTCAAGCCGGACGCCTTGCAACAGGCGACTAAACTGGCGGGTCATGCGCTGACGTTGCGTCTGCAACCGGGCTATGACCACAGCTATTTCTTCATCGCCAGTTTCATCGATGAGCACTTACGGCATCACGCGCATGCTCTAGGTGCCTAATGCAGGTAGAATCACGCCCTGACAAAAATCGGGGCGTTTTTTTATGCGTATTGGCCACGGCTATGATGTGCACCGTTTCGCTGAAGGCGATTTCATCACTCTGGGCGGCGTGCGCATTGCACACAGCTTCGGGTTGCTCGCTCACTCTGACGGTGACGTCCTCTTGCACGCCTTGAGCGATGCCTTGCTCGGCGCCGCGGCGCTGGGCGACATCGGCAAGCATTTCCCGGATACCGACCCGCAATTCAAGGGCGCCGACAGCCGTGCGCTGTTGCGTCACGTCGTCGCACTGGTCCATGCCAAAGGCTGGAAAGTCGGCAACGTCGATAACACCATCGTCGCCCAGGCGCCGAAAATGGCCCCGCATATCGAATCGATGCGCGCGCTGATTGCCGCGGATCTTCAAGTAGAGTTGGATCAAGTGAACGTGAAAGCTACCACCACCGAAAAGCTCGGCTTTGTCGGTCGCGAAGAAGGCATTGCCGTGCACTCCGTTGCCTTGTTGCTGCGCGCATGAACGAACTGCAATTGCTCGGCCCGCGGGCTTACGGTGAAGCCCTCGGCACGGCGGTCCTGAAAGCGATCGCGGAAGATTTCCAGGTCGACGAAGTCCTCGACATCCCCCTGAGTGGCGAAGGCGAACACTTGTGGATCTGGGTGGAAAAGCGCGGTCTGAACACAGAAGAAGCGGCACGGCGGATTGCCAAGGCAGCAGGTGTGCCATTGCGCACAGTCAGCTATGCCGGGCTCAAGGATCGTCAGGCGTTGACTCGCCAGTGGTTCAGCGTGCAATTGCCGGGCAAGGCAGACCCTGATCTGTCGGCCGCGGAAAACGATACGCTGAAGATCCTCAAGACCACCCGCCACAAGCGCAAACTGCAACGCGGCGCCCACTCGGCCAACGGTTTTACATTGCGCCTGACGCAATTCGCCGGCGACAAGGCTGCGCTTGAAGAGCGTCTGCAACTGATCGCCAAACAAGGCATCCCCAATTATTTCGGCGCTCAGCGTTTCGGTCATGACGGCGGTAACGTCGTCGATGCTCGCGCCTGGGCCGCGCGCAAGGCCTTGCCGGAGCAGCGCAACGTGCGCTCGCGTCTGCTCTCCACGGCGCGCAGTTTTCTGTTCAATCAGGTGCTGGCCGCACGTGTCGCCGATGGCACCTGGCAGCGTGCCCAGGTGGGAGATCTGCTGGCGTTCACCGACAGCCGCAGCTTTTTCCCGGCAGGTGAGGCTGAGTGCAGCGACCCGCGCCTGGCGATTCTCGATCTGCACCCGACCGGTCCGCAGTGGGGCGAAGGTGACTCGCCGGCCACGGGCGTTGTCCATGAACTGGAGCAGGCCATCGCCGCACGCGAAGCGGATTTGCGTGACTGGTTGATCAACGCCGGTATGAGCCACGAACGTCGCATCCTGCGGCTGCCCATTGGCGGGCTGACGTGGCATTATCCCTCGCTGGACATTCTCCAACTGGAATTCATCCTGCCGGCCGGATGCTTCGCCACCGTATTGGTGCGTGAGCTTGTTGATCTGGTGCCGGTGGGGCAGACGGACAGCCCATGCGTATTCTGATTTCTAACGACGATGGGGTAACCGCACCCGGTCTCGCCGCGCTTTATGCTGCGCTGGCGGATTACACCGAATGCGTGGTTATCGCCCCGGACCAGGACAAAAGCGGCGCCAGCAGTTCGCTGACGCTGGACCGTCCGTTGCACCCGCAAACCCTGGCCAACGGCTTTATCAGCCTCAACGGCACACCCACCGATTGCGTGCACCTGGGCCTCAACGGCCTGCTGGAGCGCGAAGCGGACATGGTGGTTTCCGGTATCAACCTGGGCGCGAACCTGGGGGACGATGTCCTGTATTCCGGTACGGTGGCGGCGGCCCTTGAGGGGCGTTTCCTGAAACACCCTTCGTTTGCTTTTTCTCTGGTCTCACGTCAGGTAGAGAACCTTCCCACAGCTGCCTATTTCGCGCGCAAACTGGTCGAAGCCCATGCTGACCTGGTTCTGCCACCGCGTACGGTACTGAACGTGAACATTCCCAATTTGCCGCTGGACCATATCCGCGGTATCCAGCTGACCCGCCTGGGTCATCGCGCCCGTGCCGCGGCACCGATGAAAGTGGTGGATCCGCGGGGCAAGTCCGGTTACTGGATCGCGGCGGCCGGGGATGCCGAGGACGGTGGCCCGGGTACCGATTTCCATGCGGTGATGCAGGGTTATGTTTCGATCACGCCGTTGCAACTGGATCGCACCTTCAATGATGCCTTCAGAAGTCTGGACGGCTGGCTGGAGGGTCTGCGCTGATGGGTCGCGAACAAGACGATATGCTGCGTCGCGGCATTGGCATGACTTCCCAGCGAACCCGGGAGCGGCTGATCCAGCGTCTGTACGAAGAAGGCATCTCCAACGCCAGGGTGCTGGAGGTCATTCGCCGGACCCCGCGCCACCTGTTCGTCGACGAAGCGCTGGCGCATCGTGCTTATGAAGACACAGCGCTGCCGATCGGCAATAACCAGACTATCTCCCAGCCGTATATGGTGGCGCGCATGAGCGAGCTGCTGCTGGAGGCAGGTCCCCTCGACAAGGTGCTGGAGATCGGCACGGGCTCGGGTTATCAGACGGCGGTGCTGTCGCAACTCGTCGAGCGTGTGTTCTCGGTCGAGCGCATCAAGGTTTTGCAGGATCGTGCGAAGGAACGTCTGGTCGAACTGAACCTGCGCAACGTGGTGTTCCGCTGGGGCGATGGCTGGGAGGGCTGGCCGGCACTGGCGCCGTACAACGGGATTATCGTCACTGCAGTGGCGACCGATGTGCCCCAGGCATTGCTTGACCAGTTGGCACCGGGAGGCCGAATGGTGATCCCTGTCGGGTCCGGGGAAGTTCAGCAATTGATGCTGATCATTCGCGAGGAACAGGGTTTTTCCAGGCATGTTCTGGGGGCTGTGCGCTTCGTGCCATTGCTCAATGGGCCACTGGCCTGAGCATTTGTTTCGGCACGCTGAATTCTCTGCGATTGCCTTTGTCTTACAGCGGCATCGTGCGGTTAAACGGGATTCATCGTCAGGCAGCAAACGTGTGCGCGACACCGATTCGCTACATTAAAGGTACAGCGTGCACGGCCCGTTATACTTGCGACAGTTCATTGCCGGACTCCGGCATTTCACATTTTCAGCCACCACAGAGGGAGCGGCGGGTGAGTCTCACAGTCATTGCGCAGCGAATGAGTAAAACGAGCTTTCAGCGCCTGGTGACTGGCCTTGTCTTGAGCACCTTGCTGGTCGGTTGTTCCAGCAACAAATCCAGCGATGTTCGTGTCTTGGAACGCAACAATGCCGCGCCTCAGCGCCCGGTCGTGACCACCGGACAATACGTCGTTCGGCCCAAGGACACCCTGTTCTCCATCGCCTTTCGTTACGGTTGGGACTATAAGGCTCTGGCGGCACGCAATAACATTCCTGCGCCCTACACCATTCATCCGGGTCAGACGATTCGCTTTGATGGTCGCACCGATTCAACGTCGACGACGGTGGTCAGTTCGTCCAGTTCAACACCTTCGTCGTCGAGTAAAACCACGGTCATCCGTCGTCCGGTAAACGGTGCGACCACCAGCACGACAACGATTGTACCGTCCGTCGCGAACAAGCCTGAACCGGCTCCATTGCCCCCTCCCGGGCCAGCCCCGACCGGCTGGGGATGGCCATCTAATGGCATTCTTATCGGGAAATTCTCTTCAAACGGTAGTTTGAATAAAGGAATTGATATCGCCGGAGATTTGGGACAGCCTGTTTTAGCTGCGTCTGATGGGACGGTGGTGTATGCCGGGAGTGGCTTAAGGGGCTACGGCGAATTAGTGATCATCAAACACAGTGAAACCTACGTCAGTGCCTACGGACATAACCGCAGGCTTTTGGTTCGGGAGGGGCAGCAGGTCAAGGTCGGACAGACAATTGCCGAAATGGGGTCAACGGGTACAGACCGGGTGAAACTGCATTTTGAGATTCGCCGCCAGGGTAAACCTGTAGATCCGCTGCAATTCCTGCCACGTCGTTGATCGCTTACCAGCCTGTTCCGTCGCGTAGAGGGGAACAGGCTCCAGCGTTGCCAGGGAGAAAGGCGCCGCTTGAGCTTGAGGTCGAACTCACCAAAGGACTATAACAATGGCTCTCAGTAAAGAAGTGCCGGAGTTTGACATCGACGATGAGGTTCTCCTTATGGAGAGCAGCATCGATATGGATTCGATGTCGAATGATGAAGGGGCGGCTCCACCTTCCGTTCGTGCCAAATCCAAACACTCCGCATCGTTGAAACAACACAAGTACATTGACTACACGCGGGCACTAGATGCCACGCAGCTGTATCTCAATGAAATTGGTTTCTCTCCCCTGCTGTCACCCGAAGAAGAAGTTCATTTTGCGCGCCTGTCGCAAAGTGGCGATCCGGCCGGGCGCAAACGCATGATTGAAAGTAACCTGCGGCTGGTGGTGAAAATCGCCCGACGCTACGTCAATCGTGGGTTGTCGCTGCTGGACCTGATCGAAGAGGGCAACCTCGGCTTGATCCGGGCGGTGGAGAAGTTCGATCCGGAACGCGGTTTCCGCTTCTCGACCTACGCGACCTGGTGGATTCGCCAGACCATCGAACGCGCAATCATGAATCAGACCCGGACCATCCGGTTGCCGATCCATGTGGTCAAAGAGCTGAATGTGTACCTGCGGGCCGCGCGGGAGTTGACGCAAAAACTCGACCATGAACCCTCACCCGAAGAAATCGCCAACCTGCTGGAAAAGCCGGTAGGAGAGGTCAAGCGTATGCTCGGCCTGAACGAGCGGGTTTCCTCGGTCGACGTCTCGCTGGGTCCGGACTCGGATAAAACCCTGCTTGATACCCTGACTGACGACCGTCCAACCGATCCATGCGAACTGTTGCAGGACGACGACCTGTCCCAGAGCATCGATCAATGGCTCTCGGAGCTGACCGACAAGCAACGCGAAGTGGTAGTACGCCGCTTCGGCCTGCGCGGTCATGAAAGCAGCACCCTTGAAGACGTAGGCCTGGAAATCGGCCTGACCCGTGAGCGGGTCAGGCAGATTCAGGTCGAAGGCTTGAAGCGGCTGCGCGAGATCCTTGAAAAAAATGGTCTGTCGAGCGAGTCGCTGTTCCAATAAGGCGCTCACTGCGATGGCATAAAAAACCCCGACCGGCTCGGGGTTTTTTATTGTCTGGCCTGGGGATCGAATCCCCCCTGGGATTTTGGTTTCGTGCTGTAAGCCTTGGCTTACTCTTGCGTAAGTGTTCGTTATTTTTACACTCTGGCAGTCGTCTATGTTGAACGCTGTTTGTCTCTATCTTTTTGATTCATATAGATATTTATTATTATTAATGATGTGTGACAGTTGGAATTCGCGCCAAGGGGCGGTTGATCTCCGAGGGGAAAACTCTAATATTCAGGTTGTGTCGACGGACAGACACGTCCTTCATGGATGAAGGAAATGGACATCGCAGGACGCGATTCATCAGGACGATGAAAAGGAACACAGGGAATAGGGAAAAATGTGGGCGGGTCAAACCGCCCCTTTTTTTGCCTGCAGAAAAGCAAAAAGGCCCTTGTGGGGCCTTTTTCGGGAACGCGGGGGTAATCAGCGTTCGAGGTGTTCGATCTTGCCTGGCTTGCCATCCCATTCAGCGGAATCTGGCAGCGGATCTTTACGTTCAGTGATGTTAGGCCAGATATCGGCCAACTCAGCGTTCAGCTGAATAAAGTTTTCCATGCCGGCCGGAACTTCATCTTCGGAGAAGATGGCAACAGCAGGGCATTCAGGTTCGCACAGCGCGCAATCGATGCACTCATCCGGGTGGATCACCAGGAAATTCGGGCCTTCGTAAAAGCAGTCCACCGGACAGACTTCTACGCAGTCGGTGTACTTGCACTTGATGCAGTTGTCGGTGACGACGAAGGTCATTTCTAATTTTCTCCTCAGGCGCGGCTTGCTGCGCCCCTTTTCGTAGGGGTCGCCAGGTTCGGGAGCGATAGTCTGCTGGCCAGGCTATTAGCCAGCAGCATCCCAAACCGCGCGAGATTCTAACAGCTTGCAAGCCGCTGCGTTAGATCCGTGTCTTTAGTGTATAGAGCATTTCGAGAGCACGACGTGGTGTCATGTCGTCCAGATCGAGCTTGGCCAGGTCATCCAGTACCGGGTGCGGCAAGCTGGCAAACAGGTCGCTTTGCTGCGGCGCAGCCGGTTTGCCTTTGGCCGGTGCAGGTGTTTCATGGGGCAGGGCGGTGTCCTCCAGGCGGCTCAAATGCTCACGGGCGCGGGTGATGACTTCACTCGGCACGCCCGCCAGCTGCGCAACGGCCAGGCCATAACTCTGGCTGGCAGGTCCGGGCAGCACGTGGTGCAGGAACACGATGCGTTCATTGTGCTCGGTGGCATTGAGGTGCACGTTTGCCACCAGCGGCTGGGCTTCCGGCAGGACGGTCAGTTCAAAGTAGTGGGTGGCGAACAGCGTGTAGGCACGCAGATGCGCCAGGCGTTCGGCTGCCGCCCATGCCAGGGACAGGCCGTCGAAGGTGCTGGTGCCGCGCCCGACTTCGTCCATCAGCACCAGGCTGCGCTCGGTGGCGTTGTGCAGAATGTTTGCGGTTTCGCTCATTTCCACCATGAAGGTCGAACGCCCGCCGGCCAGGTCATCGCTGGAGCCGATCCGGGTGAAGATGCGGTCGACCAGCGACAATTCGCAACTGGCTGCCGGCACGAAGCTGCCGATGTGCGCCAGCAGCACGATCAAGGCGGTCTGACGCATGTAGGTGGATTTACCGCCCATGTTCGGACCGGTGATCACCAGCATGCGGGTATTGTCGTCCAGGCTCAGGTCGTTGGCCACGAACGGCGTGGTCAGCACTTGTTCGACCACCGGGTGACGACCCTGGCTGATGCGCATGCACGGTTCGCTGACGAATCGCGGGCAGTTCAGGTCGAGGTTCAGCGCACGCTCGGCCAGGTTGCTCAAGACGTCCAGCTCGGCCAGGGCGCCGGCGGTGTCCTGCAAGGGTGGCAGCTGGGCGATCAGGTCTTCGAGCAGCGCTTCGTAAAGCATCTTCTCGCGCGCCAGGGCACGGCTCTTGGCCGATAATGCCTTGTCTTCGAACGCCTTGAGTTCCGGGGTAATGAAGCGCTCGGCGCCTTTGAGCGTCTGGCGGCGAATATAGTCGGCCGGTGCCGATTCCGCCTGTTTGCTTGGCAGCTCGATGAAATAACCGTGGATGCGGTTGTAACCGACCTTCAGGTGCGACAGACCGGTGCGGGCCTTCTCCCGTGCCTCAAGGTCGATCAGGAATTGCCCGGCGTTTTCGCTCAGCGACTGCAGTTCGTCGAGTTCGCTGTCGTAGCCGGTTTTCAGCACGCCACCGTCACGAATGACCGCGGGCGGGTTGTCGATGATGGCCTTTTCCAGGAGTGCTGCCAGTTCCGGGTAGGTGCTGGTGATGGTGGCGAGTTGCTGGAGGTGCGGGGCTTCGAGTTCCGTCATTGCCACTTGCAGCTCGGGCAGTGCGCCGAGGGCGTCACGCAAACGGGCGAGGTCGCGCGGGCGGGCATTGCGCAGGCCGATCCGCGCAAGAATCCGCTCGATGTCACCGATTTCCTTGAGCTGCGGTTGCAGTCTTTCGAAACGGTAACCGTCGAGCAGGCAAGTGATCGAAGTCTGACGCGCCAGCAGCACCGTCAAGTCGCGCAACGGGCGATTCAACCAGCGGGTCAGCAGGCGGCTGCCCATGGCGGTCTGGCAACGGTCCACCACCGATTGCAGGGTGTTGTCGCGGCCCCCGGCCAGGTTGGTGTCGAGCTCCAGGTTGCGACGGCTGGCGCCATCGAGCACCACGGTGTCGTCCAGGCGCTCATGACGCAGGCTGCGCAAATGGGGCAGGGCGGTGCGCTGGGTTTCCTTGGCGTAGGCCAGCAGGCAACCGGCGGCACCGATGGCCAGGGTCAGGTTTTCGCAGCCAAAGCCTTTGAGATCCTGGGTCGAGAATTGCTGGCACAGGCTTTTGAGCGCCGAATCGCGTTCGAAATCCCACGGCGCACGGCGACGCACGCCGCGGCGTTTTTCCGCCGGCAGATCCTTGGGCCAGTCATCCGGGATCAGCAGTTCCACCGGGTTGACCCGCTCCAGTTCCGCCAACAGGTTTTCCCAGCCCTTGATTTCCAGCACGCTGAAGTTGCCACTGGTGATGTCCAGCACCGCCAGGCCGAACAGGCGCTCATCGCCCAGGACGGCGGCGATCAGGTTGTCCCGACGCTCGTCCAGCAGCGCCTCGTCACTCACCGTCCCCGGCGTGATGATGCGCACCACCTGCCGCTCCACCGGCCCTTTGCTGGTGGCCGGGTCGCCGACCTGCTCGCAGATCACCACCGATTCGCCAAGCTTCACCAGTTTCGCCAGGTAACCCTCGGCGGCGTGGTAAGGAATACCGCACATCGGAATCGCCTGGCCAGCCGACTGCCCACGGGCCGTCAGGGTGATGTCCAGCAACTTGGCGGCCTTCTTCGCGTCTTCATAGAAGATCTCGTAGAAGTCGCCCATGCGGTAGAACATCAGCTGGTCCGGGTGCTGGTTTTTCAGGCGCCAGTACTGCTGCATCATCGGGGTGTGGGAGGATAGGTCTGAAATTGCTTTATTCATCAGTAGGTTAGATGGTGTCGTCAAAATGGCTGGGGCAGAAATGGGGCGTTTCACTCTCTGCTTTTGGGCTTACGCAGAAATGAGCCGAGGCAGCCATCTTACCCTTGTGCTGCGATCACTAGGTGTAGGCTGCACTACGATCTACAGCGTCGGTGGTTAAGCCTAGCATGATTGCTAATATTGCTCATGCGGAGTCCAGCAGACTTTTCTCCGGCACTATCTATCTAGAATGACGTGTCAAAATCGTTTCTGATCAGGCGGGGGCTGTTCATGAGGTTTGTCATAGGGGGCGTTATGGATGTGATCACGCAAAGTTCTTCGTGAAGCACGCTCCGTTGACCTACTCAAAAGGCAGGCCAAAGAAAATTTATAGACTCTTACGTATTTTTCAGCTAGGTGATATATTTTCCCGCTGCGTTAGTGTTAAACGTCAGTCACAGCTTGCTATTGTTGGCTACGTTTTGAAAATAGGGGTGATAATTGAACCGTCTGCAAAAAATTTCGATATTTAATATGCCAACTGCAGCGCGAGAAATTGTCATTCCGCTAAAAGATGATTGCAATATTCTTGTGTTGACAGGGTTCAATGGTGTCGGTAAGTCACGTGTTTTGGGTGCGATTGTTGAGTTGTTGACGCTTGCAAGAGATGTTGATTATAACGATGGCTCTGAAGATTGGCTGATGCAGCTTGAGTTCGAAGGCGGGTATGTATTTCGTGGTGCAAAGATAGATTCGAATGGTCGGCCAAAGAAGAAGGGCTATGAGGCTAATGTTGAAAAGTTATTAAAGGGTGAGCAGCCTGCAAAGGTTATGTATGAAAAGCTTATCAAGGCTGCAATACCAAATCGCTCGAATAGTTCGTATTCATCTAAAAGTAGTGATGATGATACGGGAGTGTATTGTGCGTTGTTTTTAAAGTCCCCGCCTGGGGGGGATTCTAAAAAATTCGTAGATACGGTTAAAGTTGTTGGATTTATTAATGAGAAAGTCGTATTTGGAGTTAAAAGGTCGGAGGATGAGGCCGTATTTGAAAAGGACGATGTGGAAGGTGATTTAAATAAAACCTTGTATGTGCTGATAAAAGAGTTTGTTTCTACTCAGGCGGTAAAGGCTGGGGTTGAAGATGATATTGATAAGTACGTTTCTGAATATTTGTCTTCAAAAAAAATAAGTAAATTGGAAGAAAGTAACATAAAGGATGTTAGGCGGTACGTTGTTTCGAAGTTGGACGGTAGTCAAGTGGTTGAGGATGACTCAAGTATCTTCTCTCATCATCAAATGTTTGTTGAGATTAATAAGATATTTGCCCTTACCTCGCGCAGGCTTGTTTATGTTGAAGGTTCACTAAACGTAGAGTTGAAGGATGGGCAGCTAATCCCATGGCCGGCACTTTCGAGAGGGGAGAAGACACTTTTAGCACTTTTCCTTATCGTGTTTCTAAATCGCGATGGTGCGATATTTGTTCTGGATGAGCCTGATCTTTCGCTGCATATGGAATGGCAAAAGATGATTTTGCCGGGGCTGCTTGCGTTAGCACCAACCTGCCAGTTTCTTGTTGCAACTCACTCGCCTTTCTTGGTTATGAATACCGGTTCCGAGCAAGTTATCAATATGGCAAAGTTGGTGGCGGAGGCGATTTGAAATGCTGTCGGACTCTGAGTATGGCTTTGTTGTAAGCTCCATTGATATCCAAAAAGCACAGTTTTTCAATATCGATGGTTCTGATCGTAGCACTGTTTTGGTGTGGGTTGAATCACGGGAAGATAAGAGATTTTGGGGGGCATGCCTTCCCAAGATCGAAGGTGTTCAGTTCGATGTTAAAATTGCGGACGAAGCCACGGCGTCGGATGGAAAAAAAGCCAACGGGTGTACTCGTTTACTATCCATTAGGGCCATTGGTGACTTGATTCTAGGTCCTAATCTCATTTTTTGTTTGGATAGTGATGAGCGCTTTCTGTCGGGGATTTACCGTGCCGGAGGGGTTTTCGCGGAAGAGCATATCTATTATACGAATGTATATTCGATTGAGAATGTAATTCTCCACGGAGCGCATGCTGATCGAGTTTTTGAAGCAGTCGCCGCTTGCTCGATACGAGATCTAACCTATTGTCCTTCTCAGCTTTTGGCCAAGCTGAGTGCTGCTGTTTATAACACTGTACTGTTGTTGGCGTTTAGCCTGGACAGTTTTGGCTTTGATGTTGTTGGTGATTTCAAAAGAGAGTTTTTAGCGTCGATTGCGCGTGTTGGTGCCATGGATTTGGAGACCACCATTGAAGATTCACAGGTGTTTTCTGAGTTTAAAGTCACGCTTGCAGATATTAACACAGGGCTTCTGCTGAATATTTATGAGCGTGGGGTTGAGCAGCTTTATTCTATTTTTGTAGATGCCGTGTCCGGCGAGTTGGTGGATGAAAGCAATGCTTACCTGTTTGTGCGTGGGCACGACTTGTTTAATTCGTTTGTTAGGGTCTTTGAGGCTGTCAATAAGAAAAGAAGGGCCGCCGAGATTTCGCGTGTTGCGCAACTACATAGCGGTGCGAAAGATATGATGAATGCTGTGCGGAATGAATGGGCGGAGTTTGGGGGGGCTTTGAAATATGGGTTCTATGCCGCCGTCCCGTCTGTACCTTTCTTTGAGCGCACGATAGACAGGATCATGGCGGACTACAGTCCGCAATGAAATCGCAACGGCTAATAAATAGTGTGGTCTGATGTGTGCTTACGGCGGAGGGGCTACATCCAACATCTTCCATATGCGTGAAAGCTCCATAGACGACTCGTCATCCATCCATTTTGCATAGACCTGGACAAGCATGGTGAAGTCAATATGGCCCATCTGCTTCGCAATGAACGCTAGACTACCGCGCGCTGTTAGGCACCAGCAGGCGTAGGTATGTCTAGTTTGGTACGGGCGGCGAGGGCGAATTCCCGAACGTTTTTGAATGGCTGACCACTTCGTGTTCCAAGAAGTTGGAATATACCAATGATTTATGACTCTCTTTCGGGCTTGCGTTGTTGGAGATAGCAGTGGGGTTATAGTTTCGATGCGGCTTTCGTGGCGGTTCATAAACACTTCGACCGCTCGCGGTGTGTGGTCGGCCACCAGGCCCATGAGTGTTTTGCAGGCTTCAACTGCTGGTGGCATTAGAAGGACCGACCGAGGCTTCCCAGTTTTCGGAACTTTGAATGTTCCGTCCGCCGTGATCGCCCTAGTGATGTTAATCTGGCCAGCATTCAAATTTACATCCTCAACGGCTAACGCGCACAACTCACCTGGGCGAAGGCCGGTGTAGACAGCGAGTGTGATCGCAGCGGAATCCTGTGCGTGTAGGCAGCCCTTGCTGAGTAGTTGTTCGAACTCGGTTTTGGTCAATGGATCTGGTTCGCGATCGGTCATCGCAAATCGTGTGCATGCTGCGGATAGACCTTTTCGGCAATAGCTGTTGTTTTCACACCACCCCAAAAATCCAGCGAACGTAGCCAGGTAATGATTTGCGGTCGATGGTGCCCGGGTGGCGATCAGTTGTGTCCTGAGCCGCTGAATGTCTTCGGGCAGGAGAATTCCAGCCAAACGGTCTGGCCCAAGCAGTTCGGTACAAATGTCGAGCGCATAGCCGTACTTCTCTTCGGTCATCGGCGTGAGGTCGACAGCCTTCAACGGTTTGTAGCGGGCCATTAGTGCGGCAAGGCGCTCGTCCTTTACATTGCTGTAGCTGATCGCATTCTTCGAGTTGGGAAAGTGGCGGCTGTAATCAAAGCGGCCTGTCTTGATTTCGTGGGTGATCGCCGCGCGAAGTAGGGCAGCGTGTTTGATGTTGGCTTTAGTGACAGGGAGGCCAAGTGATTCGCGGCAGCGAATTCGCCGCCACATAAACACAATGCGTATATAGCCGCCGTGTATCTCCAGCCCTTTATGCTTGGCCAGCTCGGCTTCTAGGCCGCTTCCTGCGGTGCGCTCTCGGCCCACTTGTCGTACTCCGTCATGTTGATTGCGATACGGCCGTCTGGTGTTTTGCGCCAGATTCGGCCCTGTGCCCAGGTCCCGTTTTTCACTTTGTGGCGTATGGCGTCTTCGCTGTAGCCGGTGAGTTCGGATGCTCGGTTGATCATTACCCAGCGTGGAAGACTCATGGCGCCTGCTCCCCAGCGCGACGGGCGATGCCTTCGGCCTGTCGCTGTTTGCTGCATCTTTGATGGTTTCCATGTGCCCGCGACTTGTTGCACTTGTCGCAGATGGTTTGTAAATCGAGGGGCGGCATATGCCCGCTGCGGATATGGACTGTTCTGCGAAGGGCTGTCACGAGGTAGCTCCTTGCTCAACGGTGTTGCTGATGCGGTTGGCTAGTTCGAGGATTTTGTGCGCTTGCTTCTCCGCCTTCAGCTGGGTCGACTCTGTGCCCGGCATTGCGCGCCAGGTCAGTTGAGCAAGGACCAGCGTTGATTGAGCCTGTAAAAGAGTTTGATAGTCGGCCCATGTGAACATCGGGTCGGTTTGGGGCAGGCGGCTGAGGTGGATGATGTCGTTGGTCAACGCGGCAATGCGTTCCCGGTGTTCCCTGAGCTCCATGGCATGACGTGCCGCGGCGCGCGCGAATGCTCGCTGGATTGCACTGCGGATGAAATAGGTCATCAGCAACAGCCCAAGGGCTGAGTAGGCGGCGATGATCAGGTGGTTTGTTTGCATGTGCTGTGTTCCTCGGCAGAACCCGCCGTCGGGATCGTTGGTGAGAGGCCGGCGGCGGGGTGTTGCTACTTGGGTTGACTGGTTACGCGCTGAAGGTGCCCAGGGTCAGCGTCGCGGCTCCGCCGACTTCTTTGGCGAGTGTCGTTTTGAACTCCTGGGCGATTTCTTCGACCTGCTGTTCTTCGCCTGCCCAGCGGAGTTTGAGGGTTGGTTTGTCATCGCCGGTTAGGATGCTGAGCTTCAGGGTGAAGACTCGGGTCCCCAGGCCTTCGTACGGGACCAGCTCGAAGAACAGCGCTTCAATACGGCTCTCGGTGCTGGCGGCTTCGATGCTATCCATTGCGCTGCGGGAGGCGCCGAAGTTGTGTTCGCTGTTGGTGGCCGAGCTGCGGGCTTCGATGGTGATGTTGCGCACGCTTGCGATGGCTGCACTGATGGGCATGGTGCCGCCACCTTCCTTGCTTGCCACAAGGCTGAGGTGCCAGTCTTCGATCCACTCTGCCAGGTCGCGCTGGCTGAGTTTCTTACCGGCGATTTGCTGGAGTGCTTTGTAGGCTGCTGTCGGCTTGAGTTTCAGTGTTGCCACGTCATCTGCATGGCCCGGTGCAGTGTCGTCGCCGAGGTTGAAAAAGATCTTGCAGCTCATGTCGTCCTGATCGACGAAACCTTTGGCGGTGGGGCCGGTGCGCAAGATCGTGTACTCAGCAAAGTCGCGCAAGCTGCTGGTGTGCAGCGCACCGCGGAAACGGGAGCGCAGCGCCTGGTACTTTTCAAGGTTATGGATTTGAACATTGTCCGGCAGCGCGGTTACAGGAAGGAGCGTTGCGGGAAGGGCRCTAGCGGCATGTGCTTGGGCGACGATCAGTTCGAGTGTGTCTTTAGCGAGTGGCATTGATGCTTCCTTTTTGGTGAGAGGACTTTGGTGCTGCGTCTTGGTGATGCTTTTAGCGAGGGACTACCGGGGTGTCTTCGCTCTTGAAGAGCTGCGAAGTCGGGTCGTTCTGGAACAGGGTCAGCCCTTGAGGAGTGAGGTACAGCGGAGTGTCCAGAGTTGAGTCCTCACGCAACTTGCCGCGTTTGGTGGGCTGGGCGAAGTCCAGGGTATGGCTGATTGCGACCTGATTGCTCTGGCCGATTTGCTTCATCTTCAGTGTGATTTTCACTTCGCCCGCTTTGCCATAGTCGATGACCCCGGCGGCGACGTTTGAAAGGGCTTGGCCGATTTGCTGGGCGAAGACGCCTGCATTGAGTGAGTTAAAGAAGTCATTCGTGTCCGTGGCTTTCATGTGCTGTGCCTTCTTGAGTACGAGTTGTTTGTCCCTGGACGGCAGGGACCACCGTGAATCAGGCTGCTTGCGCGTCGAGAAAGTCAGCCAGGTCGTGCAGGTACACCACTCGCTGTGCGCGAGCGGACCCGTGTAGCCGATTCACAACCAGCGCAATACGGCCGGCTTTGATCTCGGCCAGCAGGTAGCGATCGGTGCGGATGTGCGAGAAGTAGTGCTCGCGAACGGCTGCCAGCGTCGGGCAAGGTGTCGCGAACTGGCGCCGAAGTTGGTCGAGGGTGTTGCTCATGCCGCTTCCTCCCCGACCCCCTCCGATGGGGGCAGCAATTTGAGGCGGATCAGTTCGGCGAGGCCTTCTTTGCTTTTGCCCATTGCTGCCGCGCACACGTTGCCGCGTTGGTCGGCGACGACGGCGCCGTAGGGGTACTCCGGTGATTTAGTCGGCGTGACGTAGGCGATTTGCCCTTCGCCAATGACTGCGTCGACACAGCGAAATACCTCGGCCAGCTCAGCGCTGACTGGTGGCAGCGACTCTAGAAGCTGTACCGCTTCGGCTGACGCGCCTATTAGCGTGGCGCGACTGATGACGGTCGGATGGTTGAGAAACATCGGAACCAGCTTCAGTGCGCCGATGGCTTGGGTAATGGCGTTCTGGCTCATGCTGCGGCGTCCTTGTGCGTAATGGTGATGTTCAGTTTCTTGGCGACCCACTCAACGCCTGCTTCTTTCACCATCACCACTGCGTAGTGGCGGTGCTGCTTGATGGCAGGGACCCAGGTACTACGTGGGTCGGAGAACAGGTAACCGCGATCGCGGTGTTTGCTGGCGAGCTCGCCGTTGTTGGTGAGGATTCCCAGCTCCCGCAACCTGGTGCGGAAGGCGCGGGGCTTGAGGCCGAGTACGGCTGCCGTTTCGTCCAGGGTGCGATTCATGGCGCGGTCCTCAGGCTGCGGCGCTGTCAGGGCGGGCTGTCAGAGCGCCGAAGAACTCGTCGATCTGTCCGAAAAGGTCGTCGAGCGCACCTTCGTTGTGCAGCACTAGGTCGTTGTCCTGAATGCCGATGCCCGTTTCGCTGACGTGCGGATTGACCTCTGTCGCGTCAGGTCGAAGGACGTGGATCACGATGCCGCCACGCTTGCGGACAAAGTCGGCTTCGTTCTCAAAACGCAGATCACTAATGACGAAACCGGTCGCGGTGTCGTGCGCTTGGCCTAGGAATTCGAGGTTCTGTTCGGCCAGTAGCAGCCATAGCTCTGGGTGGACCATGTTGCGGCCCCATTCGGTGCCCATGGACTGCATCAACTCGCGAGCGGAGCGACCGAGCCAGCCGATGGGTTGCTCTTTGCGATCATCGTCAAAGTCGCACGGACTCAGGTTGAAGATGTTCATCAGACCTTCGCGGAGTGGGTCTGCGAATGCGTAGGTCTGGAAGCCGTGAACGTTGGCCAGGTGATTGGCGGCAGTGGTTTTTCCGGTGCGTGCGCGGCCAGCAAGCCCGATCAATAGTTGCTTCATGCTGCGTCACCTCCCCATGGGGAAGTGTCGGCGCTAGCGATGAGCTGTGCTGCAGCCTTGCTGCGTACATTGGTGATGACGAGCAGGCCAGTCGTTTGCTGAATGGCGATTATGGCTGCGCGGTTGGTTGCTGCTGTTGGGTGTAGATAAACGGGGCAGCGGGTGTTGCTGTGCTGTGGGGTTTGCATGGCTCGTACTCTTTGGTGAGAGGTAGGTACGAGTGCAAAATTAGCAATAGCTAAATAAACATGCAATAGCGGATGCTAATTTAGTTTTGCGATGTGCAAAAAAAAACCCGCACGTGGCGGGTTCTTTAAGAGGCGATCGGTTACAGCAGTACGGAATACCAGAAGACTTTGCCGATCACGATGATTTCGTTTTTGAGCAGATCGGTCGCACTGTACTCTTCATCTGGATGCTCTTCCCGGTTATAGCTACGCATCCTGATGCCTCCACCAGGTAGCCGGTACAACGTTTTCACTCGCAACTGGCCTCCGTGATTCAGCGCGTACATTTTTCCATCGGTGATGGTTGTGCAGCCCTGGTCAACTCCTACGGTGCTTCCGTGAGGTAGAACGGGTTCCATGCTGTTGCCGTTAACAGTTACGCAGACCGCTTCATTTGCCTGGACGTTTTGTCGCCTTAGGGTCATTTTACCGAAGCGAAGTTTTTGCTTGTGCGACTGATGTACAGCGGTTCGGCCGCTCCCCGCGGATAGTTCGACTTCCTTAAGAAACGGCACGTAGACCTCGTCATCATCCAAGGGGGTAGCATCGTCCCAAACATCAATGGGGCCGAGATACTCGGCATTGCTTTGGACGATTTCATTCTCTGGTGTTTGAGGCGCTCTAGATGTGGGAGCACGCATCGAGACGGACGGCGCTGTTAGCGTGCCCTCGACAAGACCAATTTTCGCTTCAAGATTTGCAGCCGCTTTCTCGCCAAGCGATCTATGCCCGTTGAGCAATTGCGACAGGTATGAGGCGTCTAGGTTGTATTGGTCGGCGAACTCTTTCTGGGTTTTTTCGCCCATCAAGTCACGCAGCACCTGAATTCGCATCTTCTTTATATCCATTCCCCAATCATCGCCTTCCGTTAGCAAACAGTAAATTACGGTTTGCTATTGCTGAAAGCATTAGCAGTTGCTAATCTCGGCGTTCAAAAGGAGGTGCATATGACCTTGCACGAGTATTTGAAGAGTCTTGATAAAGCCGCGCTGGATGCATTCGCGGGCCGTTGCGGTACGTCAGTCGGCCAATTGAAGCAGGTCGCTTACGGCAACCGTCGGGCTGGCGCTGCTTTGGCGGTCGCTATCGAGCGAGAGTCGGCAGGTTCAGTCACTTGCGAGCAACTCCGTGCAGACATTGACTGGGCTTACCTTCGCGGTTCCAAAGCTGCTTAAAGGGTGCCGGGTTGGGGCCTCTCACCAAAGATCCCCCAACCCAGCTACGACGACACACAGCACATGTACATCGGTCGTGGTCGTAGGATAGGGATTACCCCGTCTTATGGCTACACCGTAAACGGGGGATTTACGGTTATGAGTCGCACAGATCTATTGCCGGACGCAGGTCCGGTCCTTCCTTTGCGCCAGGCGATTTATCGCGCTGGTCGTGACTACAAGGGCGGAATTACCGCCCTTGCGTTTGACATGGTGTTGGACAACGACACCCTGCAGAAGAAACTCAAACTCGATGAAGAACGCCGCTGGCTGAACCCTGATGAGCTTGAGGAAGTTATCCGGCTGACCGGTGACTCACGTTTGCTTGACGCGCTGATGCGTCCAGCGGGTGCGGTGTGGTATCGCCCGGTCCCAGTCCCGGCAACCCGGGATGCTTTGAAAGCCGTTGGCAAGTTGCTCGGTGAGACGGGGGAGTTTGTGTCTGCGATGCACGACGGTGCAGCCGACAACGTCTGGGAGCTTCGCGAGGTCGTGGATCTAGAGCAGCGTGGCATGGACGTGATTCGCGAAATCCTCGGCATCATGGCGGGTGCTCGTCAGGCGATGGAGGATCGCAACCATGGCTGACGAAATCGATCGCGCCAACGACCAGGCGCAATACCTGCTCGACGTTGCGCTTCAGCGCAGTCGCCTTGCGCCATCTAGCCGCGTCAGCGCCCAGTTTTGCGCAGATTGTGACGAACCCATCCCGTTACGCCGACAACAGTCGATTGAGGGTTGCCAAACCTGTGTTGACTGTCAGGGGTTGCGGGAGGCCCGGCGATGACTGAACCGGCCAAAGGAATAGCCATCGCCAATTGGGCAAAACGTTACATCAACACTTTCGATCTTGCCCTGGTATCAATCGAGCCAGGTGAAAAAGCCCCAAAGGGCATGGGGTGGAACAAACCGGGCGGCTACTTTACCGATGCCGCCACGGCTGAAGCATTCTGGCAACGAAACCCTAATCACAACCTCGGCGTCGTACTTGGGCCGAGCCGTGTCTGTTCGCTGGACGTCGACGACGTTCAGTGGACGCGTCATGTGTTGTATGAGCTGCTGGGGGTCGATCTGGATGCCATGGCGTTGGTGTACCCGACCATTGTCGGGAACCCGGCGCGCTTCCGGGTGCTGTTCAAGCTGCCGGAAGGCATTGAGCTAACCCGGCATTCTCTCTCATGGTCGAATGAAAAAGACCCTGACGGTTCGATTCACAAAGGCCTGATGGACAAAGCCAAGGCTGCGAAAGAGCAGGGCGATGCCGTCGGGGAAACTGCGGCGCGCACGGAGGCCGAAGAGTACAAGCGCTTCACGGTGTTCGAACTGCGTGCTGGCCTGGTACAGGACGTGTTCCCGCCTTCGATTCATCCGGGTACCGGCAAGCCTTACACCTGGCGGACGCCGCCCAGCGCCACGGACGGTTTGCCGACGCTGACTGTCGACCTGCTGGCTATCTGGCAAAACTGGGACATTTTCAAGCGTGATGCAGAGGCAGCGTGCCCGTGGGCGATCAAGGCAACCGTGGCGCCGGCGAAGGTCAATAAGCGTTCAGCGCCGGCTGCGGGTAAGCAGCCATCGGTGATCGATGAGTTCAATCGGTGTCACGATATCGAGGAGCTGCTGCGTAGCCACGGTTACATCAAGCGGGGCAGCAAGTGGCTTTACCCGCAGAGCAGCACCGGGCTGCCCGGCGTGACGATCAGTGAAGGCAAGGTCTACTCCCACCACGGTGCCGATCCGCTTGCGAACGGGCATCAGAATGACGCTTTCGAGGTGTTCTGTTTACTCGAGCACGGTGGTGACCAGTCGAAGGCGGTGAAGGACGCTGCTCGCATGATGGGTATGCAGCATTCCTCGCGTCCTGATCCGCGTGATCTTCCCCCGACCCCATCTGGTGACCAGTGCGAGCCGGGCTCCGCCGCCGACGAAGTCAGCGAGGCCGCTCCGGCTCCTGAGGGGGGCGCGGGGGAGTCGCTGACGCTTGACCAGTTATTGCGGCGTTTTGCTTTGGTCGAGGGCACTACGCAAGTGTGGGACTGCGACCAGTCTCGGGTGATGAAGAAGGCCGCGTTTGAGGCGCGGGTGGGCAAGCCTCTCGCCAAGGCGTGGTTGGATGACATGGGCAAACGGTTGATTGCGGATGATCACGTCCGTGACATCGAGCAAGCGCGGCGCATGGCGGGTAAAAAGGGCGGTGCGTTCGGCATGCAACCGACTGACCGATATGTGTACATCGACGGTACCAAGGATGTCTGGGATCGGGAAAAGAAGCGGCGTATTGCCGAGGGCGCGGTAAAGATGGCGCTGGGCGACACTTATCCGCTGTGGCTGAACAGCAGTGAGCGGCGCACCGTGGATGTCGAACATATTGTGTTTGATCCGACCATGAGCAAGGACCCTGCGGTGTACATCAATACCTTTGATGGCCTGCCGCTCGAGCCGGTCAGGGATGACGAAGCCTGCGCCAACCTGCGTTGGCTGATTTCGTTTTTGTGCAACCACGATGAAGCGGCGCACCAATGGCTGACCCGCTGGTTGGCGTACCCGTTGCAGCACCTGGGCGCCAAAATGGATACCGCGGTGCTGATGCACTCGATCATGGAGGGCTCAGGCAAAAGCCTGCTGTTCGCAGATGCGCTGGGCATGTTGTACGGCCAGTACGCGGCCACGGTCGGTCAGACGCAGCTGGAGAGCAACTTCAACGCCTGGCAAAGCCGCAAATTGTGGTCGGTATTTGAAGAGGTGGTGAGTCGCGATCAGCGATACAACCAGGTGGGCAAGATCAAGCACCTGATCACCGGCAAGACGGTGCGCATGGAGTCGAAGTTCATCAACGGTTGGGAGGAGGCCAACCATATGAATGCCGTGTTCCTGAGCAACGAGATTTTGCCGTGGCCGATCAGCGACAGTGACCGGCGGATGCTGGTGATGTGGCCTATGGAAACCTTGCCGGTCGAGCGGCAAAAAGCAATCGGGCGGGAGCTGGAGCAGGGTGGCGTCGCAGCGCTGTACGGTTGGTTGTTGTCGGTCGATCTGGGTGACTTCAACCAGCGGACACGACCACCATCAACCGATGCCCGTGAGCGCCTGGTGGCCTTGAGTCGGGCCGGATGGCAGACGTTCTTGCATCTATGGAAGTACAGCGAGCTGGGCCAGGGGCTTTGGGGGCCGTGTCTGTCAACTGACCTTTATTCCCTGTTCCTCGAATGGTGCCAGCGCAATAAAGAGCATGTGATGAGTCAGACGAAGTTCTCGCTGTTCATCAGTTCCGAGGTCGATAAAACTCGCGCCATTCCCTGGACCGACGGCAACAACCGGCGCTTTGGCGCGTTCTTCTTTCCCGTCGATCCGGACGCTTCCCCGCCCCCATCACTGAAGGCGGCCGAGCTGGGCAAGCAGGTCGAAAATTGGCGGGCCAAGGCGAAGCTCGCGGGCTGGCATGTGGACAGCTGGGACCACATCAAGGCGGCTGCCGCATGACTACATCTAAAAGTGTGTCGGGTGTGTCGGGTGTGTGTTGGGTTGATTTCAGATACCCCACACAGATTGGAGCCTTCTTTTTCGGACGTTTGCGGGCTTTGTGTCGGGTGTGTTGGGTTTCGCTACGCGTGCGCGCATGCATGTCGTTAGATAGTCGGTTTCTGATGGCAGATTATTTTCTTCATGCGAGAACAGGAATACCCAACAAACCCAACACACTAAACACAAGTCGATTAAAGCTATTGATTTTAAAGGGTTTTAATTGTGTTGGGTTTGTGTCGAGTAGCGTGTTTTTTGTGTCGGGTTCGATTTTCAGGGGAGTGGGGCGATGATCGAGGAAGTGGAAGCATTGATGCAGCATTGGGGCGCTCAGCACGGCCAGGTTGGCGACGGTGGTGGTTTGGGTAGTCCGATGGCGACGATCATGCAGTATGGCGGTTGCGCTCCCCGCGGTACTCCGGGATCGCGAGATCTGATGATGTCGGCCGGTGGCGGTATGGACCATGCCAGTACCGAGGTTGCCGCTGCTGTGGCGCAGCTCGAACGGCAATCGAAGAAGGGCGCCCAGCTGGCTTTGTTGGCTCGCAATCGCTACTTGGCCCAGCCTCCCATGACTGTGCGTGAGCAGCTTCGGTTGTTGCAGTTGGCCGAGGATGCTGACCGGACCTACCGGAATTGGTTGCATCGTTTGCACCAGCAAGTGTTGTTGATCCTGACTGTGCGCAGCGCAACAACACGTGGGCGTGAGCGCCGCAGTGGTACGGTGGAAACCAACTACACGCGCGCATCAATGAGCAAGCGCACGCGGGTTTGCTGATTACCATTCGTCGGGGTGGTTTGCCTCAAACCTGCGTCAAAGTTGCGTCAAAGTTGTGTCGAGTTGAACAACCGAAAATGCCCCCTTTTCGGTTTTTCCGGAGACAGGTAAAAAGTCCCCACGATATGGAATTTGCGCCTTGGCGCTGACCTCGCACGTGCTGTGCAGCTTCACCCGGCCTTCCCTGAGCCGGTCACCTAACCCCGCTTCGGCGGGGTTTTTCATTCTTGCTGCCGGCCCTGGCTTGGGCCGCCAGTTACGCCCGAGACATAGGTTTATTTCTTCCATTGCCGAGGAGGCAACGAATGTCGACTGAACAGGAGATGCAGCAGTCGCTGGCCAATCTTCCAACCTGGCTGCTGATTCTAGTGGCGCTTGCCGGTTTAACTGGGGAGATGTGGCGCGCTGATGCGGCAGGGATGGCGGTGCCGGTGTTGATCAAGCGGGTGCTATTGCGCTTCGGTGCTTCGGCGGTATTTGGTCTGGCAACGGTGTTGCTCGCCACGGCGCTGGGTTGCAGTCTGATGACCGCTGCAGCGATTGGGAGTGTGGTGGCTTGTCTCGGTGCCGATGTGGCCAGCGGGTTGTACGCTCGGTGGTTGGCGAAACGGGCTGGGATCTGCGAGGTCCCTCCGAGCGGTGGCGGGCAGTGATGAAATCGCCGGGGACCCTGGGGTTATTCGATGGGTACGGGGTCGCAAACCCGCGGGAAAGTGTTAGCGGCAGGGTTGCCAGCTTACTGAAATTCAATCCATTGAAATTGAAAGGTTTGCATTGAAAAGCCGTTGAAAAGGAGGGCTTATGACAGAACCAATGTACCTGTCAAAGAGCGCCTTCGCGGCTCGGATCGGCAGGGCGCCCAGCTACATCACCTGGTTGAAAAACAACAACCGGCTGGTGCTCACCGCCGATGGTAAGCAGGTGGATGTCACGGCCAGCGAAGCGTTGATTCGCGACACCGCTGACCCCAGCAAGGCCGCTGTTGCCGATCGTCATCATCAAGATCGGCTGCAGCGTGACGTGTACAGCCAGCTGTCCAGCCAGGTCGAACCAACGTCCCTGGCTGCGCCGCCGCCAGTGATTGCCTCTTCCGGGCAATTGCCGGACTTCCAGAAAGCGCGTGCACTGCGCGAGCACAACCTGGCACAGCTCGCCGAGATCGAGTTGCACAAGGCCAAAGGCTCGCTGGTGTTCGCAACGGCGGTCCAGACGGGCGCTTACAACGCTGGCCGCATGTTGCGCGATCAATTGCTGGGCATGCCGCCGCAGCTGGCTCCCGAACTGGCCTCCATGACAGACCCTTGGGAAATCGAAAAGCACCTGACGGCGGCGATCCGTCGCTCGCTGGAGGATGCCGAGCGCATGTCCTCAGCGGACCTTGAACATGCACTAACTACGAGTTGACCTATGCCCACGGACATTCCTGACGGTGCAGAGGTGTACCGTGAGGCGTATTTCCGTGGGCTGCGGCCCGACCCGGATGTCTGGATCGATCAGTGGGCCGACGAGTACATGCGCATCCCGCGCGACACCGGCGCCGCTGAGCCCGGCCAGTACCGGACCTCGCGCACACCGTATGCCCGCGAGCCCATGCGTTGCCTGTCGCCGGCTCACCCCTGCAAGCGCGTGATCACTATGGTCGCGTCGCAGCTGATGAAAACCCAGATTGGTCTGAACTGGATCGGTGGCCTGATGCACATGGCGCCGTCGAACATCCTGGCGCTGCTGCCCAGTCTGGGCCTGGCCAAACGGGTGTCGTCGCGGATCGGCAAAACCATCAAAGCAACGCCGGTATTGCGCGAGCGTGTCGCGGCTAACCGCTCCCGGGACTCGCGTAATACCATGGACACCAAGGAGTTCGAGGGTGGGACGTTGTACGTCACCACTGCTGGCTCGGCGGCCAACCTGTCGGAGTTGTCGGCGCGCTACGTGTACGGCGACGAGATCGACCGCTGGGAAGTGGACATCGGCGAGGAGGGTGATCCCATCGAGCTGGCAGAAACGCGTGGCAGTACCTTCGGCCGCAACGCCAAGTTCTACTTTTCCAGCTCGCCCACGATCAAGGGTGCGTCGCGAATTTCCGACCTGTTCGATGGCAGTGACCAGCGTCACTACTACGTGCCGTGTCCGAGCTGCGGCCACATGCAAACCCTGGAATGGGAGCGCCTGCATTACTCGAAGGATTACAGCGTCGTGCACTACCAGTGCGCTGGCCCTGACTGCGATGTGCTGATTGAGGAGTTCCACAAGGGCGAAATGCTCACCAACGGCGAGTGGCGTGCCCACGCCGAAGGCGATGGCGAGACGGTCGGCTTTCATCTCAATGCGCTGTATTCGCCCCTCGGTTGGATGGACTGGAAGTCGCTGGCCAAACAGTTTGAAAAGGCGAAAAAGGCCCAGGCCAAAGGCGATCTGGAACCCATGCAGGTGTTTTACAACACTCGTCTGGCCAAGGTGTGGGACAGCGCGCAGGAGCAAACCAAGGCCGACACCTTGCGCAAACGGGCACGGTTGGAGCTCTTCGGCCTCGGTTCGATGCCGGCTGCTGTGCTGATGATCACCGGTGCCGTCGACGTTCAGGCCAATCGCCTGGAGTTCATGGCCATGGGCTGGGGCGTCGGCATGGAGCGCTGGGTCATCGATTACCAGATTGTCTCAGGCGACCCTGCCGATGAGCGCACCTGGGCCGCACTGGACGAACTGCTCAAGGCCAAGTACCGCCATCCGTGCGGTGTCGGTCTCGGCATTCTTGCAGTGGCGGTCGACTCTGGTGGTCACCACACCGATGAGGTGTACCAGTTCTGCCGCGTTCGTCGCTGGCGCAACGTGTTTGCCATCAAGGGGGCGAGCAAACCCGGTAAACCGGTCATAGCTCAGCGCCCCTCCATGGTCGACGTGACTTGGAAAGGCCAGACCGAACGCAACGGCGCCGAGCTGTGGTTCGTCGGTACCGACACGGCAAAGGACTGGATCTACAACCGCTATCCATTCGAAGCCGGCCCGGGAGCATTGCACTTCGCCAATGACCTGCCCGACGATTTTTTCGATCAGTGCGTCGCGGAGCGCAAGGTGGCGCGCTACATCCGTGGTCACAAGCGTATCGAATGGGTCAAGGGCAAGGCCGAGCGCAACGAAGCACTCGACCTGATGGTGTACTGCCTGGCCATGGCGCATTACCTGGGCCTCAACCGCTACAAGGAACATGACTGGGAGCGGGTGCGTCAGTCTCTGGCGCAGTCAGGATTGTTCGACGAAGCGTTGGGTATCAAGCCCGTGCAAGGCAAGCGCATCAGCAATACCGAGCAGGCTACACCCGCTGTCGTACCACAACCGGTTCCGCAACCCGCTGCTCCCGTCGTGCCATCACGACCCGCAGCACCGCCACCTCAACGCCGCAGTTCCAGCAGCGGTTACCTGAAGAGACGCTGATATGTCATTTACCCAAAAGCACCTCGACGCGGTTGAGGCGGCCATCGCACGCGGTGAAAAAACCGTGCGTTACACCGACCGCACCGTGGAATACCGCTCTGTCGACGAGCTGCTCAAAGCTCGCGACGAAATCCGCACCTCGCTGGTGAACTCGGCCGGACCGCGCTCCCGCGTCGTTCGGCTTTGCCACGGAGGCAAAGGACTTTAATGGCCCGCTATCCGACGCTCACCCGTAACGGATTCGTGTTGCCGTCGAACATCAAGGCCAGTTACGAAGGCGCCGGGGAGGGCCGCCGATCCACTGGCTGGGATGCTCCGGACAACGGGATCAACAGCATCAACACCCCGGCGCTGCGCAATCTGCGCTCACGCTCGCGGGCAGCGGTTCGCAATGACCCCTATGCCTATAACGTGATCGACAAGCGCGTCAGCAACTTGATCGGTACCGGCATCACACCACGACCGAAAACCGACGACGAAGCCCTGCGCAAACTGCTGCAGGAACTTTGGGACGACTGGGTTGATGAGTCGGACGCCGATGAGCGTACCGACTTCAACGGCCAGCAGGCGCTGGTGGCCCGCACGGTGGAAACCTCGGGCGAATGTTTTGTTCGATTGCGTCCGCGCGGCCTGGACGAAGGCCTCGCGGTGCCGTTGCAGCTGCAAATCCTGGCCCCGGAGTTTGTCCCGCATGACAAGTTCGAGACCACCCGTGATGGCAACTTTATCCGCGCCGGCATCGAGTTCACCCCCGGCGGCAAGCGCGTGGCGTACTGGATGTACCTGGCGCATCCACGCGATGCCTCGTCGCTGAATGCGGGTTACAACCAGCTGGTGCGAGTGCCGGCCACCCAGGTACTGCACATCTTCGAGCCGGTCGAACCGGGCCAGTTGCGCGGCGTGCCGCGCTTGTCGCCGGTGCTCAAGCGCCTACGCAGCCTCGATAACTACGACGACGCGGTGCTGTTCCGGCAAGAAGTGGCCAACCTGTTTGCCGGCTTTATCAGCCGGCCAGCGCCGGACTCCGGCCCCGTACCGAGGGATCCGGTCACCGGCCAACCGCTGAGCCTGGACCGCGACGGTTTCACGCCGATGGTCGCGCTGGAGCCCGGCACCATGCAGGAGCTGGGGCCGGGTGAAGAGGTCGAGTTTTCCAAGCCACCGGATGCGGGCAACAACTATCCCGACTTCATGCGGCAGCAGCTGATGGCGGCCGCAGCGGGGACCGGGACGCCTTACGAGATCCTCACCGGCGACATGCGCGAGGTCAACGACCGGGCGCTGCGAGTGGTACTCAACGAGTTTCGGCGCCGTCTGGAACAACTTCAGTTCAGCGTGTACGTGCACCAGCTGTGCCGTCCGGTTCGGGCGGCCTGGATGGACATGGCGGTGCTGTCAGGTGTCCTCCAGCTGGATGACTACGCCCTGCGGCGCCGTGAATACCTGCGCACCCGTTGGGTACCGCAAGGCTGGGCCTACATCCAGCCGGTGCAGGACGTGCAGGCGCGACGGATGGAAGTACAGGCCGGCTTCGCCTCGCGCAGTGAAATGGTCCTGCGTACCGGCTATGACGCTGAAACGGTCGACGCGGAAAACGCCGCCGATCTGGCCCGGGCCACAACCCTTGGCCTCAATTACACCACTCTTGAAGCGTTCGTCCCCGTCGACGAAAAGGAGCAACCATGAGCAAGAAGGCGCGGCCACGCGTTTATAACCGGGCGGGCAAGCGCGTGCCGGTGCAGGACAAGACCTGGTACGCGCTGCAGGCCAGCGGCGAGGCTGCCGAGCGGGTCATCGAAGTGTTTGTCTATGGCGAGATCGGCGGCTGGGGTATCACTGCCAACCAGTTCGTGCAGGACTTGCGCGCCATGGACGATGGTGTGTCACCGGTGATCGCCGCCTTCAACAGCATCGGTGGCGACCTGTTCGACGGGCTGGCGATGCACAACGCGTTGTCGCGTTTGGGTGAACGCTGTACCGGTCGCATCGACGCGTTGGCGGCCAGTGCCGCCAGCGTGGCGGTGTGCGGCGCAAACCGCGTCGTGATCGCGTCCAACGCCATGCTGATGATCCACAACCCGTGGACCTACGCCGCCGGTGATGCCGAAGACTTCCGCAAGGTGGCCGATGTCCTCGATCAGACGATGGAGGCCATCATTGCGGCCTACAAGGCCAAGGCGCCGGACATCGATGAGGAGGAGTTGCGGCGTCTGGTCGCCGCTGAAACTTGGTTGACCGCCAGTGAAGCGGTGGCCCTGGGGCTGGCCGATGAAGTCGGTGACGGTGTCAAGGTGAAGGCTTGTCTCGGGCAGGGTGCCGTGTTGCAGCGTTACCAGCACACGCCGGCCGAACTACTGGCTCAATTCGACGAGCCACCCGAGCCGGATCCCGAGTTAGAGCCGGACGATCCACCACTGACTCCGCCCGTGATCGATTCGGCCAAGTTGGCCCTGATGATCACTCAGCGATGCGCCGAGTCGGGCATCAGTAACCTGATCGAACCACTGCTCAGTTCCACCCGGCTTGAAAGCGAAGAGATCGTCCAGGCTGGCCTGACGCGTGCCAAGGCCGTGAACGACCTTTGTGTGGCCGCACGCTTACCCGAGTTCAGTGTCGAGTATGTCGCGGCGGGCCTGGACGTTGCGGCGGTTCGAGCGCGCCTATTCGACAAGATCGTCAGCAGCGGCAAGGGCTTCGAAATTGATAACAGCTTGCCACTGAACAATGACCCGGCACCGCAGGTGCAGGCTAAACAACCTGATCCCACTTCGATCTGGGCCGCTCGACAAGCCGCTCAATCTGGAACTGCGCACGGCGCGAAAGGAGCAAGAGCATGACTATCAAAAAAGAACCGATCCACGCCGGTGAGTTTCTGCTGTCCGAAGGGGCCGGGAACATCTCGCGTGAAGCGATCAACGTCGCCGCCGGTCCCGCATTGGAACCGGGCCAGATCCTCGGTCTGGTGACGGCCACCGGCGAGTTCGCACCGTACGCTCCAGACGCAGAAGACGGCAGCGAGACCGCCGTCGCCATTCTTTTCGGTCCGCTGGGTGAGTCGGATGTGGTGCGCCGGGGGCGTGCGGTGGTGCGGTTGGCGGAAGTCAGCGAAGCCCATCTGACCGGGTTGGATCTGGACGCTGAAAAGGCGCTGGCCACTCATTTTCTGATCGTTCGCTAAGTCGATCACCCAACTTCATGTACCCCGCTTTGTGCGGGGTTTTTCATTTCTGGAGAGTACCCATGGCCGAGATCGCCATTTTTGACGACGAAGCGTTTACCGTTACCGCGCTGACCGCTGCACTCAATGACCAACCCTACCTGCCGGGTCGCATCAGTGCCCTGGGCCTGTTCCGCGAGGAAGGCATCACCACCCTGACCGTACAGATCGAAAAGGACGGCGACACCTTGGCGCTCGTGCCTGCGGGGGAGCGGGGTGGTTCTGGTCTGGTGGTCGCGGCCAGCAAGCGCAACCTGATCCCGTTCAACACTGTTCACCTGCCGGAGCGCTTCACCATCAAGGCCGACGAGATCCAGGGCATTCGTGCCTTCGGTACTCGCACCGAGTTGCAGGCGGTACAGGACGTGGTCAACGCCCGCCTGGCCAAAGCGCGTCGTCAGCTGGATGCCACGCATGAATTCCAGCGCATGGGCGCACTCAACGGTTTGATTCTCGATGCGGATGGTCACACCCCCTTGTTGAACCTTTACGATCGCTTCGGCGTGCAGCGTCAAACCTTGCCCATGGGCTTGGCGGATCAGAACACCGAGCTGCGGGTTAAGTGCGGCGAAGCGTTGGACATGCAGGAGGACGCGCTCGGTAGCGTCACCAGCACCAGTTCCCGTGCCTTCTGCGGCAAAAACTTCTGGAACAAGCTGATCGTTCATAAGTCGGTCAAAGAGACCTACCTCAACAGCCAGCAGGCTGCTGCTTTGCGTGGTGATGCCCGGGAGAGCTTCGAGTTCGGCGGCATTATCTGGGAGCGCTACCGTGGCAAGGTGGCCGGTGTCTCGTTTGTCCACGACGACAAGGCGTTGCTGATTCCCGAAGGTGTACCGGACCTGTACATCTCGGTGTTCGCGCCGGCCGATTACATGGAAACGGTCAACACCCAGGGCATTCCGTACTACAGCATGCTGGAGCCGCTGCCCTTCAACAAAGGCGTGGCCGGTGAAGCCCAGTCCAACCCGTTGCACTTGTGCACGCGACCGCGGGCGCAGATCCTCCTGGAGCTTTGACCGTGGCCTTTCGCGACCTGATTGCCGAGGTCGACGCGGTGGTGTTCGAAACGCTGGGCGACAGTGC
This sequence comes from Pseudomonas sp. P4_C1, assembly GCF_056402155.1. Lineage (NCBI taxonomy): Bacteria > Pseudomonadati > Pseudomonadota > Gammaproteobacteria > Pseudomonadales > Pseudomonadaceae > Pseudomonas > Pseudomonas sp. P4_C1. Next base: position 304,820 of record NZ_JBFUHY010000004.1, read on the forward strand.
ACGGATCGAGGGGCGCGAACAGCCGGTGCTCGGTATGTTTGCGGCACCCTGGCTGCAGCCGAAGTTCGGCAAGCTCAACACCGGGTTGCGTGAGCCTCGCTTTGAGATTCGGGTCAGCGATTCCCACGGCCTGGAGCAGGGCCTGTTGGTCAGTGTCGATTTACCTGCCCTGGACGGCGGTGGCGATTACGACCTGCTGCAGCTGGAGCCCAGCGGTGACGGTTTGGTCGCTTTGATCCTGAGGATGCGTGCATGAGCGTTGGTAGCTATTACAAGTCCTCGGCCGGCGGTGGGATGGTCACCATCCAGTCGTCGTCGGCGGATCTGCAAGCGTTCCAGGACTTCGCCAAGGTGGTGCCCAAGGCGGCCGCAGCCGCGCATCGCCGCGCGATCAACAAAACGCTGGGCTGGTTGCGCACGCACATCGCCCGGGCGGTCAGTCGACAGGAACGCATCGCCGTCGCGGCGGTGCGTCAACGGTTGCGCAGCTACCCGGTCACCGGCGGGGCCATGAGCGGCAAGCTGTGGTTTGGCTTGAATGCCATCGAGTCCAGTCGGATCGGCCGCGCACGGCAGACGGGCAGCGGCGTGTCGGTGGCCGGGCGTCGTTACCAGGGTGCGTTCCTCAAACAGGTCTACGGCAACAAGCCCGATATCTGGATCCGCACGGCGAGCAAGCATTTCGATGCGGACGACTATCCCGACAGTACGGTGTCCTCAGGGCGCGGGCCGAGTTCGGGGTGGGTCGCTGAAAATGGCAGTCGGTTTCCCCTGGCCAAGGCCAAGGTGTCCTTGGAACAGGCGCGTCCCCACTTCGAAAGTTGGGTGCGCAAGGCGGACGAACGCTTGCTGCAGATCCTGCAGCAGGAGCTCAACTTCGAGCTGCAAAAGTACCTGAGGAGTTAGGGCCGTGTCGGAAGAGCCTTTTAGCCTGGATCAGCTTTACCGGGTCATTGAGCAACAACTGCTGGCGGGGTTGCCGGGTGTGTGTGCGGTGACGGCCTGGCCGAATATTAAAGATCGTGTGGCRCTGCCGGCGGTGTTTCTGGAGATGGCCGAGATTGAACCGGGCGTCGATATCGGCACCGGTGAAACGACCTTGGTGTGCAGGTTCGAGGCACGCATCGTCGTCGATCCGATCAAGCCGCACCATCATCAGCAGGCCGTGCAACTGGCCACCCAGCTCGCGGTGATTCTGCGAGCCCAGACCTGGGGGCTGGCGGTTGAACCGGCGGTATTCATTCAGGCCGGGCAGGATTGGACACGGCCCGAACTGGATGGCTACACCGTCTGGTTGGTGGAGTGGCATCAGCAGATCTACCTCGGTGCACAGCAATGGCCATGGCCGGATGAGCAACCGGGCTCGCTGTGGTTCGGCTTCAACCACGACCCGAAAGAGGCGTTCTTTCCAGCGGATGACGTGCCATGAGCTACGCCCTTGCCGAGCATGACCGCATGATTGCCGCCATGCTGATGCCTTGCGTGGTGGTCGGTGTGGATTTGGCGGCAGCTACTGTTCGGGTGCAGGCCGGTGATTGGGTCAGCGCGTGGGTGCGCTGGCACAGTCTGGCGGCCGGCAAAGCCCGTCACTGGCGGGCGCCGAGCCTGAACGAACAGGGGGTGCTGTTCAACCCCAGTGGCCAGGCCGGCATGGGCACCTTCATTCCCGGGCTCTACGGGGATGCCGGTGGCCAGCCAGATAACCGCGATCACGTGGAGGTCTGGCGTTTCGAGGATGGCGGTTCGCTGGTGTACGACTGGCAGGCCAAGAGCTACTCCATCACGTTGCCAACAGGAACGGTGGCCATCAAGGTCGGCGGTACCGAAGCCGTGGTCACCGATAGCGCTGTCAGCGTGACGAGCGGAAACATCAATCTGGAAGGGGCGGTGAACATCGACGGTCCGTTACACGTCACGCAGGACATCACCAGTGCCGGCGCAATCATCGACGCCGGCGGCAACAGCAACCACCACACGCATTAACTTTCAATCTCCCAACGACCCGCCATGTGCGGGCTTTTTTATGCCTGGAGCAAACGCATGGCCAAGAGCGATACGCCTGTCACCGATTTACCCGCGAGCCCTAATCCGTTGCCGCAGCCGGCATCAGTACCGGTTTCGACGCTGATGAAGTTTCGCGACAAGGTTTACACGTCCCGGCAACTGATCCTGCCGGAGACCCAGCGCAGCCTGCCGGTGGCGAAGGGCCTGGTCGAGATCGCGGGCTCCGACATCGAGGCGGTCAAGTTTCTGAAAGCCCATGACGAATTCGAACTGCTGAAGGAGTAGCCCAGATGATCGGAATGGATCGCCACACCGGCCAGCCCATTTCCGGCATCGAGCATTTGCGGCAGTCCATCGGGGACATTTTGGGTACGCCACTGGGCAGTCGTCGGCATCGACCAGCCTACGGCAGCACGCTCCGGCGTTTTGTCGATCTGCCCGTTAGCGATGGCTGGAAAAGCTCCGTGCAGGCAGAAGCCGCCAGGGCCTTGGGGCGCTGGGAGCCGCGTTTGAAGCTGGACCAGGTGCGGGTCATTTCGGTGATCGGCGGGCAAATCAATCTGAAAATCGCCGGCCAGTATCAAGGCGAGGGCGTGCTGTTGGAGGTGGGCGTATGAGCATCGTTGATCTGTCGTCGCTACCTGCGCCGAGCGTGCTGGAGCCATTGGATTTCGAAGCGGTGTATGAGGAAGGCCTGGGGGTCTTCCGCGGCTATATGGGCGACAACTGGAACGCCGCGCTGGAAAGCGATCCGGTTACCAAGGTGCTGGAGGTGGGGGCCTATATCAAGATCGGCAACCGTGCCCGGGTCAACGACGCCGGCAAGGCGCTGTTACTGGCACACGCCATCCGCGATGACCTCGATCACTTGGGGGCCAACGTCAATCTCCAGCGTCTGGTCATTCAGGCCGAGGATCTGCTGGCGGTGCCGCCGGTACCGGAGGTTAGGGAGGAAGACGATCCGTTCCGTGAGCGCATTCAGTTGGCCTACGAAGGGCTGACCACGGCCGGGCCGCGTAACAGTTACATCCTGCACGCGCGCAATGCGTCGGGCCTGGTCGCGGACGCCACGGCGGAAAGCCCGGCACCGTGCAACGTTACGGTCACGGTGCTGAGTTCCGAGGGCAATGGCGTGGCCAGTCCTGAACTGCTGGCCACGGTCCAGGCGGCGCTGAATGACGAGGACGTCAGGCCGGTGGGGGATCGGCTGACCGTGCAAAGCGCGCAGATTATCGACTACCGCATTGATGCCATTTTGCATATGAGCAGTGTCGGGCCTGAGGCTGACGCCAGTCTGGCCGAGGCCAAAAACCGCGTTAACGCCTGGATCAATCCACGCAAGCGGCTCGGGGTCGAAGTGGCGCGTTCGGCGGTGGACGCGCAACTGCATATCGCTGGCGTGTCTCGGGTTGAGCTGGTCGGTTGGGTTGACTTGGCCCCGACCAAGGCGCAGGCGGCGTTCTGCACCGAAGTCACCGTGAATCTGGCGGGCTGACATGAACAGCCTACTGCCATTCAACAGCACACAACTGGAGCGCGCCCTGGAGGCGTCGTTTTACGAAAAAACCATTGTCCCGCTGCGCACGCTCTACAACGCCGATACCTGTCCGGTGCATTTGCTGCCGCACCTGGCGTGGGCCTGGTCGGTCGATCGCTGGGATTACCGGTGGAGCGAGACGACCAAGCGCGCGGCCATCAAGGCGTCGTATTACATCCATGCCCACAAGGGCACCATCGGCGCATTGCGCCGGGTGGTCGAGCCCCTGGGCTACCTGATCGAGATTATCGAGTGGTTCAACACCGTGCCGGAGGGGGTGCCGGGCACCTTCGCGCTCAAGGTGGGCGTGCTGGACACCGGGATCACCGAGGAAATGTATCAGGAGCTGGAACGCCTGATCGACGACGCCAAGCCGGTGACCCGGCACCTGACAGGGCTGGCGATCAGCCTGGAAAGCCAGGGCGCTTTGAGGCTCCATGCCGCTCTCTACGAGGGCGATGTAATCGACGTGTATCCGCCTGTCCAACGTGACATCGAAGTCAGCGGCGTTATCGGCCGAGGCGGTCGCGACCATACCATTGACACCCTGGATGTATTCTCATGATCGACCAGAATTCGCAGTTTTTAGCCATCCTGACCAACGTGGGCGTCGCCAAGCAGGCCAACGCTGACGCGCTAGGCATCCCGTGGAAAATCACTCAGATGGGCGTCGGTGACGCCAATGGCACCGAGCCTCAGCCGTCTGCCGCGCAGACGACATTGATCAACGAGCGCCGTCGTGCGCCGCTGAATCAGCTCAAGGTCGATCCCGTCAACGCGGGGATCATCATCGCCGAGCAGGTTATTCCTGAGGATGTCGGCGGTTGGTGGATTCGCGAAATCGGCCTGTACGACACGGACAACGATCTGGTCGCCGTGGCCAACTGCGCCCCCTCGTTCAAGCCACTGCTCACTCAGGGCTCCGGCCGTACGCAAGTCGTACGCATGAACATGATTGTCAGCAACTCCAGCAACGTCGAACTGAAGATCGATCCGAGCGTGGTGCTGGCCACCCGAGCCTATGTCGATACCAAGGTGCAGGAGGAAATCTACAAGCTCGACAGCAAGCAATCGGTGCGGGTGGCCACCACGGCCAACATCGCGCTGACCGGTCTTCAGACCCTTGACGGTATCGCCCTGGTCGCGGGTGATCGAGTGCTGGTGAAAAACCAGACCTTGGCCAAAGACAACGGCCTGTACGTCGCGGCCGCCGGTGCTTGGGCGCGCGCCGCCGATGCCGATGGCAGTCCCGAGGTCACGTCGGCGCTACAAGTGTCGGTCGAGCAAGGCACTACGCTGGCGGACACCACTTGGCAATTGGTCACCGATGGCGCAATTGTCCTGGGCACCACGGCCTTGACGTTCCAGAACAGCACTCAGGTATTTATACAGAATGCGTTGGCGGTGCTGGGGCTGGGGGCGAGCACCGGCACGCTGGTAACGGACCTTGATGCGCTTTCGATGGGTGGGCTCTATTACACGGCCACCGGTGCCACGGGTAACCCGACCTCCCCGGCAGTCGGTTACATCGTAATTCACGCTCAAGGGGCAGCGAGCGAAGGGTTCCAGCTCGCGACAACACGTTCTACCGTGGCGGCCAACAAGCGCATGATGTTCTGGCGCCAGCGGTTCAACGGTACTTGGGGGGCATGGGAAAGTTCAGCGCAGCTGGATTCCCCAACCTTCACCGGTACGCCATTGGCGCCGACGGCTCCCGATACCAGTAACAGCACGCAGATTGCGACGACTGCGCACGTCCTGGCGCGGCTGGTCACCGCCGGTTTGTACACGCAGAGTTCGGGTGGCCCCAGCGGCAACGACGCGGATACCGTCGGCGCGGCCCAGGTAGAGGCGCGCAGTACCATCAGCACCACGGCCAATGCACCGATGCCGCAGTGGACGAAAATCTTGGCGTTGCCGGTCGATGCGTCCAACGGTGTCCAGTTGTCGCTTGGTGTTCAAGCAGACCGGGCGTTTTACCGTCGGAAATCGGTGGGGGTGTTCCAGCCGTGGCTGGAATTTGCCTTCCTCAACTCGCCTGCTTTCACTGGAAACCCGACGGCGCCAACAGCTACGGCAGGTGATAACGACACGTCCATCGCCAGCACGGCCTTCGTGCAGTACGCGGTCAAGGGCGTCGCCAGCATCGCCTTAAACGCCACCGGCGATACCGTGGTAACCGTGGCCCAGGCCGGGGCCGGCATCTTGAGCCTTACCGGCGCCCTGACGGGTAACGTCACCGTAACCCTGCCGGCCGGCGTCACCGGCAGGTGGTTGGTGTTCAACAGCACCACGGGCGCGTTCACCGTCACCGTGCGCAACCCGACCGGGGCTTCGGTGGTCGTGACCCAGTCGAAGACCGCCGAGCTGTACGCCAACGGCTCGCTGGTGATGTTTGCCCACACCGAGCTGAGCAACGTGCTTTTGTCTGGTGTCCCCACCGCACCGACTGCGGCACTGGGCACCAACACCACGCAGATTGCCACTATGGCCGCGCTGCAAGCGGCGCTCAACAACCTGATCAGCTCGGCGCCGGGTGCACTGGACACGCTGAATGAGCTGGCTGTGGCCTTGGGTAATGACCCGAACTTCGCCACCACCATGACCAACCTGTTGGCGACCAAGGCGCCGCTGGCCTCGCCAGCTTTGACCGGCACGCCGACCGCGCCGACGGCGGCGAGGTTTGACGCGACCACCAAAATTGCGACCATGGCCGCCATTGATGCGGTGGGGGCTCAGTACAACGACATTGTGTTCATCAACGGCGCGGGGCTAACCGGTGTGCTGGCGCACGTCGGCGGGGCTGTGCATTTCTCTGGGGCGTCTGGCAACTCCTACAGCCTGCCCAACTCGGTGACGCTCGGTCTTCCGGTCGGTGCAACGGTTCGCATCCATAACTGGGGCGGTAGCGCCATGAGTGTGGGCGCCCAGGGTTCCGACAAGATGCAGGAAGCCACGGGCATCGTCGCATCGGCGACCGCCCGCACGATCCCGTCCGATAGCTATGTCGACTGCATTTTCATCGGGTCGGGCACTTGGCTGATGTTTGGCACCGGCGTGATGGGCAAGACCAGTCTGTTCTCCGCTTCAATGGGAACGAGCGGCTACCAGCGGCTGCCGAGCGGTCTGATTATCCAGTGGGGCGGGACGGCGGCGTATACAAGCGGCGATATGGTGACGACGCTGCCAATCGCATTCCCTAACGCATTCCTCGTGGTGGTGATTAGCCAAGGTTACACGGCAGGTTCGGCGTCTATTGGTTACGCCTCTGCTGGTCCGACATCGCTGGGCACCTTCACCTGGAAGGGCAGCGCGTCGGGCAACGGCGATCAGTACATCGCCATCGGCTACTAACCACGACGACTAAGCGCCTGCACACCAGGCGCTTCACAGAGAGATTTTAAACATGGCCCTTTATTCCAGCGCGTCGCTGAAGTATTTCCTGGATGACGAATTTGGCCCGCTGCCGCCGGACGCTTACCCGATTACAAAAGAAGAACGTCAGGCTTACGAGGCGGGGGAGCTCGCCGGGAAAGTGATCGACTTTTCGACGGAGCCGCCATCGCTAATCGAGCGGCCGCCACCGAGCTTTGAGGAGCTGGCCACGGCCGAGCGCGCCTGGCGCGATGGCGAGCTGGTGGCGACTGATGGAGTCATCACCCGTCATCGCGATGAGCGCGACATGGGGCGGCCCACAACGCTGACTAATGAGCTGTTCACCGAGCTGCTGAGCTACCGCCAGGCCTTACGCGACTGGCCGGAGAATGGCGAGTTTCCCCTGGTGGATCATCGCCCGATCGCGCCGCCCTGGCTAGTCGAGCAAAACCTATAAACGCCCCGCACTGACGGGGCGTTTTCATTTCCACAGTGCGCAACACCCACACCCAACAGCCTCGCGAATGCGGGGCTTTTCCATTTCTGGAGATTGACCTTTATGAGTGGTTTCTTCCATGGCGTCACGACCTCGCTGATCGACAACGGCGCGCGGACCATTGCGCTGCCGTCATCGTCGATCATCGGCCTGTGCGACACCTTTACCCCTGGCGTGCTCGGCGGTGGCACTGCCAAGGCCGGTGAGTTGATGTTGATCACCACCGAGCGCGAAGCCATCGCGGCATTCGGCGCAGACTCGGCCATTACCCGAGCGGCGCAGGCGATCTATGCGCGGGCGAAGGCGGTGATCGTCGCCGTCGGTGTGCCCAAGCTGGAGGATCCGGCGCTGCAAACCTCGGCCATCATCGGTGGCGTGTTGGCCTCCGGACAGCGGACCGGCCTGCAGGCGCTGCTGGATGGCAAGAGTGTGCACAACGCCCAGCCGAAATTGCTGATTGCTCCGGGGCATTCGGCGACCCAGGCCGTGGCCACCGCCATGGACAGCCTGGCCGGCAAGTTGCGCGCCATGGCCATCATCGACGGACCGAACACCACCGATGAGGCGGTGATGGCCTATGCCGAGAACTTCGGCAGCAAGCGAATTTTCCTGGTCGATCCGGGGGTGCAGTTCTGGAGCACCGTGGAAAGCGCCACGGTCGACGCGCCGGGCTCGGCCTGGACCGCCGGTTTGTTTGCCTGGACCGATGCGAACTACGGCTATTGGGCGTCGCCGTCGAACAAGGAGTTCGTCGGCATCACCGGCACCACGCGCCCGATTGAGTACCTGGATGGCGACGAGACCTGCCGGGCCAACCTGCTCAATGGCGCGAACATCGCCACGATCATCCGCGACGGCGGCTATCGCCTGTGGGGTAACCGTACCTGTTCCAGCGATCCGAAGTGGGCCTTTGTCACCCGTGTGCGGACCTGCGACATCCTGATGGATGCGATCCAGGCGGGGCACAAGTGGGCGGTCGACCGTTCGATCACCAAGACCTACGTCAAGGAAGTGACTGAAGGCCTGGACGCGTTCATGCGCGATCAGAAAAACGCCGGCGCAATCATCAACTTTGAAGTGTTCGCCGACACCGAACTCAACACTGCCAGCCAAATCGAGCAAGGCAAGGTGTATTGGCGCATCCGCTTCACCGACGTGCCGCCGGCGGAAAACCCGAACTTCCTGATCGAAGTCACCAACCAGTGGCTGACCGAAGTCCTCGACGCTTAAGGAGCGCTAGATGATTCCTCAAACCTTGTACAACACCAACCTGTTCGTCGACGGCGTCAACTTTGCCGGTGACGTGCCGAGCCTGACCCTGCCCAAGCTGACCACCAAAACAGATGAGTACCGAGGCGGCGGTATGGCCGGGGCTATCGAGATGGCTCAGGGCCTGGAAAAGATGGAGGCGTCCTTTGTCACCAAGGGCGTGCGCCGTGAGTCGCTCAAGCACTTCGGCCTGGCCGATGGCTCGGCGTTCAACGCATCGTTCCGCGGCGCCTTCCGTGGTCACAAGGGCACGGTCACGGCGGTCGTGGCCACCTTGCGCGGGCTGCTGAAAGAAGTCGACCTCGGTGACTGGAAAGCCGGTGATCCGGCGGAGATCAAACACGCCATCGCGCCGGTGTACTACAAGCTCGAAATCGACGGCCGCGTGATGTACGAAATCGACATGATCGCCGGTGTTCAGGTGATCGATGGCAAAGACCAGCTCGCCGAAGTGCGCTCCGCACTCGGCCTCTAAGGGAATAGAACCGGATGACCATGCAAACTGCAAACAAGCTGCCGGCCTGGCTGTTGCTCAACACTGACAACGCCGTCGTCACGCTCACACGTCCGAGCGAAGTCAACGGCGTGAAGGTGGATTCGTTGGTGCTGCGTGCGCCGCTGGTGCGCGAAGTCCGTGCCGCTGACCGCGCCGCCGGTGACGATGACGAGCTGCGCGAGCTGCAGCTGTTCGCCAGTCTGGCCGAGGCTGGCCTCAAGGATCTGGAAGGCCTGAAGGTCGTGGACTATCGCCGCCTGCAGGCGGCCTATTCGAACCTGGTGCCGCACGCCGACTATTCGAAATCGCTCCCGACCTGGTTGTCGGTCACCGCCGAAAACGCCGTGGTCAGCCTGTCGCGCCCGAGCGAGATCAACGGCGTGCAGATCGACACACTGACCCTGCGTTCGCCCACGGTGCGCGAGGTGCGCGCCGCGGATCGGGCGGCAGGCGGTGACGACGAGCAGCGCGAACTGGTGCTGTTCGCGGAGCTGGCCGGCGCGGCTATCTCCGACTTGGAGGGCCTGAACGTGGTGGATTACAACCGCCTGCAGGCCGGCTATTTTCGCCTGGAGCAAGACGACGGGGTTTGATCCGGGGGTGATGAAGAGGGTGGCGAAACGTCTCGCGGCGGACACCGGATTTTCCGCCGCCGAGATTCAGTCGATGCCGTTTTCCGAGATGGTGTGGTGGCTCACGGATTGAGCCGCTTCCGGTAATGCTCTGCACAGGGGAGCCATGACATGGCGAACAAACTCTCCCTCGGGTTGGTGATCGGCGGGGCTGTCAGTCCTACGGTCGGCGCCGCGTTCAATGAGGTCACCGGGCGCATCAAGCGCCTGGAAGCGGAAGGCAACAAAGCACGGGTGCTACAGCGCACCATTGGCGACACCATTCGCCTGCGCGATGAATGGAAAAAGGCCCACGACAGCGGCGCCGCTGGAGCGTCCAAACTGCTGGGTCGCCTGAATTCCAACCTCGACAGCTTGAAGAAACAGGGAATCGAGGTCGGTCGGCTGGACAAGGCGTATCGATCCCTCGGCCAGACCGCGAACAAGGCGGAACTCAAGGCTAAGGGTTACCAGCAGATCGATGCCGGCAAGGCCGGGATGAAAAGCACGGTCGGTCAGGCCGTGGCCGGTGTGGCGACGGTGGGCATTGCGACCAAGGTCAGCGCCGACTTCGGGGCCATCGTCCGTGACATCGCGATCAAGGCCGGGATTGCCAACGATCCGAAAGAAAAGCAGATGTCGCAGAAGATCATCGAGACTTCGCGCGACACCGGCATGGCGCGCAATGACGTCGCCGACGTGGTCAACCAGCTGGTGGGGGCCGGGATGGACCTGGCCAAGGCACTGGAGTATGCGCCGGTCGCGGCCAAGTTTGCCGTGGGCCAGGGCTCCAACGGCGCCGACACGGCGAAGATGATCAATGCGCTTGGACAGAACGCCAAGATCACCGACGCCAAACAGATGCAGCAGGCGCTCGAAGCGATTGCCTTTCAGGGACAGGCCGGCAGCTTCGAGGCGGTGGATATGGCTCGCTGGTTCCCCGAGCTGTTGTCGAACATGGGCAACCTGAACATCACCGGCATGGACGCGGTGACGCAGCTGGGCGCGATGCTGCAGGTGCAGATGAAAACCGCCGGCGGTGCTGACGAGGCGGCGAACAACCTCAAAAACTGGATGGGCAAGATCGGTTCGACCGACACCGTGGCGGCCTACAAAAAAGCCGGCATCGACTACAAGGGTTCGATGCAGACCGGTTTGCAGAACGGCCTGTCGACGCTGGAATCGAGCATGGCGTTGGCGCAGAAGTATATCCAGGCCACCGACCCGAAACGGGCGGCATTGATGGCCGAAGCCACGTCGAAGATCAGCCAGGAGGCGGATCCGGAAAAGGCCAAGGCCATGATGGCGTCGCTGGAGGAGGCCTTGCGCACCGGTGACCTGTTTTCCGATATGCAGGTCAAGGCCGCGCTTTCGGCCTACCTGCAGAACAAGGCGTTGTACAGCCAGCTGAAAAACGACTCGCGCGAAGCCTCGGGCATTCTCGACAAAAACCTGGCCGAGCGGCGCGAATCGTCGTCACAGAAGTGGGCCGAAATGGCGCAGTCGATGGACGACGCCATGCGCAGCGTTGGCGACGCCTTGCGGCCGGTGACGGATGCCGTGGCGGAAGCGTTGACCAAAGTTACCAAGGGCATCACCGCGTTGTCGGACAGTTCGCCCGGTGTGGTCACAGGTATTGCGGCGGTCGGAGGCGGTTTACTCGCTCTGCAGACGGCGGTTAGCTCGTTCAAGATCGGCAAGGGATTGCTCAACCTGGCGCGCGGGACACTGGGCAAGGGCAAGTCCGGCGAGGTGCAGAAGGTCTTTGTCACCAACTCGTTGGAGGGGGACCGGGTCGGCACAGGGGCAGAACCCAAGGGCAAGACGGGTAAAGCCTTGGCCCTGGTCGGAGCTGGGCTGAAGACGGTCGCGACCCTCAAGGGCTCGCCCGAGGCCAGCGATACCGCTGACGGACAGGAGGGCAAAAAAGTCGGTGGCTTCGATCTGGTGGCGACTGGGCTCAAGGTGGTGTCGCTCGCCAAAGAAGCCACCGGCGATGGTGAGGTGCAAGCCGGTCTGGAAGACGGCAGCATCCGGAAGGTGTTTGTGGTGAACGCAGCGGCCATGGGCGGCGGTGGCGAAGGGCCGTTTGAGAATCGGCACCGGGGTCGAGGGACTCCCCGCAATGCCTCGCGGCGGCGTCGGACTGCCACGCCGCCACGGCCGAGAGGTCCGACACGTTCACCGGTACCCGCGTCTCGACCGGCAACACCGGTACCGCGACCTCCAGTGCCCGTGCGACCGGCGCCGATGCCGTTGCCTCGGCCGGCTGTTCCCGTGCCGCGTCCTCCCATTCCGCTGCCGCCAACCGGTGGAGTAATGGCCAAGGTGGCGGCTGTGGCGGGAACGGTGGGGAAGGTCGGCAAGGTGGGCAAGGTGATCCCGGGCGGCTCGCTGTTGGAGGCGGGAAGCATGGCCGTCGACACTTACCTGAATGCCGAGACGAAAGATCAAAAAGCCGAAGGTTACGGTGCGGCAGCGGGTTCGCTGGCAGGCACCATGGCCGGTGCCGCTGCCGGCGCGGCCATCGGTTCGGTGGTGCCCATCATCGGTACCGCAATTGGCGGCATGGTCGGTGCGTACCTGGGCAGCATGGGCGGTACGGCATTGGGCGGGGCCGCGGGCAAGTCGTGGTTTGGTGGCGAGGAAGAACAGCCAACAGCTCCAGCAACACCGTTGCTGATGGCGCCTCGGCCCGGTCCGGTGGTGCCCAGCTTGGCTGCTATGGAGCGTTCCTTCCATGGGCCGAACGCGTCCGGCGCGCTGCTGATGGCGACCAACTCCGCGCCTCCCAGCCCAGCGTTGGGTGATGTCGCCCGCGCACTGGCAACACAGGCACCGGTCAAACCGGCGGCGGTGATGATCCCGCCCAAAGAGCCAGAGAAACCGGCACCAACCAAAGTGGATCAGCAGTTCCAGTACTCCCTGAGCATGCCGGTGACGGTGCAAGGCGACGTCAAAGATCCGCAACGCCTGGCCCAGGACCTGATGCCGTACATGCAGCGGATGATGGCCGACGCCGCGAAGCAGAATGCGTCGAACCAATTGTTCGATGAACCCCACTTGTAAGGAGAGCCCATGGGTTACATGGAGCAATTGCAGGCTGGCCTCAAGTACCTGGTCGAAGCCGGGGAGTCCGGACGCCGCAGCGCGGACGGCATGCTTGGCCCGGTCAATGGTGCGATCCGGGAGATTACCGGCGCCGCGTCCGAGCTGGAAAACATCCCGTTCGTGGGGCCGGCAATCGGCGCCAAGCTGCAGCGGGTGATGCGCGGTGTGGATGCGGCGCAGGCCAAGGTGGGGCAGGTGGTGGCCACTTACGGGCGGGCCACCCGGGCCGCCGCCGAGGTGCAGGAACGCATGGGGGCACTGAAGGAACAGGCAGGCAAGGCGACGACGGCGATCAACAAGATCGCCGGCCAGGTCAGCCCGTCGTTGGCCAACATCGTGCCTACCAGTGTGTTCGCTACTGATGGCACGCCGGCACCGGAAGCGGTGAAGCCGTTTCCGCACCTGCTGATCATTCAGCCGCAGGATCCCAAGGCGCAACCGTACTACTTCAACCTGGACACGGCGGCCTTCGACGAGCTGACGCGCTCGACCGAGTTCCGCTGGGCCTCGCAAGAGCGCCTGTCACGTCGACCGGCACAGCAGGCGGTGGGGATCGGTGAAGAGAAAATCACCCTGAAGGGCACGATTTACCCGGGCTTCAAGGGCGGACTGAGGCAGCTCGACACCTTGCGCAGCATTGGCGCTCAACTGAAGCCGTTAACCCTGACCACAGGGTACGGCGATGTCATGGGCACCTGGTGCCTGAAGACCATCACGGAAGAGCAGGGCGCACTGATGCACGGCGGGATTCCGCGTAAACAAGGGTTCACTCTGGAGTTTGTGCGCTATGGCGACGACATGCAGAACGTCTGACGGAGATCTGCTGGACACCATCTGCCATAACTTTTATGGCCATCTGCTGGGCAGTGTTGAAGCGGTGCTGGATGCCAATCAGGGCTTGGCCGATGAGCCGCAACCCTATCGCGCCGGCGTGGTGATCACGCTGCCGGATCTGGCGATGCCGGTACAGGAACAGGTAACGCTATGGGATTGATGGTCTACACTCGTGCCGCTTGATAACTCAAGCTCCTTACTTTCATACCCGCCTTGTGCGGGTTTTTTTTTGGAAAAAATCCATGACCCCTAGGTTTCGCATCGTCGCCAATGGCGCCGACATCACGGCCCTGATCAATGATCGGCTGATCCAGCTGCGCACGCTGGACAAGCCCGGGATGGAATCCGATGAGTTCGAATTGCGCATCGATGATCGCGATGGCCAGGTGACCTTGCCGTCCCGCGGCAGTGCCATCGAGGTCTACCTCGGCTATGCCGAAACGTCGCTGGCGCGCATGGGGCGTTACGTGGTCGACGAGGTCGAGGTCTCGGGACCGCCGGACACGTTGGTGATCAAGGGCAAGGCCAGTGACATGCGCGGCACGGGCAAGACCATCCGCAGTGGCAGTTGGGAAAACGTGCCGCTGTCGACCATCGTGACCGACATTGCTGCACGCAACGGCTGGCAGCCAGGGTGTTCGGTCGCCACCAAAGTGGTCCGGGCGGACCAGCTCAACGAGTCCGATTTTAATTTCCTCACTCGCCTGGCCAGGCAGTACGACTGCACCGCCAAGGTGGCCGAGGGCAAGCTGTTGGTGATGCCACGCCAAGGCGGCCAGACCGCAAGCGGCAAGGCCTTCGGCGCCATCACCCTGACGCGCAGCGATGTCAGCCGTTGGCAGTTTCGGTTGGGGGATCGCAATGCACATAAGGCGGTGGCGACCAAGCATCAGGACAAGAAGAACGGGAAGCTGGTGGTGGTCTCCCTGGACAACGACGACGTGCCCGACGGCCTGCCGGCGGTGCACACCGACCGACATATCTACCCCAACAAAACCGCTGCTGAAGCGGCGGCCAAGGCCCGCCTGGCGGCGTTCAATCGCTCCGGTGCCGGCGTGCGTCTGGAGATGCCCGGCCGCACGGACATCTTCGCCGAGCGGTCGATCAATGCCCAAGGCTTCAAGGACGGGCTCGACGGTGAGTACCTGACGGATTCGGTCGAACAGGTTTACACCCAGTCCGGCTGGTCGACCGCTGTGGAGTGCAACGGCGGCAAGCAGGGCAAAGCCAAGGCCAAAGGTAAGAAGAAAAAACAACCACAAGACCTGAAGGTGGTGCAGCTGAATCAATAGCGACGTCCTCCGTCACAGAAACAGGAGCAAGCGAATGCCATTAACTGAGCAACAACTCCAACGCATCATGCCCAACGCCCGCCGCCAAGCGGGCGTTTTTGTATCCGCGCTAAACGCAGCCATGGTCCACCGGCAAATCAACACGCCGAAACGCCAGGCCGCATTCCTCGCGCAGGTCGGGCACGAATCCGGTCAATTGCAGTACGTACGTGAACTGGGCGGTGACCAGTACCTGAGCAAATACGACACCGGCAATCTGGCGGTGAGGCTGGGCAACACTCCGGAAGCGGATGGTGATGGTCAGCGCTATCGCGGTCGCGGCCTGATCCAGATCACCGGCCACAGCAACTACCAGCGCTGCAGCCTGGCGCTGTTCGGTGATGAACGCCTGCTGCGCACCCCTGAGCTACTCGAACTGCCGCAATGGGCGGCCGAGTCGGCGGCGTGGTTTTGGTGGGTACGTGAACTGAACGCGCTTGCCGATCGAGGCGAGTTCGAGGCAATCACTCGCAAGATCAACGGCGGCCTCAATGGCCTGGCGGATCGACTGCAGCTGTGGGAGCGGGCGAGGGCGGTGTTATGCGTCTCGTCGACCTGATTCCTGCGCCGTACCGAGTGATCGCTGTCGGTGGGCTGCTGATCGCAGTCGCGGGTGGTGCTGCCGCGTTGGCCTGGCAGGTCCAGGCTTGGCGCTACGGTAATCAACTCGCTGAGCAGGCCCGGCTGCACACCGACACCCTCAATCAACTGACCCTGGCCGCGGCCACGCAACAGCGTGCCGAACAGGACAAACGTCAGGCCCTGGAGCAGCGGCTTTCCGCCAGCGAACAAACCCATTACCGAGCCTTGAGCGATGCCCAACGTGATCAAGGTCGCCTGCGCGACCGCCTTGCCACTGCTGATGTGCGCCTGTCAGTCCTACTCGACGCCGCCGATTCAGCCAGCGGCTGCGCAATGTCAGCCACCACCGCTACCGGCGGCGTGGTTCATGGCCCCACAAGAGCCCAACTTGACCCAGCGCATGCTCAACGAATTATCGGCATCACCGATGCCGGCGACCAAGGATTGATCGCCTTGGCGGCCTGTCAGGCCTATGCCAAAGAAGTCTCAACACCGAAGTGAAAAAGAGCGACCGGTCTGGATGCGTCAACATCCAGCCCGGCCGCCGTCCCTGCAGATCGTCCCTGCAAGTCCAGCCAAGGCTCTTACTCCGTGCACGAAGCGCGGCGAGCCTAGCACCTGTTTATCCATACAGTAAAGGTCTTGCTCTCTATGTCTACTCCCATCATTCCTTGGATGGGCGGCAAACGCCGCCTGGCCGACCGCCTCATTCCGCTCTTCCCACCCCACGAATGCTACGTCGAAGTCTTTGCCGGCGGTGCCGCGCTGTACTTCATGCGGCCCCAGGCTGCGCCGGTGGAAGTCCTCAACGACATCAATGGCGAGCTGGTGACGCTGTACCGCGTGGTGCAGAACCACCTCGAAGAGTTCGTGCGCCAATTCAAATGGGCGCTGAGCTCGCGCCAGGTGTTCGAGTGGCAGAAGATGACCCGCCCCGAAACCCTTACCGACATCCAGCGCGCGGCCCGATTTTTCTACCTGCAGCACCATGCCTTCGCCGGTAAGGTGACCGGGCAGACGTTCGGCACCGCGACCACTGGCCCGGCCATCAACCTGCTGCGGATCGAGGAAAACCTCTCGGCCGCCTGGCAGCGCCTGTCCGGCACCTACGTCGAAAACTTACCCTGGTTGGAATGCGCCGAACGCTACGACCGTGCCCACACCTTCCATTACATGGACCCGCCTTACTGGCAGACCGCCGGTTATGGCGTCGACTTTCCATTCGAGAACTATGAGCGGATGGCTAACTTCATGCGCCGCTGCAAAGGCAAAGTGATGGTTAGCATTAACGACCATCCGGACATCCGCTGCGTTTTCGAAGGCTTCCATTTCGAAACGCTGGACATCCGCTACTGCAACACCAACCAGCGGCAGGGGAAGGCCGAAGTCAGCGGCGAACTGGTGATCATGAACTGGGAGCCGGCAGCTTTAGGGGGGCTATTTTAATCAGCTGACATAACATTCCCTTACACCTTATAACGTCGACAACATGCTAAATAGCGGGGCGACTATATTGATCAGGATTGGAGTGGAAGTCGAATTATGGATCTTGCGAGGTTGTTAATGTCTGAAGGATAATGCGGAATAAATGTTGGATTTTAAGGGGGCGGAGTGAAAAAAGTAGTAATCAGTCAGAATGAGCTCGATCAAGGTAATGGTCAGTTTCAGGAATATATGCAGTATGTCGAGCGACGGCTTTCTTCGAAGTATTTTGAGCCGGCGATGGCATTGTTCAATATTGTGGATATTATCAAAGGAGATGGGTATAACATTGAGCTTGGTTCATTCCGTGATGATGCGGCAGTCAATGTGGAGAAATGGGTAGAAGAGTTTTATGGTGGGCGCGGGCACATATCGTACTGTTTTCCAGCCGTTGCATATAAAATTAATGGCGCAGTCTATTTGCTGAGAATGCCGGTCAATCGTGTAAGTGAGATTATGCTTACTCAAGCTGTGGACGATCTTACGCAGCCAGCCGCAGATCTAATAAGCGCCAAACAGCTAGAACAGTTGGAAAGCGATTATAATGATTTTTATAATTGCTATTATGGTATGCCTAAGTTTCATACTACTGTTGTGACTCATTTAGATGCGTCGGCTCAAAAGATTTACAGCGGGCCAGCTCATTTTGCGCTTTCAAGGTGGGAGTCTTTACATTTCGTCGAGAAGGCTATGAAAGAGCTGCTCACTCCGTTAGGAATAAAAATCACTGGCGGGAAAGGGCATGACATTCGTGGTGCAGTGTATGATGAGTGGTTAAAAGCAGGCTTGCAACCTTTGCCGGTTCAGTTGTTGGATGATGTTATGTGTAATGCGAATAGCATTAGATATGAAAAAACGCCACAACCTTTTGACTCAACTTTAAAAGCTTACCATTCGGCTATTCGCCTTGGAGGGTTGATTGCGGAGCAGATTCCATCAATACCCAAAATGCAGGAAGAACTAACTGTGAAAATAGGGGAGCTTTCTCTGGATGCTGTAATGGCATTTGCGCGGATTATTTTAGCTGTTGACCCGCAAGCAGGAAATTGGCCAAGAGTTAAATTATTAAGGTAGTCTTCAATGATCGTGGCCCTGAAAGCTGACGTTTGGGCCGAGGGGGTTGTGCTAGGGATGGAAACGGTTGGGCGTGCACCGCCTGCGGCAGGTTCAGCACGGCCAGCGGGTCGTTCAAGGGTTCGTACATGGGGGCGCATTCTTTTCTAGTAAGTGGCCGACTGTGCGTAAAACCAGAAGTCCGGGGTCTGTTCATCCAGTCTAAGGGGTGGTGGTTTCCGGGGGAAATAAAAAGGCCCCCACCCTCTTGGCAAGTGTGGGGGGGCTATTACACATAGCACCCGTTGTGCGCGGTCTGCAGTTAGCCCTTAACCAGGGTACTACCCAGGTTTTCTTTGTGGCGGCTGAGTAAGATTGGTTGTCGATAACATATCTAAATCATTATTCAGCCGTGTATCTGCGATGAGAAGTGTGAAAGCTTGGCCTTGATATATCCTAGAGATTTGACATCAGTATTGAGCCAAGCTTGGGTCTGTAAGATTTCTGAGCTGATAAAAGCAGGATTACGGTATAGACATTTTTTGCTGTCATTATTTCCCTTTGCGCAGAATTGGCATTGAGTGATTTTTGACTGCTTACATTCTTCGGGGAGTTGTTTTATTGCATCGTGCAGTCGGTCCCCGTAAGTTTCGAAAATCCATTTTCCTTTGCAAATCTTAAGCAGTGTATCCATAGAGCTTTCTAGGTTTAAGCGTTTTGCGAACTGGTCTAAATCATCTTTCTTTTTAAGTGCTTTTACATGTAAGTTTGCATTGGTAATAGCTTTTATAGATTTTTTGTACCCGAACTCTGCTTTGTACTCTTTTTCGCAAGCATTTCTAAGGGCCTCAAGAGAAACATAATATAGAAATTGCAAGTTTGGAATTATAGTGTTGTGAATGCTCTGGATAAAACTATCGGTAACCAGTTTATCAGTAGCACGGGTAACTCGAGGGATTAAATATGCTGTCGAGCAACTGTTTACGAAGTAGCTCTCAATAGAATAATATTCTAGAGCAAATATAGCTGGGTCTGTAGGTATCTCGTTCCGGTAAAATCTAGCATCACGATCGATTACCCCAAGAACATATTTCTCAATTGGTATTTCCTCTGCAATCTCGCGAATGTCCTTAACGTTAGCGATTACACCATCACAACCTTCTCTAGATTTGCAGAGACTTTCAGATGCATATACATCGCACACGGCCCCCACGGATTTGGCTAGGCGCTCGTATATGGGCACGTCATCAATGCCTTCTACGATTAATATCGGTCGCTTTGACATAATCGCAAGGCTTAAAAGATCTGTAGCATCAAATGCCATTTCTTCTGCCGGATCCTCATTCATATTACAACTCCGTTGGCTTCAGTTCAACCAAGCTTGAAGGTCGTTTGTGAGCTAGGATCGGACTGTGCGAAGCGACGATAATTTGGGTATCGGAAGCTAGGTCTTGGAGTAGTGGGATTAGTTGTCGCTGCCAGTTAGCATTAAGTGAAATTTCCGGTTCATCGATAATTAAGAAGTCTCTTTCTCTGGCATCTATTACGACCAGTGCTAGAAAAGTGAAAAGATGTCTCTCGCCGCTGGAAAGGGCATCGATATTTAACTTGTTGCCCCTTACGATTAACTGAACGCCTTGCTTGGTTATTTCGATCTTCTTTTGCTCGCCAAGGAAGGAGCTGAAGGTTTCTACAAATTGATTGATTGCATTAAGAAGTTGCTTTTCAATTTTCAACTCCTTGGTCATATTCCACAGCAGTTGGCCCAGGATGGGGTTGTTGGTTAAAGTCCCATCTTGAATTTGTAACTCGGTTAAAATGCCGATGATTTTATTTTTTGATTCGTTATCCGGCCCGTCTTTCAAAGCTTCAATAATACGTTCCTTTCCTTCAGCAATTTGAGTTGCAAGGTCCAGAGGGAGTTGGATGGTTTGTGGTTTTTCGTTTTCTGAATCAATTGCCACGGCCAAAGTGTCAAAAAGTGCATTCTGTATCTGTGCGGAAGCGTAGTCTCTCGCTATGCGATAACGCTCCGTCAAGAGCATTTCGATATTGCTCATGTTAACACTTTGTAGAAATGCATGTTCACGGTGAAGTTGCAGATCATTGTTCTTGGTTCGCATAATTGAGCGGGTGCGCGTACGAAGAACTCCAGCACGGTTCAAAAAGGATGCTAAATTTTCGGAGAGAGTTTGAGAGGCGGTACGGTCAAGTTTGACTTCGCTGGCACCAACTAAGTAGCGAAAGATATCGCTTCCTTCTACTTGGGCGGGCTGTATCGTTGTGCCTCGGTCGACACCCATAGATAAAGACCTTGTCCGAGAGAGGCCGCTATTATCGAATTCTTTCCAATTGAATGCTTGGGTTGCGTTGATTCCGCCACCTATCAGATCTTCTTCCTTGGTGATTTCTATATGATGACGTTCATCCATTTCATCGACGAAAGAGATCTCGATGCCTTTTACATTTTCTTTTAATAAGGTAGCTTCGTCTTTAGAAAGTACTGCGTGGATAAGCTTCAATAGCGTAGTTTTACCGCTACCGTTATCACCATAAATAATTGAGGTTTGACTGTTTGAGAAGCGGACGGTTGCTTCCAAGTCCTTCGACTGAAAGCCGATAAAGCGAATTTTCTCCAATCTAAATTTCATTCTAACTCCGTTTAGCCGGCGGTAATTTCGTGCCGTGATGGCGAATCGCCTTTTGCTAATATTAAGTAATGCCAGGCCCGGCTTCAACATCATTTTCATATGATGCCATGGTGCGCGTCTTGAGCCAATTCTTCAGAAGGAGCTGAAAGTTAACCCCTTTGCTATTGACTTTTCCCTGTTAATGGGATAAGTAGTGCCTAGGCCTATATCATTTGCTTTCCTATCGATTTCTGGAGTCGGTTTCTAAATAGGAAGAGTTTTTAACGAGAGGGACTAATGGCAAATAATCTATTCATTTCTTACGACCTTCAGTCGCCTGGTCAAGACTACGCAAGAGTCATAGAGGCTATTAAAGCTCTAGGCCCTTGGGCAAAAGTGCTGGAATCTGTTTGGTATGTGAATGCGGCTATGACGGCTGAGAGCGCTGCAAAACATATATTTGCTCATATGGATGAGAATGATCGACTGATAGTCGTCGATGCAAGTAATAAAGATGCATATTGGTATAATCTGAGCGAGACAGTGGCTAAACATATGCAGGCGAACTGGACGCAGTAAAAAATTTTTAAGAGTTTTTTCGTTTGAGTTGATGCTATACCTGTTTGAATATTCCACGCTCAAATAAAAAAACATCTAGTTGTTTGGGTGAGTGCAAGTGCGTTTGCGGAATGATTAATTGGCTAAGTGGGGCCGAATCTATTTTGAAGGCGGCCACCGGAAAGCCACGCCTCAAGGCATCACTAGCGAGCACTATCCCTCCGGGGCTGGGCAAGGCTCTGTTTGATATGGCCAGCATTTTCACCAATCGTCTCTAGTGCACCGTGTATATTTCCTCCTGCTACCGCCATACCCTGGGCTTCTGCCAGCAACGTCAGCTCCATGAAGGCAGCCTCTAGGGCGAGTTGATTGTAGTGGATCCTTTCCAGCACCTCGGGTAGTGAGTAATCGTCTGCCATTGGGATCGCTTCTTTCGAGGAAAAACCAAGCAGCAGCCGCAGTGGTGAAGTAGTTTAGGGAAAGATTAGGGCAAATTCAGGGGCGCTGTAGACCGCAAAACGCCATAAGCAAATGACGAAGCACCGTATTTTTATGGCCTTAAGCGGTCTCCAAGGACGGGAGAAGAGGTTCGAATCCCTATCTGTACTCCATTCTAAGGCCGCGCAAATGACGGCATTCGAAGCGGTCAGTTGACAAGGCTATGGCCATTTACTAGCGTTACTTGGACTGCTACTAAATTGCCTTGAACAGCCAGAGTTTACTGTCCATAGCATGAGCAGGTGAGAAATAGTCTTATAGATTAGGAGGGCTCTTGGACGAAATAATTTTCTATGAGAGAAATAACATAAAAATCACCAACGCTAGATTTGTGATAAATAATCAAACCTATGCCTTGTCGAAAGTGAACTCAGTAAAAGTCAATACTGTTTATGTGCCCTCTTTAAATTCTTTTTTGGCGGCATCTATCGCAGGGGCGAGTATGACGCTTTTTGGGTTGATTGCATTCGGGTGTACAAACCCATTTTATTATTTATTCTTAGTGGTCATTGTTTTTGCTTGTGCGTATTTAAGTACTCGTATCAAGAATAAATTTGAATACAGTCTGATATTAACAACTTCGTCCGGTGAGCAGTCGGTATTAAAAGGCTATGAGAAGCAAAGCATAGTTTCAGTAGAGAAGGCGTTGAATGATGCGATTGTGTATAGAGGCTGAGCGTTAACAGAAACTGCATGCTGTTAATCTCCTAAAAGCAAATATACACGCTGCGTATTCATACCTGCATGCTTAGCAATCTCCGCATTGGGCTGGTTGTTGCCAGTCGCAATCCATCGAACTCACCTCACTATGGCTGTTGATGGCCTTTGATGTTTAAGCCGTTAACCGATGTTCAATTTCCCCAGACGAGCCAGGCCTTGTCTGATATGACCCGCGTTTTCACTCATGGTCCACAGTGCTCCGCGGATATTTCCACCCACCTCCTGTGCCCCTTGCTCCTCAATCAACAGGCTCAGTTCCATGATGGCCACCTCCAGAGCCAATTGGTTTTCGCAGATCCTTTCCAGCACGTCCTGTAGCGAAACCCATGTCGGACAGTAATTGCAACTTGCTTAGAATTTGCTACAAAGCGAAGAAGTCGTAGCAGATTAGCCAGTCTGGCTGGGGCGTTGGAGGATTGCTAGATCCAATCCATCATGCGTTTGAGCGCTGGTTGCTAAAAAAGGGCGCGTTGCATCATTGCCCACTGTCGGCCCAGAACCACCGATCTGAGGGTACCTGTTCCCCGGCAAAGGATCAGCCGAAGTAGACTGAGGCGTTTATCTACTGAAGTAGCGGTTGACTCACTGTTATGATGTGCCGCCCCGTTATTTCCTTCGCCACAAGCCAGAGCAACTACGCCGATATGCCATCTGTCACCGAACTACTTGCTACTTTGGAGCGTGAGCATGTGCTCATGGCCCTTGAACAGCTTGATGCAGGTGCGAAGACCCGTTTCGCAGAGTCCATTAAGTTCGATGTCGTTTATAAAGGAAAGCGCTACGCTCCCAAGGAAGTGACGGGGCTCGCCCTGGAGAATGCCTATCAGCGGGCGTTCGGTCCAGGCGACTTCAAGGGCGGGGGGGAGTCCAGCGCATTCCGTGCTTTGCGTCGCTGCGGTTTCACCATTGTTCCTAAAGCCGAGGCGGGCAGCATAAGCCATATCGCTTCGCTCAAGGATACAGTCACTGAAATCCTCTCGTTGCAAACCAAATACACCTCGGAAAACACCGAAGACATGAAACGGCGGGGCTTCCTAGTACGAATCGGGCTTAGGGATGTACTTTATTCGCATGTGGAGCGATACGAACCGTTGTTCTCTGCAAGTGGATATGAATGTGCGATAGAGGGAAGCGACGGTATCGGCCGCAAGGTAATGTCGGCATGGACACGTATCCATGACCCTGAAATGTCGCCATCGGCGACGCAGGGCTGGTACATCGTGATTCATTTTTCTAGCAAGGGTGATTATTTCTATTTGACGCTGGGCTGTGGCGCGACGATCTTCAAAGACGGTAGCCTCACCGACGTCGATCCGAAGGAACTTGCTGGCAAAATTCAGTGGGCTCAACACTGCTTCGAAAATCAACCGCAACGTTCGGCGCGTTTCTCCGACTCCATCGCGCTACACGGCAATCGCCTTTCCATACAGTTCGAGAGGGCGATCGCGTTCGCGAAGCGTTACCGGCTGGACGGTTTTGACGAGGTGGGATTCTGGGACGATCTCGCTGCGTTGAGCGGCATGTTGATAACCATCTACGAGTCAGAGCGGCTCGGCAAGACCCCCTTATCCGAAGCGCCAGAGGTCCGTGAATACCAGTCGCAACTTTCACAGATGGTGCGTCCAAAGCGCAAGTCAGGTCGGGGGCAAGGACGATTCCTGAGTCAGGCAGAGAAAATCGCCGTCGAATTGCATGCCATGGCGACAGCTCGTGAGGCTCTTTCCAAAGGTGGCTTCACTGAAATTGAGGACATGTCCGCCAAGGAGTCGTATGACTTTGCTGCGAAGAAGGATGGGATGGATTGGTTTGTCGAGGTGAAAGGCACGACCAGTGCTCATGCCGATTCGTTCCTGCTCACGGCCAATGAACTGTCCCTTCATCAAGACCACAAAGGTCGAACCGTGTTGGTGATCGTCTATGACATCGATCTCCATCGGGATGGAGATAAGCCTTACGCAAGCGGCGGACATCTATCCGTCGACGCCCCCTGGGATCCTGATCGGTGGGAGTTCAAGCCAACCGCGTACTCAGCTTTGCGCAAGTCTTGAATTACCAAGGTTTCCATAGGCTGAGCCGAGTGACGGCAATGTGACCGAAATCAGCCGGCTCTTCGGAAGCCGGCTACTAAGCGACAATCTCTAGCGTCACCTGACGGTCAAAGTTGAAAGGCTTTGCCTATTTGAGCGGAAATTCTAACGCGCCGCAAAACTTGAGTTGTACGGAGTTGGTCCGTAACTTTCTACAGTGCTCCGAGGGTTTTGTAGAGTAAGGTTTTTGGCATCGTTCAGTCCAATCCATCATCGGCGTAACGTGTGGGGGCTAGCGACCGCTTTTTGGCCGCCAGCAGTTACTCCGGTGTCATCATCACCGCGAGTGTCATCTTGATGAATTCCTCGTTGCGGTCGATCGCATCCAGGGCGCTGCGTACGTTTTCGGCGACATCTGTGGCTCCCCGCTGCTCGACCCAGTTCGTGAGTTCCAAGATGGCAGCTTCTAGAGCGAGTTGATTTTCGTTGATCTTGAACAGCAGGGAAGGGAGTAGGTCAGAGTTGGGCATCGGGAATCCTCCATGGTGATTTCAGCGTAGCAGCTGAAATTGAGAGGAAGCGTGGGCTTGCAGATCGGCAGAACGATCTGGAAAGAGTTAGACAATTGCGTAGTACTCAATGCTTGTTAGGCTTTGATCATCGAGCGAGTGGAAGGTGGCGAGGTGCTGTTCTCTAAAATTTTATGGGGCAAAAATGGGGCAAATCGGACGCCAACTAATGCCATTTAATGCCAAACGAACAGCGCATACGATTTGTCAAAAAAGCCCTACAGCCCTTTGTTTTTGGGGGTGTAGGGCTTTTTTGCGCTAGTACTCCAACACAATCGGGGTGTGGGAGGACAGGTCGGAGACGGCTTTATTCATCGGATTGTCAGGAAGCTCGTTGAAAGAGATGGGGCAAAAGCGGGGCAACGGCCGGGCTTTTCCGCGATGGGCGCAAGGTTACCATGGGCGGTCTACCCGACGCAGGCATCACGGTCGGGTGACTCCTTTGCCATTTAAAGTCTGGATATGCATGACTTATGCAAATCGGCATTGTCTTCTTCGAGAAGAGCAAGCACTATGCGCGTTATGCAAAAACGCAACGTATCTACCGTATTAAGAGCATTGCTCGATCAGCACGGAATCTCCCCCACGGAGCTTCACCGTCGAACCGGCGTGCCTCAGTCCACGCTCTCGCGCATTCTCAGCGGGAAAATCGTCGATCCTTCGGATAGGCACATTTCGAAAATTGCCGACTATTTTTCCGTGAGCACCGACCAGTTGCGTGGCCGCGCGGACGTCGCGCCTTCCGCTAGTGCCGGGCGCGCTCCCGTGCATTCGGAACTCAAGGATATAAGTCTGTGGGACGACGATACTCCTGTCGATGACGATGAGGTGTCGGTCCCCTTTCTTCGCGAGGTTGAATTGGCTGCAGGATCAGGAAGATTCGTCATCGAAGAAAGCGAGCGCTCTAGTTTGCGCTTTGGAAAGCGTAGCCTGCGCCATAACGGCGTGCAGTTCGACCAGGCAAAATGTGTGACAGTGCGGGGCAACAGCATGTTGCCGGTACTGCGTGACGGCGCCACGGTCGGGGTCAATGCCGGCAAGTGCGGTATTGGCGATATCGTTGACGGCGACCTTTATGCAATCAATCACAACGGCCAATTGCGGGTGAAGCAGCTGTATCGCCTGCCGTCCGGGATTCGCTTGCGCAGCTTCAATCGCGACGAGCATCCGGACGAGGACTACAGCTTTCAGGAAATCCAGGAGGAGCCGATTGTTATCCTCGGCCATGTCTTCTGGTGGGGTATGTACGCCCGCTAACACTCCTGGCGTTCAGATAAAACCCGCTTCCCGAGCGGGTTTTTTTCGCGTGCTGAAAACATTGAATCATCTTTCAATGCGTTAATGCATTGACTGATTATGCATCAATGCATAATCTGCTTGCCTGTCTATTCAAGAACGCGGTGTGACCGTTCACTCAAGGAGGCATGAAATGACCGCTGAGCAATATGCGTTGCTGGACATGCCTCTGTGGCTGGTCATCAGTCTGCCAATACTCGGTGGCGTTACCGGTGAAATGTGGCGTGCGGATAAAGAGGGCGTTCGTGGCTGGCTCCTTGTCCGGCGCCTGAGCCTGCGGTCTGGCTCCAGCATGATCTGCGGCGCCTCGGTCATCATGCTGCTGCACGCCGCCAATGTTTCCATTTGGGCCGCTTGTGCGGGTGGTTGTTTAGCGGCGATGGCCGGGACAGACGTAGTTCTAGGGTTGTATGAGCGTTGGGTGGCCAAGCGTATGGGGGGCGGACATGTTCCGTCCGGTGACGTCGAAGATTGATTCCCCGACAGGCCTTTTCCAGAGCCTCTGGTTCTTTACATTTTGATCGGTCCCGTCGCTTGCAAGTGCGGTCTGCTCGTGTACGGTTAACCTCATCCCGCCCGATCAGGAGATGACCGTGAACGAAATCACCCAGCTCGCCGCCGAACTCGGCAGACGCCTGCAGGTTCTCAATGCCCACGTCACCACGGCGGAGTCCTGCACCGGCGGAGGCATCGCCGAGGCTATTACCCGTATCCCCGGGAGTTCGGCCTGGTTCGAGGCCGGTTATGTCACCTACTCCAACCGGCAGAAAACCCTGCAGCTGGATGTCCCGGTGGAGTTGTTCACCACCGTGGGCGCGGTCAGCCGCGAGGTGGTCGAGGCCATGGTCCGGGGGGCGCAGAAGAAAAATAGCGCGTATTTCTCCGTGGCGGTCAGTGGCATCGCCGGGCCGGATGGTGGAACGGCGAGCAAGCCGGTTGGCACGGTGTGGCTGGCCTGGGGCGTTGGAGACCAGGTGTTCTGTGAGCGGCAGCACTTCCCGGGTAATCGCGACGACGTCCGCCGACAAACGGTGAAGGCCGCGCTAGAGGGGCTGCTGCGGTATGCCGCGGCAGAAATCTCAAATCAGGGGTAGGCGATCCGGAATCGCTGTGGAATAATACTGGCTACTTATACAGGTGTTGGCCGTCAGGCCTTATTGATTACGTGAGGACTTTAATGGACGACAACAAGAAGAAAGCCTTGGCTGCGGCCCTGGGTCAGATCGAACGTCAATTCGGCAAGGGTGCCGTAATGCGTATGGGCGATCAGGACCGTCAGGCAATCCCGGCCATCTCCACTGGCTCTCTGGGTCTGGACATCGCTCTTGGCATCGGCGGTCTGCCAAAAGGCCGTATTGTTGAAATCTACGGTCCTGAATCTTCCGGTAAAACCACGCTGACCTTGTCCGTGATCGCCCAGGCTCAAAAAGCCGGTGCGACCTGCGCATTCGTCGACGCCGAACACGCCCTCGACCCTGAGTACGCCGGCAAGCTGGGCGTCAACGTCGACGACCTGCTGGTTTCCCAGCCGGACACCGGCGAGCAGGCTCTGGAAATCACCGACATGCTGGTGCGTTCCAACGCGGTTGACGTGATCATCGTCGACTCCGTGGCCGCCCTGGTGCCAAAGGCTGAAATCGAAGGCGAAATGGGTGACATGCACGTGGGCCTGCAAGCCCGTCTGATGTCCCAGGCGCTGCGTAAAATCACCGGCAACATCAAGAACGCCAACTGCCTGGTGATCTTCATCAACCAGATCCGTATGAAAATCGGTGTGATGTTCGGTAGTCCGGAAACCACCACCGGTGGTAACGCACTGAAGTTCTACGCATCGGTTCGTCTGGACATCCGTCGTACTGGCGCGGTGAAAGAAGGTGATGAAGTCGTTGGTAGCGAAACCCGCGTCAAGGTTGTGAAGAACAAGGTGGCTTCGCCGTTCCGTCAGGCCGAGTTCCAGATTCTTTACGGCAAGGGCATCTACCTCAACGGTGAGATGATCGACCTGGGCGTTCTGCACGGTTTCGTCGAGAAGTCCGGTGCCTGGTATGCCTATGAAGGCACCAAGATCGGTCAGGGCAAGGCCAACTCGGCCAAGTTCCTGG
Source organism: Pseudomonas sp. P4_C1 (assembly GCF_056402155.1). Lineage (NCBI taxonomy): Bacteria > Pseudomonadati > Pseudomonadota > Gammaproteobacteria > Pseudomonadales > Pseudomonadaceae > Pseudomonas > Pseudomonas sp. P4_C1. The sequence continues at coordinate 333,401 of NZ_JBFUHY010000004.1, forward strand.
CAGACAACCCGGAAGTCGCGGCAAAGCTGGAGAAGCAACTGCGTGACAAGCTGCTGTCGCCTGCATCGGTTGCGGACGCCAAAGCTTCTGCGGTCAAAGAGACCGAAGACGACCTGGCTGACGCTGATATCTGATCGAAGCGATGATCGCCGTACTCGATACACTCGTCGCGGTGCGGCGAACCGCAATGGACCTGCTCGCACGACGCGAGCACGGTCGTGTCGAGCTGACGCGTAAACTGCGTCAGCGCGGCGCCCTCCCTGAAATGATCGAAACAGCACTCGACCGGTTGACGGAAGAGGGGTTGTTGTCCGAAACCCGTTACCTCGAAAGTTTCGTTTCCTACCGCGCCCGTTCCGGTTATGGCCCTTTACGCATTCGTGAAGAGTTGAGCCAGCGCGGCCTGCAGCGCACCGATATTGAGCTCGCCCTGCGTGAGAGCGGTATCGACTGGCAGGAGCAGCTGGCCGATACCTGGCGGCGCAAGTTCTCCGGGCAATTGCCGGCAGACGCCCGGGAGCGAGCCAAACAAGGCCGGTTCCTGGCGTATCGGGGATATTCCATGGAGATGATCAACCGCCTGTTCAGCGGTCGAGGGATGGACGATTGAACTGAAACGGCCTGCTATTTCGATAACGGGCCGTTTTTTATGCCTCACGTAACCTTTGACGGCTCCCGCGTGCGTTGCTGCACTTGGGGGGTTGATTGTGCCCAGTTTTCCGGCAGGTTGATGTAGTCCACAAGCTCGCGCAGACGGCCATGATTGCGGGCGTTGAAGTTGAAGACCAGCCGTGCCAGATGGCTGAACTCGGCTTCGTCGTGTACTTCACCGTTGTAAGCGTGCTGATGGAAATGATCGCTCAGACACAGGTCGGCGAAAGCTTCCTGCATATGCTCGAGTGCCCGGTCATTGAGTGTGTGATTCATGCGAATCAGGAACTGATGCTTGAGCCAGCGACTGGAGTGGAAGTTGCTGTAGAACTGGTTGATCTGCTCCACCGCCTCTTCGACGCTGTAGACCAGTTTCACCAGCTTCATGTCAGTGGGCAGGATGTAGTGGTTTTCCTCCAGTTGCTGGTGAATGAAGTCCAGTGCGCCTTGCCAGAATTTGCCGCCCGGCATGTCCAGTAGCACCACTGGCACCAATGGGCTCTTGCCGGTCTGGATCAGCGTCAGCACTTCCAGCGCTTCATCCAGCGTACCGAAGCCGCCCGGGCACAGCACCAGGGCATCGGCTTCCTTGACGAAGAACAGCTTGCGAGTGAAGAAGAAGTGGAAGGGCAGCAGGTTGGTCGTGCCGTCGACAGTAGGGTTGGCATGTTGCTCGAAGGGCAGCGTGATGTTGAACCCCAGGCTGTGTGTCAGACCGGCGCCTTCATGGGCGGCGGCCATGATGCCGCCACCGGCGCCAGTGATCACCATCAGGTCCGAGCGCGCCAGCGCGGTGCCGAGTTCCCGGGCCATGCTATAGAGCGGATGTTCCATGGGGGTACGGGCCGAGCCGAAAACAGTGACTTTGCGTCGCCCCTTGAACTGTTCGAGCACGCGGAAAGCCTGTTCCAGCTCGCGCAGGGCTTGCAGGGTGATTTTGGCATTCCAGCGATTGTGGTCTTCCTGAGCCATGCGCAGCACGGTCAGGATCATGTCGCGGTAGATCGGGATGTTCGGGCTGTTGGGTGAAATCAGCTTGAGTTGTTCTTCGACCTTGCTGATGAGGTCGTGGCCGCTTTCTTCAAAATGACGGCTCAGGAGGTCATTCGGTTGGTAAGGCATTCAACTTCTCCTTCTGCACAGAACCTTCGGCCCGACAACGTACGTCGGAGCCACGACACTCCATGTGTCGCTGTCTGCCCAGGCCCATGCCTGGGCGATCTACTTGATCCGAAAACATCGGATCATCCAAACAGGCCCTGTTTTTCCCTTGGATGAAAGAAACGTTCGCACTGCACGACAAGCGACGGCCAGCCCCTTTCCAGCCCTGAAAAAGTGAACGTGGATACCCTGAAATCTAGACCTTCACAGTGATTTGCGCTGCCTTGATCATTGCGCTACAACGTCTTTCCTGGCAACCGCTTATTGACGATTTGCAAGGTGTATTCACCGCTCGTCTGAACGTTCGTCGCATGTGCGGCGCTCTGATTTACTAAGTTACAAGCGTCACACGACAACTTTGCGTCAACGGCAGGGCGCACGGTACAAGCGATTCAAGGATTTATCACTCAAACATGAGTGAAGTGCAGGGAGGCGGGAAACCATGGCCAGAGTCGTTCTGGAGATCGATACGCAGCTGTATCGGTTGCTGAAGTCATCAGCCGAGACCCATCATTTGAGTCTCGAAGAGGAGTGCTGCCGACGTTTGCGCGGTGGCGAACGCCGTTCACATTACTTGCAGGCGCTGCTGGCAGAACTGCGCGCCGAAGATGAACAGCGGCGCGCCAATTCCAGGTGATTACTTTTTCTTCCTGGCCGGTTGCAGGCAATCCGATTCCTGGAAGCTTGCGGAGCCGACCGGGCGGTTGGTCTTCACCTCGGTGAAGTCGTAACGCATGATTGCGCCCCTGGCCATCAGCTTGCGAAACCCTTCGTTTCGGCAGACAGAAGCCCCCAACTGGAAGTACACGGCTTTCGGGTCTGCACGCATCTTGTCGGCGTGGCTGCTCTGCACGCTCAGGTGGTTGATCAGCTGTTTGCCTTCAACGGTGTAGCCTTGATCGAGAATGTCTTCGTTGATCGCTCGCGGAGTGCCGACGCTGCTCTGGGTGGCGACGTTTTGCAGCATTTTGTTCAGTTCCGTGTCTTTCAAGGACGCAGCCTGGGCGTTGAAGGACGACGCCAGCAAAATGGCCGCGGTAGGAACGATAAGGCGCAGCATGAAACTCTCCTGGTTCAGTGATGGGGCTTTGACCCGTCACGTGACTGTGCGTTCAGTGGCGGCGGATTATAGGGGAGGTGGGCTGGACGGTACAGGCTTGCGCCGGGCGGTCTGGTAAACTGCTGGCACTTTTTACCCTGTCGAGTGTTTTTCGTGTCGATTTCCCTTCTCTGTGGGCGTTGCCCGCTATGAGCCATACCCCCGCGCGCTTTGCGTTGAATGCCGTCGCCCGTTTGCGCGATCAGCGCGAGGAGGAGGGCATCAAGCCGATTCAGGCCCGCGGCTGGCGCGCGACGCGCTGCCGTGACTGCCGGGTGATCGAGAGTCACTGCCTGTGCGCATGGCGTCCGCAGGTCGCTACCCGCTCCGGCGTGTGTCTGATCATGACCAACAAGGAAGTGTTCAAACCAAGCAACACCGGTTGGCTGATCGCCGACGTGGTACCTGACAACCATGCCTTCATCTGGTCCCGTACCGAGATCGATCCGAAGTTGCTGGCGCTATTGTCCGACCCGCAATGGCAGCCTTATCTGGTGTTTCCGGGGGAGTACGTCGAACCTGAACGCGTGACAAACACTGTGGACGTCGATGGCACGAAGCGCCCGCTGTTCATTCTGTTGGATGCGACCTGGACCGAAGCGCGGAAGATCTTTCGCAAGAGCCCCTATTTTGACCGACTGCCGATCCTCAGCCTGCTGCCGGAGAAACTCTCCCGCTACCGGTTGCGCCGCTCGACTCGCAGCGAGCATCTGTGCACGGCGGAAGTGGCGGCGCTGTGCCTCGACCTTGCAGGCGATGTAACCGCAGCCTCGGCGCTGGATGCCTACTTCGATGTGTTCAGCCAGCATTACCTCGACGCCAAACATCAGTTGGACATGAACGTTTCGACCCCGGCGCACGCCGAGTTGATGCCCTATGTTCAGCCGGTCACTCCGTTGATGGGCTGATTGTTGCGCATGCTGCAATAACCTGTACCGGCCATGCTGCTTGACCACCCTGGCTTCGCTGGGCATGCTTGGCTCCGATCAGGGTGCGGCCTGAATTTGCAACGCGTTTTTTGCGTTGAACGTGCCTTGTCGGTGCAGCTCCGTGGCTGTGCCTTGAGGTGCTTTGGCGAGGTCCGAATGCATCGGGCGTCCCATGAAAAAAAACAGGATCATTTGAAAAATGGCCACATACGAAATCCTGATTGCCGATGACCACCCACTTTTCCGTAGTGCCTTGCATCAAGCGCTGACCCTGGGCCTTGGCCCGGATGTCCGTCTGGTGGAAGTGGCGAGCATCGCCGAACTGGAAGTCCGCCTGACGGAAAAATCCGATTGGGATCTGGTGCTGCTGGACCTGAACATGCCGGGAGCCTACGGTTTTTCCGGACTGGTCCTGCTGCGCGGTCAGTACCCGCAGATTCCGGTGGTCATGGTTTCGGCCCAGGAAGAGCCGACCATCATGGTCAAGTCTCGTGAATTCGGCGCCAGTGGCTTCATTCCCAAATCCAGCGACTTGAGTGTGATCCAGAAAGCCGTGCGTGCGGTCCTCGATGGTGACGTGTTCTGGCCGCCGCAGGCGTTCGAAGCGGTCAGCGTCTCGGAAGAGGCCAAGGCGGCCAGCGAAGGTCTTGCCAGCCTGACGCCGCAGCAATTCCGGGTGCTGACCATGGTCTGCGAAGGCTTGCTGAATAAGCAGATCGCCTACGTGCTGAGTGTTTCCGAGGCGACGATCAAGGCGCACGTGACCGCGATTTTCCGTAAACTGAATGTGCGGACCCGGACCCAGGCCGCGCTGCTCTTGCAACAACTTGAGTCAATTTCCAGCCATTAAAGGCTGGCGACTTCACGCTTTTTTGACTTTGGTTGATCTAGCTTTCCCACTTCTTTTTTGTCAGTTGCCCACTCTATGTCACCTTTCAAAGGCCAGACCGGCCTGAAACGTATTCTCAATGCCTCCGGTTATTCGCTGGACGGCCTGCGCGCAGCCTTCACCGGTGAAGCCGCCTTTCGGCAATTGGTATTGCTCAACGTCATCCTGATTCCCCYGTCGTTCTTCCTGAATGTCAGCCGGGTTGAACGGGCGTTGCTGATCGCGGTATGCCTGTTGGCGTTGATCGTCGAGTTGCTCAACTCGGCAGTGGAAGCGGCCATCGACCGCATTTCCCTTGAACGGCACCCGCTGTCCAAGAATGCCAAGGACATGGGCAGTGCCGCCCAGTTCGTGGCACTGAGCATGATTGCCCTGGTGTGGGCGGTAATTCTGCTCTAGGCGATCGTCGGCAGCACGATCTCGTCGCTGCGCTGGACCCCGGCGGTGAAGGCGCGGCACAGTTCGAGAAACTCGCGCATCGCCGAGGTCTGATATTTCTGTTTATGCCAGATGAAATAAAACTGTCGCGCCAGATCCAGATCCGGCGTCTCGACAGGCACCAGGCTGCCGCGGCGGAATGCGTCGCGCAATGCCAGCCTGGAAATGCAGCCAATCCCCAAACCTGACTCCACCGCGCGCTTGATCGCTTCGGTGTGCTCGAGCTCCAGGCGGATGTTTAACGAAGTGCGGTGATGGCGCATGGCTTGATCGAAGGTCAACCGCGTGCCTGAGCCTTGTTCGCGCAAGATCCAGGCTTCGTGACTCAACTCATCCATGGTCGCCGCGCCGCGCCTGGCCAGCGGATGCTGAGGGGCGCAAAATACCACCAGTTCGTCCTCGACCCAGCTTTGTACTTCGATGTCCGGGTGGCTGCAGTCGCCTTCGATCAGACCCAGATCAATTTCATAGTGGGCCACTTGCTGCACGATATTGGCAGTGTTCTGCACGTGCAGCTTCACCTGGCTTTCCGGATGGCGCTGCATGAAGCTGCCGATCAGCAGGGTGGCCAGGTAATTGCCGATGGTCAGGGTCGCGCCTACGGCCAGCGAGCCGAAGCCGGACTTGCCGTTGAGCAGGTCTTCGATTTCCTTGGCCTGGTCCAGCAAGGCCACAGCCTGGGGCAGCAGCTGTTTACCGAGCGCGTTGAGGCTCAACCGTTTGCCGGCGCGGTCGAACAACTGGCAGCTGCACTGGCGCTCCAGTTCGGTGATCGAGGTGCTCGCCGCCGATTGCGAGAGGTTGAGCAACCCCGCAGCACGGGATACGCTTTCCTGCTGGGCGACGGCGACGAATACTTGAAGTTGACGGAGAGTAAATCGCATATCTATATAACCGATAACCCTTATCTTAATAATCCATTTAACAGATATTGTCTCTGCCTTTAGAATGCGATGCAATTGCGCAGAGTTGGCTTTCCTTGCAGAGCACACCGAACACGCGCAGACAAATCTCCAGGAGTCCCACGTACATGAGCAACATGAACCACGAGCGTGTCCTCAGTGTTCACCACTGGAACGACACTCTGTTCAGCTTCAAGTGCACCCGTGATCCGGGCCTGCGCTTCGAGAACGGTCAGTTCGTGATGATCGGCCTGCAACAGCCCAACGGCCGCCCGCTTATGCGTGCTTACTCGATTGCCAGCCCGAACTGGGAAGAGCATCTCGAGTTCTTCAGCATCAAGGTACCTGATGGTCCGCTGACTTCGCAGTTGCAGCATCTGAAGGAAGGCGACGAGATCATCATCAGCAAGAAGCCTACCGGCACGCTGGTGCTGGATGACTTGAAGCCTGGCAAACATCTGTACCTGCTCAGTACCGGTACCGGTCTGGCGCCGTTCATGAGCGTCATCCAGGACCCGGAAACCTACGAGCGTTTCGAAAAAGTGATCCTGTGCCACGGCGTGCGTTACGTCAACGAAGTCGCTTACCGCGAGTTCATCACCGAGCACCTGCCGCAGAACGAGTTCTTTGGCGAAGCGTTGCGTGACAAGTTGATCTACTACCCGACCGTGACCCGCGAGCCGTTCGAGAACGAAGGTCGCCTGACCGACCTGATGCGCAGCGGCAAGCTGTTCAGCGATATTGGTCTGCCGCCGATCAACCCGCAGGACGACCGCGCCATGCTGTGCGGCAGCCCGAGCATGCTCGAYGAGACCAGCGAAGTGCTGAACAGCTTCGGCCTGAAGGTTTCGCCGCGGATGCGCGAGCCGGGTGATTACCTGATCGAGCGAGCGTTTGTAGAGAAATAAGCAGCTGTAACTGCTTGCTGCTTTACCTGTGGGAGCGAGCTTGCTCGCGATGGCGGTGTATCAGTCAATGTTGAAGT